>VGDH01000141.1 GCA_016869835.1 Alphaproteobacteria bacterium
GCGCGCGCAGTCGATCAGTAGGTTTTCAAACGGATGCACGACAATCTCACCGCCGACCCGCGCCGCGATCGGCGCACATTCGGCCTGCACCATGGCAACCCGTTCCTCCAGCGTGAACATCGGCCCCTTGTCGCGATTGATCGCCACCCCGATCACCAGCCGGTCGACCAAGGCCAACGCGCGCTGGATGATGTCGCTATGGCCAAGCGTGATCGGATCGAATGTTCCAGGGTATAGACCGATGCGCATGACGCCTCCCCAAGCCTTGCGGGCACACGCAACAATATTGCGCCTTCCCGCGCAAGCCCAAATTCGCCGGGGCGTCCGGCGTCAAAAGCCCTTGATCATGCCTTCCAAGGCGTCTTTTTCCATCGCAAGCTCGGTCAATCGCGCCTTGACGACATCGCCGATCGAGATCAGCCCAACCAGTTGGCCGCCCTCGACCACCGGGATATGGCGAAACCGACCGTCGGTCATCTTTTGCAGGACGGCATCGGTCTGTTCGGCCAAATGGCAGGTTACGACCTTTGCGGTCATGATGCTGGCCACGCTGTCATTCAGACAATCCGGGCCCCGCCGCCCAACCTCGCGCACGATGTCGCGCTCCGAGACAATGCCGCCCAGCGTCTTGCCGTCCTTTGAAATCACCAGAGCGCCGATCTTCTTCTGCGACAGAACCTCGGCGGCCTGGGACACCGAAAGACCGGGCTGCACGGTGACAACCCCTTCGGACCCTTTGGATTTAAGGATTTGGCTGACAAGCATCGGCACCTCCCATGCGACGGTGGCTGTCTTTCAAAGCGTCGCGCCGGGCGGGGATTCTGTCAAGCAATACCTCAGGTTGTCAGACGGCCAGCGGCCTCTCCAATCGCGCCATTTCCGCGCGCGCCTCGCGCACCAGCGCCTCGGCAAAGCGGTTCAGCCGGGTAACACGGGCATCATCTGCATGACGGATCAGCCAGAAGGCCCGCGTCAGGCTGATCTCATCGGGCAGGATACGCGTCAGGTCGCTGGCAGCGGGCAAGGCAAAGTCATGCACCACGCCCACCCCCGCCCCGGCGCGCAGAAAGTTAAGCTGAACCGAAACCGAATTTGACGCCAAGGGCGGCGGCGCAAGGCCAAGTTCGGCCAGGTAATCAAGTTCCTTGTCAAAGATCATGTCGGGGATATAGCCGACAAGCCTGTGGCCCCTCAGATCGGTGCGGCTTTCAATCGGCGGATGGCGGGCAAGATAGTTTGCGCTTGCAGCCAGGTGCAGCCGGTAATCGGTCAGCTTCTGCACGGTGAGCCGCCCTGCCTCGGGGCGAGAGACACCGATGGCCATGTCCGCCTCGCGTTTTGACAGGTTGAACACGCGCGGAAGCGCGACAAGCTGGACCTCCAGCCCCGGATTGGCATCGCAGATCCGGGTCAGAACCTGCGGAAGCAGGTAATTTGCACATCCGTCTGGAGCGCCGATGCGGATAAGGCCGGTCAGCCCCTCGGGGCCCTGTGCCGCCTCACCCACCCCGCGCAAGGCCGCCTCGGCCGCCTCGGCTTGCGGCACCAGCCGCGCGCCTGTTTCCGTCAACGCATAGCCCTGCGGGCTTTTGATAAACAGCCGCGCGGCCAGCGCCTCTTCCAGCCGGGCGATCCGGCGGCCCACTGTGGCCGGATCAATCTTCAGACGCTTTCCTGCGCCCGACAGGCTTTCGCTGCGTGCAACGGCAAGGAATACCCGCAAATCATCCCAGTCCATACCACTCCTCGTGCGCTGGCGCTTCTCGTCGCAGCCTCCCGACGAGCGCGGGAACCGCGACGAGGAGAATTTGCAATTTCGCAAAATGCTTTTGCCACCTTGGCGCTTTTCACGGCATTTCCGCAAGACTAATCTCTTCTGCAAACGCAGGAGGATTCCCCATGAAAGAGATCGGTCACTGGATCAACGGCAAGCTTGTCGCCGGCACGTCGGGCCGCTTTGCCGATATCATGAACCCCGCCACAGGCGAGGTTCAGGCACGCGTGTCGCTGGCCACCCGGGCCGAGCTTGATGCCGCCGTCGCCGATGCCGCCCACGCCCAAGTGGCCTGGGCCGCCACCAACCCCCAGCGCCGAGCGCGGGTGATGATGGCCTTTGGCGCGCTCATCAATCAGAACATGGAAAAGCTGGCCGAGATGGTCAGCCGCGAACATGGCAAGACCTTTCCGGACGCGCGCGGTGACGTGCAGCGCGGGCTGGAAGTGATTGAGGTTTGTATGGGGGCACCCGCCTTCCTGAAAGGCGAGATGACCGACAACGCAGGCCCCGGCATTGATATCTATGCCATGCGTCAGGCTTTGGGCGTTGTTGCAGGCATCACGCCCTTCAACTTCCCCGCCATGATCCCCTTGTGGAAAATGGGACCGGCGCTGGCCTGCGGCAATGCGATGATCCTGAAACCGTCGGAACGCGTGCCTTCGACCTCGCTATTCCTCGCGGAACTTCTGCAACAGGCCGGCCTGCCGGATGGCGTCTTGCAGGTCATCAACGGCGCCAAGGAAATCGTGGACGGCATCCTTGATCACGAGACCATTCAGGGCGTGGGCTTTGTCGGATCGACCCCGATCGCGCAATACATCTACGGCCGCGCGGCGGCGAATGGCAAACGCGCCCAGTGCTTTGGCGGGGCAAAGAACCACATGATCATCATGCCCGATGCCGATATGGACAAGGCGGCGGATGCGCTGATCGGCGCGGGCTATGGCGCGGCGGGCGAACGCTGCATGGCAATTTCGGTTGCGGTACCCGTCGGGGAAAAGACTGCCGATGCGCTGATCGAGCGGCTGGTGCCGCGGATCGAAAAACTGAAGGTTGGCCCCTATACCGCCGGCGAGGACGTGGATTTTGGTCCCGTCATCACCGCCCAATCGCGCGACCGGATCAATGCTCTGATCGGATCGGGCGTCGTACAGGGCGCGAAATTGGTGGTCGATGGCCGCAGCATCAAGATCCAGGGCTATGAAAACGGCTTCTTCGTCGGCCCGACGCTGTTTGATCGCGTGACCCGCGACATGGACATCTACAAACAGGAAATCTTTGGCCCGGTGCTCTCGACGGTGCGCAGTTCTAGCTATGAGGATGCGCTGAAGCTTGTCATGGACAATGAATACGGCAACGGCACCGCGATCTTCACCGCCGACGGCGACACGGCGCGCGATTTTGCCAGCCGCGTCAATGTCGGTATGGTGGGCATCAACTTCCCCATCCCGGTGCCGCTGTCCTACTACTCCTTCGGCGGCTGGAAGAAATCGGCCTTTGGCGATCTGAACCAGTATGGCCCCGACGCCTTCCGCTTTTACACCAAGACCAAGACGGTCACCGCCCGCTGGTTCTCGGGCATCAAGGCGGGCGCCAGCCTGAATTTCAAAGCGATGGACTGATCCGCGGATCTGGCCCCAGATCGCTTCAAGATCCGTTTTCCAAGATCACGCGCGCCGGACCGGTTCCGGCGCGCTTTCGTTTTCCTGACCCAACCAGCGCAGACCCAAAACGATCGGTCTGAACCTGCGCATAGCCATCAACGGCCATTGACTTTCCATCGTAAAGAACAGCTCTTTCGGGTATTCAAATATCGTTGGATAGAATGTCGGCAACCTATCAGATTTTCCCCGATCGTGGCGTTGTCCTTGCCCGGCTTGAGGGCAGGATCATGATGGATGATTGTCTGCAAGCTGCGGCCGCCTATGCCCGCGACAGGCAAGCGCGACCGACCCAACACCTGTTGATCGACCTGCGCGCGATGACGGGACATGAAACCGACTACCTCAAGATCCTGAAAGCCATGGCGCGGCTTCCCGACTATCTGTTGCGCAACGGCGCAGAGCCGCTGGTGGTCTGCCTGACAACCGGCACACCGCAGCGCCAGATCGCAGCGGCGCTTTTGCGCGCGATCGAGGCCATGCCGGGTGCCGTTGGCCGTATTGCGCACAGCGAGGAAGCCGCGTTCGATATCCTCGGCCTTCCCGAACGGTGCCTTACCGATCTCATTGCGGGCACCGCGCGCCAGCAATGACCTGGACCAACCAGGTCGGGGCCCTCTCCCAAGAGGCCGCACGCCGCTTGCAGGCGCTGCCCGAACAATCCGTTCCCAAAGACGCGGTGCTGTTTCGCGCAGGCGATGCCGCACAGGGCTTTGTCGTGGTGCTGCAAGGCCGGATCGAAGTTCACCTTACCGGGCCTTCTGGCCGTGAGATCCTGCTGTATAGCGTCGAGCCCGGCCAATCCTGCGTGCAGACGACCTTGGGGCTGATGGCAGGCGAGCCCTATTCGGGCGAGGCCTTTGCCGCAACTGAGGCGAAGGTTGTCATGATCCCCCGCCCGGTTTTCCTGCAGCTGATGGAGAGCGAGTCCGCCTTTCGCGGCTTTGTCCTCACCGCGCTTGGCCGTCGGATGCAAGATGTCACGCGGCTTTTGGAACAGGTGGCCTTTGCCACCATCGAAAGCCGCTTGGCAGCCGCCTTGCTTGACATGGCCGAGGCGGATCAGGTGCAGGCCACCCAGGCAGAACTGGCCGCCCGGATCGGATCGGCGCGCGAGGTGGTGACGCGCCGACTGGATGCCTTCCAGCGAGCAGGCTGGGTCGAAACCGACCGGGAAACGGTGCGGATCACCTATCGCTTGGCACTGGAACAAACGGCAAGAACGGCCTGAGTCAGCCCGAAAATGCGGCTGTCAATGTGACCACATCACAGACAGAACCTGCCGAATCCCCAAAAGTGACAGCATGACCGGGAAAAACCCGGCCTTTCATTTCACGAGATTGTCATGTTCAAGACCAACGAAGGCACCGTTGATCGCGCCCTGCGTATCCTTGTCGGCCTTGGCCTGTTGCTGTGGTTCTTCATGGGCCAGAGTGAAGGGTTCTGGCACTATGCCAAGCTGATCGGCGTGGTGCCGCTTGCAACCGGGCTGATCGGATCCTGCCCGGTCTATTCGCTCTTCGGGATCTCGACCGGCCCGATGAAAAAGGCCTGAGGGTCGGTGGCGGAATTTGACCCAAATTCCGATCCGATTTCTGTGACAGAAATCGGAGCGCGGCGGGGATGCCGCGCCCCGGTCATTCTGCCGCGTGGCGCTTTGGCCTGAGCATGTCTTTGAGATAGCGCCCGGTATGGCTGGCCTCGACCTTGGCGACATCTTCCGGCGTCCCGGTTGCAACGATCTGCCCGCCACCGTCACCGCCCTCAGGGCCGATGTCGATGATCCAGTCGGCAGTCTTGATGACATCGAGGTTGTGTTCGATCACCACCACCGTATTGCCCTGATCGACCAAAGAATGCAGCACCTCCAGAAGCTTTCGCACATCCTCGAAATGCAGGCCCGTGGTGGGTTCATCAAGGATGTAAAGTGTCCGTCCCGTCGCGCGGCGCGAGAGTTCCTTCGACAGCTTCACCCGCTGCGCCTCTCCGCCTGACAAGGTGGTCGCCTGCTGGCCAACCTTGATATAGCCAAGCCCGACCTCACAAAGCGCATCCATCTTTTCCCGGATCGCCGGCACCGCCTGAAAGAAGGCGCGCGCATCTTCGCATGTCATGTCAAGAACATCGGCGATGCTCTTGTTCTTGAACTTTATTTCCAGGGTTTCGCGGTTATAGCGGTGTCCCTTGCAGGTCTCGCAGGTCACATAGACATCAGGCAGGAAGTGCATCTCGATCTTGATGACCCCGTCCCCTTGACAGGCCTCACAGCGCCCGCCTTTCACGTTGAAGGAAAACCGCCCGGCCTGATAGCCGCGCGCCTTGGCTTCGGGCAGACCGGCGAACCAGTCGCGGATCGGCGTGAAGGCACCGGTATAGGTCGCCGGGTTTGACCGGGGCGTGCGACCAATCGCGCGCTGGTCAATGTCGATCACCTTGTCGAGGTGCTCAAACCCTTTGATCGTCTCGCAGGGTGCGGGCGTCTCATGCGCGCCGTTGAGCCTGCTGGCGGCGGTCTTGAACAGGGTCTCGATTGTCAGGGTCGATTTCCCGCCACCGGAAACCCCGGTGACGCAGACGAATTTGCCCAAGGGAAACTCGGCCGTGACGTTCTTCAGGTTGTTGCCAGTGGCACCCACCACTGTGAGCTTTTTCCCGTTACCCTTGCGCCGGGTTTTCGGCACGGCAATCTCGCGCGCGCCTGCCAGATACTGGCCGGTCAAGCTGGCCGGATCCTTCGCCACCGCCTCTGGCGTTCCGTGGCTGACGACCATGCCGCCATGCACCCCCGCCCCCGCCCCCATGTCAAAGACATAATCCGCCTCGCGGATCGCATCCTCGTCATGTTCCACCACCAGAACCGTATTCCCCTGATCGCGCAGGTTTTTCAGCGTGGTCAGCAGCCGGTCATTGTCGCGCTGGTGCAGCCCGATCGAGGGTTCATCGAGCACATACAAGACCCCCGTCAGGCCCGACCCGATCTGGCTTGCCAGCCGGATCCGCTGGCTTTCGCCCCCCGAAAGCGTGCCGGCATTGCGGCTTAGCGTCAGGTAATTCAGCCCAACATTGACCAAAAAGCCGAGCCGTTCGCGAATTTCCTTCAGGATTGCCCGGGCAATC
>VGDH01000142.1 GCA_016869835.1 Alphaproteobacteria bacterium
CGGCCGGGCAATGGGGGGTGATCCTTGCCGCGGCGATGCTGTCGCGGGTGCCGATGGCGGCGCTGATGGCCGGACTGCCCAATGCACGCGGAACAGGCCTGTCAGCAAGCGTCGGCGCGCCGCCCTGGGGGGCGGTTGGCGCGGGCTTAGCGCTGGCGCTTGCCGGGGCGCTGATCTGTGCGGGCTGGCTGGGTCTGGTCATGGCGCTGGCCATGGCGGCGGCGGGCTTTGGGATCGCGCTTGTGGCGCGGGCCAAGATCGGGGGGCAGACGGGCGATGTGCTGGGCGCTTCGCAGGTGCTTGCCGAAGTCTCGGCCCTGGCGGTCGCCGCCTGAAAGGCAAAATGAAGAACGGTGGCCAATGGGCCGCCGTTCAACGAGTTTTCGACGAAAGATCGCGCCTTGGTAAATCAGGCGGCGCGGCTGGTCAGCACGTCACCGACCTTGCGCTGCGCGCCTGCCTCATCAACGCCTGAAACCGCGGCCACTTCGCGCGTCAGACGCTCAAGCGCGGCCTCATAGAGCTGACGTTCGGAATAGGACTGCTCGCGCTGGTCGTCGTTGCGGTGCAGATCGCGCACCACCTCGGCAATCGCCATCAGATCACCCGAGTTGATCTTCTGCTCATATTCCTGGGCCCGGCGCGACCACATCGCGCGCTTGACCTTCGCCTTGCCTTTCAGCGTGTCCAGCGCCTTGGTCACCACATCGGGGGCCGAAAGGGCACGCATGCCGATTTCGGTGGCCTTGTGGGTCGGCACCCGCAGCGTCATCTTGTCCTTTTCGAACGAGATCACGAACAGTTCCAGATGGATACCGGCGATTTCCTGCTCTTCGATCGAGATGATCTTGCCCACGCCATGCGCAGGATACACAACGAACTCGTTCGGGCGGAAATCGGGCTTCTTCGATTTGGTCATTCTTGGTCGCTTCCTCGGCAAGAGGCCAGTCCCGGCAACAGCGGTCGGCACCGGGACCCCGGATACAGACCGACACGCGACAGGAGTTTCGTCTCAGGCGAGCAGACCTGAGGCGTCAGACAGGCATCCGTAATTGTTTGTGCGCATTGTATACCACAAAAAACGCCTGATTCCAACTGCGGTGCAACCTGGCGAAAAAAGGCCAAGCAGTTCGAATTCATGAAACTTTTACAAGGATACTGATTCGGTGCGGAACAATCGACGAATCAACCGCCCTGCCCCGGCTCTTCCGAGAAGTACTTCTCCAGCTTGTTCGCCTCACCATCACGCTCTTCATATCCCGGCAGCGGGTCGCGCTTGGTGGTGATGACCGGCCAAAGCTGGGCATATCTGCGGTTGAAGGCCACCCATTTGTCCATATCCGGCTCGGTATCGGGGCGGATGGCATCGGCGGGGCATTCCGGCTCGCAGACGCCGCAGTCAATGCATTCGTCAGGGTGGATCACCAGAGCATTCAGCCCTTCATAAAAGCAGTCCACCGGACAAACCTCGACGCAGTCGGTGTATTTGCAGGCGATGCAGTTGTCGATCACGACATAGGTCATGGGACACCCCGTTTCATTTCATTGCGCCCGGTGTTTATGTCAGGCGGATCAATCATTCAAGCGCTGGCATCGCCTCCGGGCGCATCAAGATCGCTGTAAAGCGCCTGTGCCTCGGGGGCGGGGCCACGCCGGTCCGACAGCGCCAGCACGCGCACCACCCGGATCTGGCTGCCTTGGGGGAAGGTCAGAACATCGCCCACCTGCACACCATAGCCGGGTTTGGTGCATCGCTGGGCGTTCAGCCGCAGGTCGCCGCTTTCAATGCAATCCTGCGCAAGGTCGCGGGATTTGAAGAAACGGGCATAAAACAGCCATTTGTCCAGCCGCAGTTTCGGCTGGACGCCGAGGCTTTGCTTGCCCGAAGGCCCCGCCAATCAGAGCTTGCCCTTAAGCGCCATCAAGGCCGCAAAGGGATTATCGGGATCGACGGGCTTGTCAGCGCGCGGCGGGCGGGCTTCGAAGGACTTCTGCCGGTCGTCGCGCTGCGGTTTTTCACCCTTGCGGTCGCCGTCCTTGCGCGGGCCGCGCCCGCCCTGGGACTGCTCGCCCTGCGGACGATCCCCCTGCGGACGATCCCCCTGGGGGCGGTCACCCTGGGGGCGGTCCCCTTTCGGCCGGTCCCCTTTCGGGCGGTCGCCGCGTGGGGCGGCGCCGTCATGGCGCGGGCCGCGCTGTTCGCGCGGTTTGCGCTCACCCTGCGGCGCGTCGCCGTCACGCCGGGGTCCACGGCCCTGCCCCTCGGGACGCGGACCACGTTCCGGGCGCTGGAAGCGCGGTTTCGGGGCCCAGGTATAGGTGTAGAACACCTCCATCTCGGGGGCGGCCGCTTCGGCCTCGGGGGCGGGTTCTTCTACGCGGACAAAGGCCGATTCTTCTTCGGTGATCGGGTTCACCGGCGCGTTCGGGTCCACCTCGACCGGCACCAGAACCGGCGCGGCCTTGACCTTCACCCGCTCGGCCCGCTCGGCCTTGTAGCCAAGCCCGCCCATCAGATCGGCAAACTGTTCCAGCGTCATACCGGTGATCGACAGCATGTCGGGCGTCGCTTCGAACCCGGCCTTGGTGTCCTTTTGGCGCAGGATATCGGCCAGACGCTCCAGCATGTCGATGCGGATCGCCCGCGCACCGGCGGGGTGATAACCGGCGAGCGTGTAATGCGCCTTTGGCACCGCCTCGAGGTTGGGGATGGTGACCAGACCCGGCGGCGGGCTTTCGGGGAACTCGCCCAGACCATTCCAAAGCGACCACAAGACCAGACGCAGCCGGGTTGGCGCGGGTTTCAACAGCGCGGGCTGGAAAATCGTATACTGGCCAAAGCGCACGCCATGCTTGCGCAGCGCGCTACGCGCGTCCTGATCCAGTTCCTTGACCTCGGCGGCAATGGCGCTGCGGTCGATGACACCCAGCCCCTCGGCCAGGCGGAAGGCAAAGCCCTTGGCCAGGCCTTGCAGGGTTTCGTCCCGGCCCATGGCCAAAAGCGGTTCGAACTGCGTTGCGACCTTGCGGTCGATGAAATGCTGCAGGCGGCGGCGGACCTTTTCGGCCACCGCTTCGTCCGCCTCCTCATCGACAAATGCCTCGACCGTGGGTTTGGTGATCTCGCCGCCCTTGACCAGCTTGCCGATGGCAGAGGCGCCCCACATCAGGCCACCCTGCTCGGTGAAATCCATCTCTGTATCGGGGGCGTTGTAGAACCGATCCGCCCGCAAATGGAACTCTGGCCTCAGCGCCTGCAGCGCCGCCGTGCGCAGAACCCGCGCCTGATCGGGGCTGGCGGATGCATCCTGCGAGAAGCGGAACCCCTCAAGACGGCCGGCGAACTCGCCCTCGACCATCACTTCGCCCTTGTCATTCACCTCGGCCACGAGGGTCTCCTTCTGCTTCAACCGCCGCATCAAGACGCTGGTGCGGCGATCTACAAATCGTTGGGTCAGGGCTGCGTGCAGCGCATCTGACAAGCGGTCTTCTACAGCGCGCGTTTCCTCGCGCCAATGGATTTCGTCTTCCACCCAGCCATTGCGCTGCGCGACATAGGTCCAGGTGCGGATATAGGCCAGCCGTTTCGAGATGGTGTCAATGTCGCCGCCGGGTTTGTCGATGCGTTCGACAGCTTTTTTCATCCAATCCGAGGGAACCTTGCCACCGCCAAGGCCCCGGCCGACCAGAAACTCGAAAATCCGCGCCAGAAGGCTGGTGTGTTCGCCCCCGCCCGCGTTGCGGAAATCGGGGATGCGGCAGACGTCCCATAAAAGCTGCACGCGCTTGGGCCCGGTCAGCCTGTCACGCACCTCGGCCATTTCGGACAAGGCCTTGAGGGCCGACAGATCATCGGCATCGCGCGCCCGTGTCAGCCAAGGGTCGCTGGTGTGCCGCTCGAGACTGGCGATCAGGCGTTCGGCGCTGCCGAACTCCAGATCATGGTTGCGCCAATGCAGTTTGCGCACCGGGTCAAAGCGATGTTCCTCGATGGCCTCGATGATGGTCTCGTCCAAGGGCCGCGCCTCGCCCGTGACGCCAAAGGTGCCGTTTTCGGTGTGCCGCCCGGCGCGGCCTGCGATCTGCGCCAGCTCCTGGGGGTATAGCGGACGCATCCGATGGCCGTCGAACTTGGCCGTCGCGGCAAAGGCGATGTGCTTGATATCAAGGTTAAGCCCCATCCCGATCGCATCCGTGGCCACCAGATAATCGACATCGCCGTTTTGATACAAAGCCACCTGCGCATTGCGGGTGCGCGGGGAAAGCGCGCCCATCACCACCGCACAGCCCCCCTTGGTGCGCCGAATCAACTCGGCAATCGCATAAACATTATCTACCGAAAATCCGACGATGGCGCTGCGTTCGGGCATCCGGCTGATCTTCTTTGACCCGGTGAAAGTCAGCTCCGAAAACCGCTCACGTTTCAGGAAACTCACCCCCGGCACCAGCCCCGCAATCGCGCCGCGCATGGTGTCAGAGCCCAGAAACAGGGTTTCATGCAGGCCGCGCGCGCGCAAGAGACGGTCGGTAAAGACATGGCCCCGGTCCGGGTCGGCGCAAAGCTGGATTTCATCCACCGCCACGAAATCGGCGCCGATCTCAAGCGGCATCGCTTCAACCGTGCAGACCCAATACTGGCAGCGGTCAGGCACGATGCGCTCTTCTCCCGTGACCAGCCCCACGACCGACGGCCCGCGCAAGGCCACGATCCGGTCATAGACCTCGCGCGCCAAAAGCCGCAGCGGCAGGCCGATCACGCCGGTACGATGGGCCAACATGCGTTCGATCGCGTAATGGGTCTTGCCGGTGTTGGTCGGCCCAAGAACCGCCGTGACGCGGCCGCGGGCGTCCATCTGTCGGGCGTCCATGTTTGGGGCTTCCTTAAAGAGAGCTGCCTTGCAGATCGGCTTCCAGCCGGTCGATGGCCTCCGATACCCCTGCTGCATGGGGATGTATAGCCTTCACCGCCTTGCGCACCTCAAGCGCCTGTTCGGGACGGTCTAGCTCTTCTAAAATCATCGCAAAGCCCGACATGGCCCCGAAATGCCGCGGGTTAAGCCGCAGCGTCTGGGCAATATCGGCCATCGATTGGCCAATCTGGCCCATCTGGTACAGTGCCGTGGCCCGCGCGTTCCAGCCCTCGGCAAAGTCGGGCGCGTGGTCGATCAGGGCGGTGAAATGTTCAACCGCAAGGTCAAGCTGACCCTCGCTCATGGCGCGGCGGCCGCGTTCCAGCAACAGGTCCATCGCGGCAGAGCCCGATTTGGACCATTCGATCCAGATTTCCTGCTCGATCCGCCCGGCGGCCTGTTCATCGGCGGTCTTCAGCCTGTCGAACAGCTCATCCAGCTTGCTGGTCTGGCCAAAGGCCATGCCTGCGCCGAACATGACGCAGATCATCGCCGGCACAAGTGCCGCAACGACAATGTTGTGAAGACCGGGCCAAACTTTCATAAGCAGAAGGTAACCCAACGGCGGCGAATATCCAGTCCCGTGATGTCACAATGGAGAGACCGATGAGCGACGTGATCGAAGCAGCCGTGGCTGCCCTTGCCACCAAGATGAGCGGCGGCTTCAGCGCCGGTGTGGCCAAGTTCGTCATCCCCGGCGAAGGCGCGATCATGGTTGATGCCGATGGCGTGCGTGCCGGCGACGACGAGGCCGATGTGACGCTGACGGCCGAGGCCGAGGTGTTTCGCGCCATTCTGGACGGCGAGATGAACCCGACCAGCGCCTTCATGACCGGCAAACTGACGGTGGACGGCTCGATGGGGCTGGCCATGCAGCTTGGCGCGGCACTGGCATGACCGAGGCCCCCTTTCACAGCGCCATCGCCGATGGCCCTGAAGGGGGCTATGCCCGGTGGCTGCAAGCCACCGACGGTGTCCAGATCCGCGCGGGTCATTGGCCGCTTGCGACGGCAAAAGGCACGGTGTTTCTCTTGCCCGGTCGCACCGAATACATCGAGAAATATGGCCGTGCGGCGCGCGATCTGGCGCAGCGCGGCTATGCGACCCTGACGGTTGATGTTCGCGGCCAGGGCCTTGCCGACCGGGCGCTTGACGATCCGATGCTGGGCCATGTGCGCGATTTTGCCGAATATCAGCGCGATATGGAGGCGCTGATCAGCTTTGCCCGCGCCGAGGGGCTGGCCGAGCCGTGGTTCCTGATGGGCCATTCGATGGGCGGGGCAATTGCGCTGCGTGCGCTGATGGGACGGCATCCGTTCAAGGCCGTGGCCTTTTCGGCACCGATGTGGGGCATCCTGATGTCTGCCCTGATGCGCCCCATGGCGCTGGTCATGGGCCATGCCGCGCGCGCGATGGGCTTTGACCACCGCGCCGTGCCGGGCAGCCGAGAGGCCACCTATGTGCTGGCCGTGCCCTTTGTCGGCAATACACTGACCACAGACGCCGAGATGTGGAACTACATGCGCCAACAGGCGCTTGTGGTGCCCGCGCTGACGCTGGCGGGCCCTTCGCTGGGCTGGTTGCAGGCGGCTTTGGCCGAGTGTCGCGCCTTGGCCGCCCTTCCAGCGCCCGATCTGGCGG
>VGDH01000143.1 GCA_016869835.1 Alphaproteobacteria bacterium
GGCGTTGATCCACCGCCGCGACAGCTTGCGCGCTGAAAAGATCATGCAGGACCGGCTGTTCAAGAACCCCAAGATCGAGGTGGTCTGGAATTCCGAAGTGACCGAGGTTGAGGGCACCGAGGCCCCCTTGGGAGTGACCGGGGTGAAAACCCGCAACCTGCAGACCGGGGTCGAGGCGGTGATCCCTTGCGCGGGCTTTTTCGTGGCCATCGGCCATGCCCCGGCGTCGGAACTGGTCAAGGACCAGCTCGAGCTTCATTCGGGCGGCTATGTGAAGGTGGAACCGGGGTCCACCCGCACCGCCATTCCCGGCGTCTTCGCCGCCGGAGACCTGACCGACCACATCTATCGCCAGGCCGTGACCAGCGCCGGGATGGGCTGCATGGCAGCCCTCGACGCCGAGCGCTGGCTGTCGGGGCACTAAGCCCTTTTCCTGCGCCAAAAGCGGCGCGGGCCCTCACTCCACTGTGCCATTTCTGCCGCGTCGCGCCTGCGTGAACGGCGGATTGCGTCCATGAACCAAGGTTTGGCTTGGCTTTGGCTGCGCGCCATGAGATATGTTCACATCTGAACAAACTTTTGACGCCGCGATGATTGCCCCACAACCCCCCGCCTTTCTGCCCGATGAGGACGCGCTTTTCCGCGTTCTGCGGCAGCTTGACCGGGTGCCAGAGGCCTCACAGCGCGCCACCGCCGAAGCTCTGGGCCTTTCGTTGGGCAAGCTGAATGCGCTTTTGCAGGCAGCCCAGGCGGCGGGGTTCATCCGCATCACCGACCGCGACAGCACCGATCGCCGCCAGCGCTTTGCCTATGCGCTGACTGCCAAGGGTGGGGCCGAAATGGCCCGGCTGGCCGATCGGTTTCTGGCCGGAAAGCTTGCCGAATATCTTGCGCTGCACGCCGAATTGACTGGGCAAGCAGCAGGAATAGTGACGCTTAAACAAAGGACTGAGGTCATGCAGAACAACCATGCTCCACTGCCGGAGCTTTATGTTTCCTACGACTCCGCATTGAAGCTGAAGCATGAGGCCGCCGCGCTGCCCTCGTGGGATCTGACCGCGCGTCAGGTCTGCGATCTTGAACTTCTGATGAACGGCGGGTTCTACCCGCTCAAGGGCTTCAACTCCGAGCCAGATTACAACAATGTCGTCGAAAACATGCGGCTGGCCGATGGCACGCTTTGGCCGATGCCGATCACGCTGGATGTGAACGAGGCCTTTGCCGAAAAGGTCGCCCCCGGTCAGGACATTGCGCTGCGCGATGCAGAAGGCGTGATCCTTGCGATCATGTCGGTCACCGACAAATGGGTGCCGAACAAGGCGCGCGAGGCCGAGATGGTCTTTGGCGCCGATGATCTGGCGCATCCGGCGGTGAATTACCTGCACAATCAAGCGGGTAAGGTCTATCTGGGCGGCCCTGTCACCGGCATTCAGCAGCCGGTGCATTATGATTTCAAGGTCCGCCGTGACACGCCGAATGAGCTGCGCGCGTTTTTCCGCAAGGTGGGCTGGCAGAAGGTCGTGGCCTTCCAGACCCGCAACCCGCTGCACCGCGCGCATCAGGAACTGACCTTCCGCGCCGCGAAAGAGGCACAGGCCAACCTTCTGATCCACCCGGTTGTGGGCATGACAAAACCCGGCGATGTCGACCATTTCACCCGCGTGCGCTGCTATGAGGCGGTGATCGACAAGTACCCGGCCTCGACCACCACCATGTCGCTTTTGAACCTTGCCATGCGGATGGCTGGCCCGCGTGAGGCTGTCTGGCACGGGCTGATACGCCGCAATCATGGCGTGACGCATTTCATCGTTGGCCGCGACCATGCCGGCCCCGGCAAGAACAGCCAGGGGCAGGATTTCTATGGCCCCTATGACGCGCAAGAACTGTTCAAGAAGTATGAATCCGAGATCGGCGTGACCATGGTCGATTTCAAGCATATGGTCTATGTGCAGGAAAAAGCACAATATTATCCGGCCAACGAAGTGCCGGAAGGCTGCACTGTGCTGGACATTTCCGGCACCGAACTGCGCCGCCGCCTGCGCGAAGGTCTGGACATTCCCGAATGGTTCTCCTTCCCAGAAGTCGTGACGCAACTGCGCAAGACCTCTCCGGCGCGCGACAAGCAGGGCTTTACGGTGTTCTTCACCGGGCTGTCAGGGTCGGGCAAATCGACGATTGCCAATGCGCTGATGGTCAAGCTGATGGAGCAGGGCGGCCGTCCAGTGACGCTTTTGGATGGGGACGTGGTGCGCAAACACCTGTCGTCGGAACTGGGCTTTTCCAAAGAGCACCGCGACATCAACATCCGTCGCATCGGCTATGTGGCCAACGAGATCACCAAAAACGGCGGCATCGCCATTTGCGCGCCGATTGCCCCCTATACCGCCACCCGCCGCGCCGTGCGCGAGATGATCGAAGCCTTCGGCTCGTTCATCGAGGTGCATGTCGCCACCGCGGTCGAGGAGTGTGAACGGCGCGACCGCAAGGGGCTTTACAAGCTGGCCCGCGAAGGCAAGATCAAGGAATTCACTGGCATTTCAGACCCTTATGAAGCGCCCACCAATGCCGAACTGGTGATCGACACCGAAGGCACCCAAGTGGATGCTTGCGCCCATCAGGTGATCTTGAAGCTGGAATCGATGGGCTTGATCAAAGCCTGACAGCCCGGCTTTGCGGAAAAGTTAACACGCCGCCCCCGACGGGGCGGCGTTTTGCTGTGCGGGCCTAGTGGACGTTGACCGGCACCATCTCGTGCTGGCGGGCCAGCATGAAGGCCAGGTTGCGGTCGGCCACCAAAGCAAGCCGCGCGCCATCGGGGCGGTTGACGGAATAGACCGTGGAAAGCCCGCCCACCTGCGCCTGCACCTCGGCCGGAAGCTCGGCCACCGGGACGGGGCGGATATAGACAATGCTGCGTTCGGTTTCGGGCAGCGCGTCAAACTTCACATCCATGACGATGCTCCTTACTTGCGACCGATCTTGATGGTTTGCACAATGGTTTCCGGCACTTGGCGGCGCAGGTCGATGTTCAAAAGCCCGCGGTCAAGCCCGGCCCCCGCCACTTCGACCCCGTCAGCCAGCACGAAAGAGCGCTGAAAGGCGCGGGCGGCGATGCCGCGGTGCAGGAAAACGCGGTCGGCGCCGTCATCACCTTGGCGGCCGCGCACGACCAATTGGCGGTCTTCGACCGTGATCGCCAGATCTTCCTCGCGGAAGCCCGCGACGGCCAGCGTGATGCGGTAGGTGTTGTCCGAGGTCGCCTCAATGTTAAAGGGCGGATAGCCTTCGGAGGCGGTTTTGGCGGTGCGTTCAACCAGTCGTTCCAACTGTTCAAACCCCAAGAGGAAAGGATGGGCACCAAAGCTGAGTTTCGTCATGATCCATGTCCTTGATCCAAGCGACATCTGTGGCCCGGCCCCGGGATACGGCAGCCAGTCTGGATAAATATGGGGCGGCCAAGGGTGCCGCGCAAGACCCGGCAGGCGGCGAAAATCGGCCCGGTTCCGCATAAAATTCATGCGAAAGATCAAAATTCTTGCCCCGACCAAGGCCGAATCGCTGTATCCTTGGTAAAAGCAAGAATGATCGGACCAAGATCCAGCCATGAACATTTCCAGCGAGATGAACTTTGAGGACATGCTTCGGGTGAAACTGGAGGTCCTGCGGCGCGAGCATCGTGATCTAGATGAGGCGATTTCGGCGCTGGAACTGTCGGGTCGGCCCGATCAGTTGACGCTGCGGCGGCTGAAGAAGCAAAAGCTGTCGCTGAAAGATCAGATCGTGAAGTTCGAAGATCAGCTGATCCCCGACATCATCGCTTGAGTGGTTTGGGCGGGGTGATGGGATAGCGCCGGGCCTGCGGTGGCAAGTCTCTGAAATCCATAGAAAATGCCGTCGGGTTTGCGTCGGGTTTGCGTCTGGCATCCGTCCCGACATTTGGGCCGCCCTTTTGCCAGCGCCTTGCCCCCTGCCCCGCCCCGGTATATTGCCGCCCTATCACCGGATGGAGGCGCGCGCATGGCTGTCGATGTGGGGATCATCATGGGAAGCCAGTCCGACTGGCCGACGATGAAAGAGGCCGCGCTGATCCTGGATCAGTTGGGCATTTCTTATGAGACCAAGATCGTCTCGGCCCATCGCACGCCGGACCGGTTGTGGGATTATGGCAAGGGTGCCGCAGGCCGGATCAAGGTGATCATCGCAGGCGCGGGCGGGGCGGCGCATTTGCCGGGCATGATGGCATCGAAAACCCGTGTGCCGGTGATTGGCGTGCCGGTGCAGACCAAGGCGCTGTCGGGGGTGGACAGTCTGTATTCGATCTTGCAGATGCCCAAGGGCTATCCGGTGGCCACCATGGCGATTGGAGCGGCGGGGGCGGCCAATGCCGGGCTGATGGCGGCGGGGATTTTGGCGATTTCAGACCCGGCGCTGGCGGCGCGGCTGGATGCGTGGCGCGCGGCCTTGTCGGGCTCGATCCCCGATGAGCCGAAGGATGAGTGAGATGTTGAAACCGGGCGCGACCATCGGGATTCTGGGCGGCGGGCAGTTGGGCCGCATGTTGGCAGTGGCCGCCAGCCGGTTGGGATACAAGACCCATATCTATGAGCCGGGCGCCAACCCGCCTGCGGCGGATGTGGCCCATGCCTGCACCACGGCGGGTTATGAGGACCATGCGGCGCTGGCGGCTTTTGCTGCCTCGGTCGATGTCATCACCTATGAGTTCGAGAACGTTCCCACCGCTGCGCTGGACCTGCTTGAGGCGGCCAAGCCCATTCGCCCGAACCGCCGCGCCTTGGCGATTTCGCAAGAGCGGATTGCGGAGAAGGATTTTTTGACCGGCCTTGGCCTGACCTGTGCGCCCTATCGGGCGGTGAATTCGCTGGCCGATCTGGAGGCGGCGATTGCCGAGATCGGGACGCCGGCGATCTTGAAAACCACGCGGCTGGGCTATGATGGCAAGGGGCAGGCGCGGATCATGGCGGTGGCTGATGCGCCTGCGGCCTTTGGGGCGATGAACAGTGCGCCTTCGGTGCTGGAAGGGTTTGTGAGCTTCAGCCATGAGGTGTCGGTGATTGCGGCGCGGGGGCTGGATGGTTCGGTCGCGGCCTATGATCCGGGCGAGAATGTTCACAAGGACGGGATCTTGGCTACCACCACCATCCCGGCGCGGCTGTCGCCCGGCCAGCGGTCGGATGCGGTCTTGATCGCGGCGCGGATCCTGAATGCGCTGGATTACGTGGGCGTCATGGGGGTGGAGTTGTTTGTCACGCCCAAGGGCCTGTTGGTGAACGAGATCGCGCCGCGGGTGCATAACTCGGGTCATTGGACGCAGAACGGCTGCGCGGTGGATCAGTTCGAGCAGCATATCCGCGCGGTGGTGGGCTTGGCCTTGGGCGATGGGGCGCGGCATTCGGATGTGGTGATGGAAAACCTGATTGGCGATGATATCGACAAGGTTCCGGCCATTTTGAAAGAGCGTCATGCGGCGCTGCATCTCTATGGCAAGGCCGAGGCGCGGCCGGGCCGCAAGATGGGCCATGTGAACCGGGTGCAGGTCAAGGGCTGAGGCGGGACGCTCATCGTCGCCTGCGGCGCTCTTCGCGGGGGACCGCAAGGCGCGGGTTTAGCGCTTCAGCGCGCCGACAAGCCGCATGACGGCCGCGGGCATGGTCAGGCCCGGCTCAAACTGGCCTTCGCGCAGGAAGGCCAGGACCTGGGCGATCACGAGGGGGTTGTTCATCAGGAAGGTGTGGCTGACCGGCAGGGTGATATGGGCCGCCCCTTCAAGCCGGGTTGAGGCGACCGATACCTTGCCATCATTCGGCCCCGGAATGAGCCCGCCCATCAGCGGGTTGAGCGGCAGGCTTCCTGCGATCACCCCCACCTCGTATTCCGGCAGGGCAAGGCGGTTGGGAAAGGAATCCGGGGCGGTGCCGAGTTCCATCCCCGCCGGGCCCATCAGCCATTGGAAGGCGCCCAGATCGCCGAAGCGGTCGACCAGTTCCGAGCCGCCGTTTGGCGGTGCGAGCATCACCATGCGCCCCATCAGCGCCGGGCGGTGGTCGGCCAGCCAGGCCCGGGCCAGGATGCCGCCCAGCGAATGGGTGACGAAATGCACCCGGTGGCTGCCGCAGGCCGCCACGCGGCGGCCGACCCCGGCCACCAGATCGGTTATCGGGGCGCGGGTCGAGGGGTAGCCGTGGTTCATCACCCCGTAGCC
>VGDH01000144.1 GCA_016869835.1 Alphaproteobacteria bacterium
CGGCACCGGTGCCGCATTGGTGCCACCCGCGTCCTCGGCTGCGCCAGGCTGGCCCGACAGGCAAAACAGGGCGCAGGCAAGGGCAAGACACCGCCGCATCAGAACTTCGTCGAGATTGTCAGGTCGAAGCTTTGTTCCTTGTCGTAGGTTTCCTTGCGCAGCGCCTTGGAGAAGTTGAAGCGCAAGGGGCCAAGGGGCGTATCCCACAGCACCGAAACCCCAACGGCCGAGCGAAGCTTGGCGGAGTCGTCAACCGGTCCCCCGGTGCCAGTCACATTGTCCAGCCCCCACACCGAGCCTACATCCAGGAAGGCACCGCCCTTGATGCCGTATTCCTCGGGCAGACCAAGCGGGAAGTCAGCCTCGAACCGCGCCAATGCAAAGAGATTGCCGCCCAGCGCGTCCTTGTTGGCCGCTGCTTGATCCCGCGGGCCGATACCATTGGCTTCAAAACCACGGATCTTGCCGTTGCCGAAATAGCGGTCGGTCACCCGGCTGGTATAGCCGCCCGCCGTGGCAATCGCGCCGCCTTCGAAAATGGCGCGGAGGGTGACTTCCTCGTTCAGGATCTTGGTCTCGGCCACGGCCAACGCCTCGGTCTTAAGGTATTTCACATCCCCGCCCAGCCCTGCGAAATCCTGGCTAAAACGGAAAAGGATACGGTTGTTGGGGTTCAGACCGCCAATCTTGTTGTCATAGGAATAGGCATAGCCGATCGACGAACCGATGAGAGAGTCCTGCGCCTCTTCATCGTCAAAGATCGTCGAAGAGCCTGCCGCAACATTCTTCACCTTGTCCGAGAACAGCCGATAGCGCAGTTCCAGCCGGCCGAATTCGCTGATCGGGAATTCCAGCGCCGGGGAAATCGCAATCGACTGGGTGTCATAGAAGGCGTCGGCATAATCGCTGGTGCGATAGAAGGCCCCGAACTTGAACCGCAGATCGCGGCCCAAAAGTGCGGGTTCGACAAAGGTCAGCGAACTGTCAACCGTGTCCGAACCGGTGGTGATGTCGATCCCCACCTTCTGACCCCGGCCAAGGAAGTTCTCCTCGGAAAAACCCAAGGTCAGACCCGCGCCGGAATTGACGCTGAACGAGGCACCGATGTTAAAGGACCCGGTCGGCTTTTCCTCAACATCGACATTGACCACCACCTGCTCGCCATCGCTGCCCGGTGCGGCTTCGACATTGGCATTGCCGAAATAGCCCAGGGCGCGGATACGTTCGGCCGCCTGACGGATCTCGCGCGGGTTGAAGGGGTCGCCTTCGGCAGTGCGGAACTGACGACGTATCACCTGATCCAGCGTTGTGGTATTGCCTTCGATGTCGATCCGCTCGACAAAAACCCGGTCGCCGCGCGACAGCACGAATTCGATGTCCAGCGTCTGGTCGCGTTCGTTGCGCGTCAGAACCGGCTCGACCCGGACGAAGTTCAGCCCCTTCTGCAGGGCAAGCGTTTCCATCCGCGCGATATTGTTCTCAATAAGCTGCGGCGAATAGACCACGCCAGAGCGCAGGCGCTGCACATCGACAAACTCTGCCTCATCGAGCCCTTCGATGGTTGACACAGTGCTGACCGCACCGATGCGGTATTGCTGGCCTTCGCGAACGGTAAACGTCACGAAACTTGCATCGCGCTCGGCGGCAAGCTCGCCCGTGGCGTCCAGGACCTCGATGTCGATGAATCCGCGCGACAGGTAGAAATCCTTGAGCAGCTGCTTGTCCAGCTCCAGCCGCTCGACCACAAAGGTATCGCGCCCGATGATCTGGCGCAAAAGACCGGCCTGCTTGGTTTCCAGAACCTGCCGCAGACGGCGGTCGGAATAGGCGCGGTTGCCGACGAAGGACAGACGCTCCACCTCAACCGGCTTGCCCTCGTTGATCTCGAACACCAGATCGACGCGGTTGTCCGACCGGCGGATGATCTTGGGGTCAACCGTAGCGGCCAGACGCCCCTCAACCCGGTAAGCCTCGGCGATGGCGGCGGCGTCGGCCTCGGCTGTGGCGGGGTTGTAGACATTGCGCGACTTCGACTGCAAAAGCCCTTTCAGCGCCTCGTCCTTCAGCCGCTTGTTGCCCTGCAGATCCACCGCATTGAGCATCGGCAATTCCTTGACGACGATCTTAAGCGTGCCGCCCTGCGGCACCAGCTCGACGCTTTCAAACAGGCCCGAGTTCACGATGCGCTGATAGGCGTCGTTGAGCTGCCCCGTGGTCAGGGTCTGGCCACGCCCGATTCCCGCATAGGACAGGATCGTGGCGGCATCGACCCGCACATTGCCTTCGATGGCGAGGTCGGAAAAGCTGTAGCTTTGCGCAAGGGCGGGTGTGAAGAACGGCGCGGAAATGACTGTTCCGCCAAGCAGAACCACCAAGACCGCTGGCCGCACAAACCCGCGCAACCCCGGCCTGCCACCGTCTTTCGCATTTGCAGAATTGCGCATTGCCAGCCCCCGGGTGTCACAAAATGATGTGTTCCTGACTAGCTTGAACCGCAAGGCTTGTCAAAAGGCCAAAGGCGGGTGACGCGGGTTCAGCCCCCATGCGGATGCGACTTTTTCGCCTGCGGCGGCGAGCGCGGCGGCAGATCGGCCAAACGGGCGGTTACGCCCTCAGTTCTGCAGGATCGCAGCGCCAAGGAAGGCACCGGCGAGAAGGCCGACGATCACCGTTCCAAGGCTGAGCAGCCGGTCGGCATTGAGCCAGACCAGAAACGAGACAGCTTTGTAGCCCTTAACGACGGTATCCATCTGAGTGACCTCGGATCAAGGTGGTGAATGGATATCCCGCCAAGGGAATATGGCGATATTCGGGCAAAACCGAGCCCGCGCCATGGCTTGATCCCTGTGCGCGCGGGCGCTGCCCCCTTAGGGGCAGGTCACGTCATTGGTCAGCGCATAGGCCATGAAGCCCAGCACAATGGCCAGACCGATGGTCATCAAGACCTTCATGGCGCCATCCGGCGGCGGGCGGCGGAACACCGCCTCATAGGCGTGAAACACCAGATGCCCGCCGTCCAGCACCGGGATGGGGAAAAGGTTGATAAGCCCGATGCCCAGAGACATCACCGCCAGCATGGTGATGTAATAGTCGAGGCCCTGCGTCGCCGCCTGCCCCATCACCTGCGCCATGCCGATCGGCCCCGAGATGTTGCACGAGCTGATGGTGCCGGTCACCACATTCCACAGCCCCGAAAGCGAGGTCACCCCGGCGAACCAGGCGTTCTGGCCTGCAAGGCCCAGCGCCTCAAAAAGGCCGGGACGCCGCACTTCGGGCTCAAAGACCAACCCGCCGGTCAAGCCGATCAGCCAGCGGGTTTCAAAGCCACCCTCGGCCTTGGGCAGATCGCGGCGGTTGGGGGTTATGGTAATGTCAAAGACCTTGACCGAACCGCTGTCATCGGCGCGCCAGATTGTCAGCGGCACCGGCACACCGGCCAGCCCCTCGACAATGGGCGGCAGCTCGGCAAAGACGGTGACGGGCTGGCCATTGGCGGCCAGAATCACATCGCCCTCTTCCAGCCCGGCCGCAAGCGCGGCCGATTTCAGCTGCACCGAGGCCACCAGTGGCGGCATCGGATGGGCGGCGCTGACCACGGTCTCGCCCCCGTTTCGCAAGACCCGGTATTCGACGCTGGGCGCGGCCGGCAGATCGCGCGCCACGTCAAGATAGGTTTCCAGATCCGGGGTGGCCATCCCATTGATCGACAGCACCTGATCGCCGGGTTCAAGCGTCTGCACCGCGCCGGGCAGGCTGGCCACCGCGCCCACGACCGGACGGTCGGTCGCCACCCCGGTCCACAGGATCAGCCCCCAATAGACCGCAATGGCCAGAATGAAGTTGAAGATTGGCCCCGCCGCCACCGTGGCCGAGCGCGCCCAAAGCGGCGCGCCGTGCATGGTGTGGCGCTTTTTATTGGCCGATAGCCCAGCCATGGCGGACGCATCCTTGCCCGAGGCCGCATCGGAATCGCTCAGGAACTTGACAAAGCCGCCCAAGGGAATGGCCGCAATCTGCCAGCGCGTGCCGCGCCGGTCGGTGCGGTTCACCAGCACCGGGCCAAAGCCAAGGCTGAACACCTCGGCGTGGATCCCGGTCCAGCGACCCACGATGTAATGGCCGTATTCATGGACAAAGACGATGATGCCAATGGCCAGAATGAAGAAGGCAAGACTCCAGAGGAACCCGCCCGCGCCCAGCAACGTCGTCAGAATGTCCAAGAGCCGATCCTTGTTCCCTGGGCCAATTCGGTGGCCCTGACCCGTGCGAGATGGTCCATCGCCAGCACATCTTCAAGGCTTTGCGCGGCATTTCCAAGGCGGGTTTCGGCCGAAACCCGGTCAAGCGTGGCCTCGACCAGCCCGGCCATGTCCATAAAGCCGATCTGCCCAGCGATGAAATGATCAAGCGCGATTTCCTTGGCCGCGTTGAAGGCGGCACCGGCAAGCCCGCGCACTGCCATCACCTCGCGCGCCAGGCGCAGCGCGGGATAGCGCGTTTCGTCAGGGGCCCGGAAGGTCAGCTTGCCCAGGGCCGCCAGATCCAGCCGCGCCACCGGCAGGGGCTGGCGCTGCGGCCAGTTCAGCGCATAGCCGATCGGGTGGCGCATGTCGGGCATGCCCAGATGCGCCATGACCGCGCCATCGGTGAACCCCACCATGGAATGGATGATGGATTCGGGATGGATGATCACCTCGATCTGATCGGGGCGCACGCCGAAAAACTCACGCGTTTCAATGATTTCCAGCGCCTTGTTGAACATGGATGCCGAATCGATGGTGATCCGCGCCCCCATGGCCCAATTTGGATGGGCGAGGGCCTCGGCCACGCTGGCCTGGGCCAGCCGTTCCAGCGGCCAGTCGCGCAGCGCGCCGCCCGATGCGGTCAGGATGATGCGGTCAAGCGCGGTCAGATCCTCGCCCACCAGGGCCTGAAAGATGGCGGAATGTTCGCTGTCCACCGGCAGGATGGTCGCCCTATGCACCCGCGCGGTGGACAGCAAAAGCTCTCCTGCCGTTACAAGGCTTTCCTTGTTGGCCAGCGCAAGTGCGGCGCCATGCGCCAGCGCGCGCATCCCCGGCACCAGCCCCGCCGCCCCGACGATGCCCGACATCACCCAATCGGCCGGACGGTCGGCAGCCTCGGCAATGGCTTGGGTTCCCGCAGCGGCATGGACGCCGCTTCCCGCCAGCGCCGCGCGCAGGGCGGGCAGGTTTTCCTCATGCGCCGTCACCGCAACCTCGGCCCGCAGGATGCGCGCCATTTCGGCTAGCCGGGTCACATTATGCCCGCCGCTCAGCGCCACCGTGTGAAAGGCCGCTGGCCCTCCGGCCCGACAGATCAGGTCAAAGGTGCTTTCCCCGATGGACCCGGTCGCGCCAAAAATCGAAATGCGCCGCATGGATCAGCCTTTCACAAGCGGAAAGAGCGCCACCACCAAATGCAGCGCCGCCGTCAGGATCGCGGCAAAGGCCAGCGCATCAAATCGGTCCAGAAGCCCGCCATGGCCGGGAATGAGGTTCGAACTGTCCTTGACCCCGGTGCGCCGCTTGATCGCGCTTTCAGCGATATCGCCCATCTGGCCCGCAAAGGCCACAAGGGGCGAGGCCCACAGAAGATGCCAGCTGCCAAGGCCGCCCGCCCAGAACCCATAACCCACCGCCGCCGCCCCAAGCCAGCCCGCAACCGTGCCCGACCAGGTTTTCTTGGGGCTGATCGCAGGCCAGAACTTTGGCCCCCCCAGGATGCGGCCCGCGAAATATCCCAAGACATCCGAGACGATGACAACGGCAAAGACCCAAAGAACCGGTGCCAGCCCAAGGCTCTCGCGCAGCATGACAAGGCTGAGGCCGGTTGCCATGATGACCAGCGCATAGCAGAAGAACATCTTGCGCCGCGCCTGCTGGATCGTTGCCCCCACGATGGCAGGCGCCAAAAGTCCGGCCAGCATCCAGGGCGAAGGCGACCACAGGTTCAGCGCCAGCATCCCCGCCGCCAGCGCCCCCAGCCAAAGCGACAGGTCGCGCCCCGGATCGGCGGTCATCCGCGCCAGTTCCCACATCATGCCGCCGGTCAGGGCCACGACCAGAATCGCAAAGGGCGCACCGCCAAGCCAGACCTCGACGCCGCCAATGACCAGCATGACGATGGCAGACAGGACGCGCGGCCGCAGGTCGCCCCAGTCGATCTGTCTGGCGACCCCGGCA
>VGDH01000145.1 GCA_016869835.1 Alphaproteobacteria bacterium
GACGGCGATTGAAGACCCTGCGCGGGCTGACACCTTACGAGTTCATCGTCAAATGCTGGACTTCAGAACCCGAAAGATTCACACTCGATCCAACCCATCAAATGCCGGGACTGAACACGTACGTTGATACCAGTCGGGATATATCTTGGAATGAACACAAAAAAGGATAGTATTGAAGAAATAGTCAAGAGATATGCGGGTCGCATATTGCTGTTTCGTGCAGTGCCAGAAACCAGTCGATTTGGTTTCAATTTCGTAAGTTTATAGATTCCAACACTCCTCAAGGACACCAAGGCAACAGTGGCATTCCACGCAAGCATTGCACGGGCATTTGTGGCGCCAACACACCCCCGCGCCCGACCTCGGGATGGCGCACCAACACCCGTTCTAGGCACTTTATCACTCAACCCCTCCCACCGCAGTTCTACTGGCAACCGTCGCAATCGCGCCCTCCCGGGGGGAGGTCGGGCGCGGGCCGGCGGCGCGTTCGCGCCTTGTTTCCGGCCAAAGGGCGCGCTTGGCAGGCGTTCGGCCTTATCTTGCCCAGGCAAACGCGCCCTCCCGGGGGGAGGTCCCTTCTCGGCGATTGCGAAGGGCAATCGCCTGCCGGGCAACGGGGCGCGGGCCGGCAGGCTTCGCCCTTGGTTCCGGCCCTTGGCGGGGCGAGCGCCGGTTAAACCTCACACAGCATCCGCATCATTCCGGTCCGACTTCTTCACCGGCCAGATCGGATGGGCCACCGGGTCTTTGGCCCGGAACAGGTAGCGCCGGAAGATCTGTCCATAGTTTTCAAACACATAGGACTCATTCCGCCGCCGGTAATGTTCGCCCCGCGCGGCGTAAAGGCCGGGCAGGCGGTACCAGGACACGGTGGGGTGCATGTGATGCACCACGTGCAGGTTGTTGTTCAGGAACAACAGCGCCAGCGGCCCCCGGTCCTCGATGATCACCGTGCGCGCCCGAAACGCCTCATGCGCGCGGTGTTCCAGATAGGTGCGGATCTTCAAAAGCCCATAGCCGAAATAGGCCGCCAGAACCCAGGCCCAGACCGGCATTTCGGTAAAGGCCCAAAGCCAGCCCACCACCAGCGCCACCCCGATGGCATGCAGCCCCCAGGCCAGCCGGATGCGCCGGTCCCCCGCGCGGATCGCCTTGAAATCGGGGCCGGAAAAGAACCAGGTCCCGATCGCCGGGCCCAACAGGATCCACCCGATCAGCGTGTTGTTGGCGCGCAAAAGCGCCTGCGCCCAGCGCGGCGTTTTCGCCCAGACGGCGGGGTCCATGTAATTGGACTCGGGGTCGTCATAGGGGTCGGTCAGGTTCGGGTCATGATGGTGCTGCAGATGCGCATCCTTGAAGCGGATATAGGGCACGAACAGCGTCAGCCCCGGAAAGACCAGCGCCTCGTTCAGGGTCTGGTTGCGGAAGGGATGGCCGTGCAGAACCTCGTGCTGAAGCGAGGAGAACTGCGCGATGGCAAGCGCGGTGACGATCACCGACAAGATGCCCGAAACCGGCCAGATCAGCGTTCCCAGCGCAAAGCCGCCATAGGCCACCCCCAGCATCACAAGCGTGGGCCATTCCAGCGTGTCTTTGGTCGCGGTGGTCATCGTGGTCTCCTGATTCTGGCCACAGTTTACAGGCCGGGGGCCGGTCCGAAACCGCAAGCTTGCGCCATCCGGCGTCGGATTTGTGCCGTCCGCCTCCTGATCGGGCCGCAGATCACCGGTCAAAGCGGGCGGAACTGGCTCATGTCATAGCCGTTCCAGTCCAGGATCTCGCGCGCGGCGGTCATCCGGTCGGCCGATATGGCCCCGCCACGGTTCAGCACAAAGCCAAAGCCGCCCGAGGGCGTGCCGATGACAAGCGTGCGATAATCGCCATCGGCCCAAAGCACCCACCACTCCTGCCCGGCAATGGCAAAGCGCCCCGGTCCCGTGGGTTGCAAGCGGCCCGATCCCTTGACATCGCGACCGTTCAGGCAAAGCCGAAAGGCCGCGCGGCCATCGGACTTGATGTCAACACCCCCTGCCCGGCAGCCGTTGGCACCAAAGCTTGCCACCTGCTGCCAGCGGCCGGGCAGTCGGGAGCTATCCAGCACCGCCGAAGAATAGATCTGCCCGCCCGACGGACGAAAGGCCCCCTCTGGCAGGGCCGGGCTGCGCCCCACGCAGCCGGTCAGCAAGACCACAAGCGCCAGAACGGCGCGTTTCGGGGTCAGTCCAGGCATAGCGTCACCTCGCGGCCATCGTCTTGCAGGATTTCGGTGCAGCCGAACATCGGCGTGATCGGGGCACAGGTGCGCGACCGGGCCAGGCAGAAGCCCTCGCACTGGCTTTGGCGGGTGCAGGACTTGCCCCCGTCGCGGGTCAGCCGGACACAGGCTTTTGCCCCGCTGTCGCCCGCCGTGGCCCAGCTGCCCCCCGATTTCAGGCAGCGCGCCTCTTCTGGGGATAAGGGGGCTGGGGCCTGAGCCGTCGGCACCGCCGCGACCTCTTCGGTCGGCTCCGGCGCGGCCGGCCCCGCCTCATCGGGCGCGGTGGCGGCTGGTGAGGCGGCCGTTTGCGCCGCGTTCAGGGCGGTCGTCTGGGCGGTCGGCGTCTCAAGCGCGGTGGTTTCAATCACCTCGGCGGCCAGCGGGCTGGCCTTCGGCGCCAAGGCGGCACGTTCCGAGCCCCCCAGCCCCGGCACGCAGGCCGAAAGCATCGCCACCGCCAGAACCGCCATCCACCGCATCACCGCACCCCATGCGCCGCCCTGTGCCCCATGCAACGGACATGGGCAGAAGCCGCCCCTTTGCGCAACCCCCCTTAGAAGGGCATCGGATGGGCGCGGTGCGCGGCGTCGATCGCGGCCAGTACCTCGGCCGACAGCGTGACCTCGGCAGCACCCAGCGCGATGTCAAGCTGGTCAAGGCTGGTCGCGCCGATGATCGGGATGCAGGGGAAGGGCCGGGTCCGGCAAAAGGCAATGGCCATCTGCGCCGGATCAAGGCCATGGGCAGCGGCAATGCCCAGATAGGCGGCCACCGCCGGAAAGACCTGCGGCGTGATGCGCCCGCCAAGGCCGGGGTTCAGGCTGCGGCGGCTGCCAGTGGGCGTCACGTCGCCCGCATATTTGCCGGTCAGAAGCCCCGTCGCCAGCGGTGAAAACGCCAGCAAGGGCAGGTTTTCCATATGGGACAGCTCGGCCCAGTCGCTGTCAAACTGACGGCACAGAAGCGAATACTCGTTCTGCACCGTCATCATGCGCGGCAACCCGTGCTTTTCGGCCAGATGCAGCCACTTCGCTGTGCCCCAGACCGTTTCATTCGGCAGGGCCAGATGGCGGATCTTGCCCTCGGCAATCAGCCGCGCCGCCTCTTCCAGGATCTCGACCATATGCGCCTCGGTCTCGGCCGCCGATGCGCTACGCGGATCAAAGGTCCAGATATCGCGGAAGTGGTAGACATCGCGGTTGGGCCAATGCAGCTGATAAAGATCGATGTAATCGGTCTGCAACCGGCGCAACGAGGCCTCGCAGGCCGCCCGCATCACCGCAGGCGTCAGCGCCGCGCCGCCGCGCACCTCGGGGTGGCCCGCGCCGGTGACCTTGGTGGCCAGCAAAACCCGGTCGCGGGCGTTCCGTGCCATCCATGTGCCGATGATCTCTTCGGTGCGCCCTACGGTTTCCGCCTTGACAGGGTTGACCGGATACATCTCGGCCGCATCCCAGAAATTCACCCCCCGCTCCAGCGCCCGGTCCATCTGGGCATGGCCCTCGGCCTCGGTGTTCTGGCTGCCCCAGGTCATGGTGCCAAGGCAGATTTCCGAGACGGTGATGCCGGTCCGGCCAAGGGGGATCTGTTTCACGGGCAGGGTCATGAGCTGGGCTCCTTTTCAGCCGAACCTAGCCGACGGCGGCGTGGCGACAAGAGCAAAGGGATGTGCTTCCCCCCGGCCGCGCCTTGCGCTAAAGCGGGCGCGACAGGACAAGAGGGCGCCATGGCACGGATTCTCATCACTTCCGCCATTCCTTATATCAACGGCATCAAGCATCTGGGCAATCTGGTGGGCAGCCAGCTTCCGGCCGATCTTTTCGCCCGCTTCAACCGGGCGATGGGACATGAGGTGATGTTCATCTGCGCGACCGACGAACATGGCACGCCGGCGGAATTGGCGGCGGCCAAGGCGGGCAAGCCGGTGGCGGAATACTGCGCGGAGATGCACCAGGTTCAGGCAGAGATTGCCAAGGGCTTCCGGCTGTCCTTTGACCACTTCGGTCGCTCCTCCAGCCAGCGCAATCACAGGCTGACCCAGCATTTCGCAGGCAAGCTGGCCGAAAACGGGCTGATCCGCGAAGTCGCCGAAAAGATGATCTATTCCATCGACGATGGCCGCTTTCTGCCCGACCGATATATCGAAGGCACCTGCCCGAATTGCGGCTTTGAAAGCGCGCGCGGCGACCAGTGCGACAATTGCACCAAGCAGTTGGATCCGACCGACCTCATCAACCCGCGTTCGACGATTTCGGGCAGCACCAATCTGGAAGAGCGGGAAACCAAGCACCTTTACCTGATGCAGCGCGCGCTCAAGGACAAGCTGGAGGCCTGGATCGATTCAAAGACCGACTGGCCGGTGCTGACCACCTCGATCGCCAAGAAATGGCTGAACGATGGGGACGGGTTGCAGGACCGCGGCATTACCCGCGATCTGCATTGGGGCATCCCGGTGATGAAGGGCGATCAGCCCTGGCCCGGGATGGAAGGAAAGGTGTTCTACGTCTGGTTCGACGCCCCCATCGAGTATATCGCGGGCACAGCCGAATGGGCCGATGCCAATGGTCTGGGCGATGAGGCTTGGGAGCGTTGGTGGCGCACCGACAAAGGTGCTGCGGATGTGACCTATTACCAGTTCATGGGCAAGGATAACGTGCCCTTTCACACCCTTAGCTTCCCCGCGACGATCCTTGGATCAGGTGAGCCGTGGAAGCTTGTCGATTACCTGAAATCCTTCAACTATCTGAATTATGACGGCGGCCAGTTCTCCACCTCGCGCGGGCGGGGGGTGTTCATGGATCAGGCGCTGTCAATCCTGCCTTCCGATTACTGGCGCTGGTGGCTTCTGTCCCATGCCCCGGAATCTTCGGATGCCGAATTCACCTGGGAAAACTTCCAGGCCAGTGTGAACAAGGATCTGGCCGATGTCTTGGGCAATTTCGTGTCCCGCGTGACCAAATTCGCCAAGTCGAAACTTGGGGAAACCGTGCCCGAGGCGAGCAGCTTTGGCCCGATGGAAACCGCGCTGATTGCCGATCTCGGCGTGCGGATTGCCGACTATACCCGCGCGATGGAGGCGATGGAGGTCCGCAAGGCCGCCGGAGAGTTGCGCGCGATCTGGGTCATCGGCAACGAATACCTGCAGGCCGCCGCCCCGTGGTCAGTGGTGAAAACCGACCCCGACCACGCGCAGGCGCAGATCCGTCTGGCGCTGAACCTGATCCGGATCTACGCAATCCTGTCCGCCCCCTTCATCCCCGATGCGGCCCAGACCATGATGACGGCGATGGGCTCGGACGACTGGACCTGGCCTGCCGAGGTTCAGGCGGCGATCCGCACCCTGCCTGCAGGCCATGCCTTCACCGTGCCCGAAAACCTGTTCCGCAAGATCACGGATGAGGAACGCGCCGACTGGCAGGCCCGCTTTGCCGGGATTAGAACCTGATGCAGCACGCGCGGCCCTCTGCTATGCTGCCCCCCGATGAGGTGCGGATGAGCGACCAGCAGAAATATGTCGCCAAGGGCTCGGCCCATGTGAACCTAACGGGCAAGCCCGAAACCATCGACGTGGCCTTCGTCCTTTTGCCCAAGTTCACCATGCTGGCCTTCTCCTCGGCCATCGAGCCGATGCGCATGGCCAATCAGCTGACCCAACAGGTGCTCTTCCGCTGGACGGTGCTGTCCGATGACGGCGCGCCTGTGGCCTGCTCGAATGGCGTGCCGGTGATGGTGGACGGGGCGTGGTCGGCGGCCAAGCCGGAAGGGATCGTTCTGGTGGTGTCGGGCGTGGAACCCGAAGGCAAGGCAAGCGTGGCCTTGGGCGATTGGCTGCGCGGGCTGTGGCGGCGCGGACGCATGGTGGGGGGGCTTTGCACCGGGGCCTATGCGCTGGCGCAAGCGGGCATCCTGAAAGGCCGCCGGTTTACCATGCATTGGGACAATACGAC
>VGDH01000146.1 GCA_016869835.1 Alphaproteobacteria bacterium
CAATTGTCATGTTCTGCCATTAGCTTTTGGCGAAGCGCTGCCATGACAGGATGCACCCCATGCCGAACCCGATGGCCCGCCTGGTGGCGGGCGTGCCCTTGCCCTTGGTGGTGATTGGTCCTGATCTCTTGGTTCACGAGGCCAATTCGGCCGCGCAGGCGCTTTTGTCGGTGTCGGGTGAGACGTTGGTAGGGCGGCACCATGGCCTCTTGATCCGGGCGCCCGAGGTTCTGGGGGCGATCGGGCGGGCGCTGAACGCGGGTGAGTGGGCGGTGGTCCGCATGGTCACCCCAAGCGCAGGCGCTGACCGGGTGCATGAGGTTACGGTGACGCCCTTGGACAGCGGCGTCCTTCTTGCCTTTGCCGATCTGACCGAGGCCGAAGAGATGGACCGCATGCGCCGCGATTTCGTGGCCAATGTCAGCCACGAATTGCGCACGCCGCTGACCGCTATTTCCGGTTTCGTCGAAACGCTGCAGGGCGCGGCCAAGGATGACCCCGAGGCGCGAATGCGGTTCTTGACCATCATGGCGGCCGAGACCGAGCGGATGAACCGCCTGGTGCGCGATCTCTTGCATCTGAGCCGGGTCGAGGCGGAAGAGCGCATCCGCCCCGAAACCCGGGTCGATCTGGCGGCGATTGCGCGCTCGGTGGGGGACAGCCTGCAACCGGTGGCGCAGGCCGCAGAGGTGCGCCTGGCGCTGGAAGGCGTCGAGGCACCGATCGAGCTGCGCGCCGATGCCGACCAGATGGTGCAGGTGCTGACCAATCTGACGGAAAACGCCATCAAATACGGTAGCCCCGCCGGGGCTACGGTGACGCTGGCCTTGAAGCGCGATACCGGGCCGCGCGGCCCGGTCTTGCGGGTGGATGTGGTGGATCAGGGGGCGGGCATAGATGCCCGCCATATCCCGCGCCTGACCGAGCGATTCTACCGAGTCGACAGTCACCGCAGCCGGGCCATGGGGGGCACAGGGTTGGGACTGGCCATCGTCAAACACATCGTGCAACGCCATCGCGGGCGGCTGGTGATTGAAAGCGAGCCGGGAAGTGGAAGCAAATTCAGTGTGTTGCTTCCGATGCTTTAGCGCTTTGCCCCGCGGCGGCGTGCCTGTCTGCGCGCTGGATTGATCCATTCCGGGCAGTCTTTGTCATGGAACTGTTACACAACTGTCGCAAAAGCCTTGGCAAAGAACCCTATTCACCGGGGCAGACGAATGGGCATCCGGCCCTTCGCATCTCTGATGGAGTGACAGATGTCTTTCACCAAACTGCCGACATTCAAGCTTGCGGTTTCCACCGTGGCGATCCTAGCTGCCTCGACCGTTGTTGCCTCGGCGCGCGATCAGGTCCAGGTCACCGGGTCTTCCACGGTTCTGCCCTATGCCACCATCGTGGCCGAAGCCTTTGGCGAAAACTTTGATTTCCCCTCGCCGGTTGTTGAAGGCGGCGGTTCGGGCGCGGGCCGCAAGAAGCTGTGCGAAGGTGTGGGCGAAAACACCGTCGACATCGCCAACTCATCCTCGCGCATCAAGCAGTCCGACATTGATCTGTGCCTTGCCAATGGCGTGACCGAGATCATGGAAGTGCGCTTTGGCTATGACGGGATCGTCTTTGCCTCGGACGTGAACGGCCCGGAATTCGCGCTGAACCCGGCGGATGTCTACAACGCCATCGCCGAAACCGTGGTCAAGGATGGCGCTTTGGTTGCCAACCCGCACGCGCAGTGGGCCGAATTCAATGCAGCCCTTCCCGCGCAGGACATTCTGGTTCTGTCGCCCGGCACCAAGCACGGCACGCGCGAAGTGTTCGATGAAAAGGTGATCGTGCAGGGCTGTGAAGACAGCGGTGCAATGGCCGCTTTCGCCGCCAGCGGCATGGATGAAGATGCCACCGAAGAAGCCTGCATGAAGCTGCGCACCGATGGCCGCAATGTCGACATCGACGGCGATTATACCGAGACGCTGGCGCGTCTGGATGCCGACAAGAACGCCATCGGCGTGTTCGGCCTGTCCTTCTACCAAAACAACACGGACAAGCTGCGCGTGGCGACCATGGGCGGCGTCGTGCCCTCGGCCGAGACCGTGGCCTCGGGCGATTATCCGGTGTCGCGTCCGCTCTACTTCTACGTCAAGAAGGCGCATCTCGGTGTGATCCCCGGCCTCAAGGAGTATATCGAGTTCTTCGTGTCTGACGACGTGGCTGGCCCCGATGGCCCGCTGGCGGCCTATGGGCTGGTGTCCGACCCGGCGCTGGCAGAAACCCAGGCGATGGTAGCTGCCGAAACCCCGATGGGTCCGTTGGAATAAGCTGATCGTCAGGCGGGGCCGCGACCGGCCCCGCCTGTTCTTTTTCGACTTTGCAGATAAGGCCCTGACATGTCTGTCGCGATGCTTCTTGCGGTGATCGGCGTCCTTGCGCTGACCGGGTTTGTCCTGTCGCGCCAAAGGGCGTTGGCCTCGGCCGGGGGTAACTCGCGCGCGCTGCATTCCTTGCCGAATTACTATGGCTGGAACGGGGCGATCTGGGTTCTTGTGCCTGCGCTTGCAGGATTGTCCTTGTGGTTGATCGTGCAGCCGATGGTGGTGGAAAGCCGTATCTCGGCCGATCTGCCGGCCGCCTTGGTGGCCGATGACAGTGCCCGTGCGCTGACCATGGCCGATGTGCGCCGGGTTGCGGGGGGGCTGGATCAGGCCGTGGCGCAGGGCGCCATGAGCGAAGCGAAGGCGCGCGAGATGTCGACCGGTGCGGTCGATGTGCGGGCGGTGCTGGCCAATGTCGGCGTGGCCCTAGGCAGTAACGTCTCGCCCGAGGTGCTATCGGCGGCGCAGGACTATCGCGCCATGACGGCCTGGGGGGCGGCCGCGCGCACCATCTTGATCCTTGTGCTGGCGGTGGCCGGGCTTTTCTGGGGCGTCAGCCGCGCGCAGCAAGATTATCGCGCCCGGATCGCGGTGGAACGGGTGGTGTTGGGCATTCTGGCGCTGGCCTCGTCCATCGCGGTGTTCACGACCTTCGGCATCATCTGGTCGATGGCCTCGGAAACCTATGACTTCTTTACCAAATACCCGATCCAGGATTTCTTCTTCTCCCTGACATGGTCACCGAACTTTCGCGGCAATTCCGATCTGGGGATGATTCCGCTGTTGTGGGGCACGCTTTACATCAGCGCGGTGTCGCTCTTGGTGGCGGTGCCGATCGGGCTGTTCACGGCGATCTATCTGGCCGAATACGCCTCAAAACCGGTGCGCAACTGGGTCAAGCCGCTGATCGAGATCATCGCCGGCATCCCGACCGTGGTCTTTGGCATCTTTGCGCTGGTGACGGTGGGCCCTGCGCTGCGCGACTGGTTTGCCGAGCCTTTGGGGTTGGGAAATTCCGGCTCATCCGTGATGACCGCAGGCATCGTGATTGGCATTCTCAACGTGCCCTTCATCTCGTCGCTGTCGGACGACATCATCAACGCCGTGCCGCAATCCTTGCGCGATGGCAGCTATGGTCTGGGCGCCACCAAGTCCGAAACCGTGCGGCAGGTGATCTTGCCCGCCGCCTTGCGCGGCATCGTGGGCGCGGTGCTGATGGCGGCCAGTCGCGCGATTGGCGAGACGATGATCGTGGTGATGGGGGCAGGGGCTGCGGCGCAACTCTCGCTCAACCCGTTTGACGCGTTGACCACCATGACGGTGAAAATCGTGGGCCAGTTGACCGGGGACACCGACTTTGCCTCGCCCGAAACGCTTGTGGCCTTCGCGCTGGGGATGACGCTTTTTGTCATCACGCTGGGGCTGAACGTCTTTGCGCTCTACATCGTGTGGAAATACAAGGAGCAATACGAATGACCGATCTTGCCGCCTTGGAGACCGCACCTTCGCCACGGGCAACGCCCGGCCAGTCGATCTATGTGACAAGCCCGGAAATGAAGCGCCGCAACGCCGCCGAGACGCGGTTTCGGGCCTATGGGCTGGTTGCGATTGCCGTTTCGCTGACCATGCTGGCGATCATGCTGTTCACCATTCTGCGCGATGGTTCATCGACCTTCTTCCAGGCCAAGCTCAGCTTTCCGGTAGAGCTGTCGGAAAAGGTTTTGGACCCCAAGGGCAACCGCGATCCGGCCGAAATGGCCAAGGTCACCACCATTGGCTATGCCAAGGTGCTGGCAAGCGCATTGCTGGCCGAGCTGGAGCGCCAAGGGATCGATCTGGGCGAGCTTTCGGATAAGGAGGCGGCCGAGCTGATTTCCAAGGATGCACCGGGTGGCCTGCGTGCAATGGTGCTGGACAACCCGGCGCTGATCGGAACGACGATTGACGCGACGGTCCTGGCCGGGGGGCGGATTGACGGCTATCTCAAGGGGCGCGTGACCATGGAAAGCGCCCAGCTTGACAGCAACATCTCGCCCGAACAATTGCAGCTTGCCGACCGATTGCGCACGGCGGGCATCCTGTCCAGTGGCTGGAACTGGGGCTTTTTCACCAATCCCGATGCCTCGGACCAGCGGCCCGAAGCGGCGGGTCTTGGCGTTGCGCTGATCGGGTCGGCCTATCTGATGGCGCTGGTGGCGCTGATGTGTATCCCGGTGGGCGTTGCGGCCTCGATCTATCTTGAGGAATTTGCGCCCAAAAACCGCTGGACCGATGCGATCGAGGTGAACATCTCGAACCTTGCCGCTGTGCCTTCGATCGTGTTCGGCATCCTTGGGCTGGCGATCTTCATCAACTTTGCGGGCTTTCCTCAGTCGTCCTCGTTCGTGGGGGCATTGGTCATCAGCCTGATGACGCTGCCCACCATCATCATCGCCACCCGCGCCGCGATCTGCGCGGTGCCGCCCTCGATCCGCGATGCGGCCCTCGGGGTCGGGGCGTCGAAGATGCAGACGGTGTTTCATAATGTGCTGCCGCTTGCCATGCCCGGCATCCTGACCGGCACGATCCTGGGGCTGGCGACCGCGCTGGGAGAGACCGCGCCGCTTTTGCTGATTGGCATGGTGGCCTTTGTCGATAATTATCCCGGCCTGCCGCTCGAAGGTGTGCTTGATCCGGCCACTGCGCTGCCGGTGCAGGTCTATTCCTGGGCCAGCCGGTCTGACCCGGCCTTTATCGAACGCTCCAACGGAGCGATCATCGTTCTGTTGGTGTTTCTGGTGGTGATGAACGTCGCGGCGATCTGGCTGCGCCGCCGCTTTGAGCGCCGCTGGTAAGCCTTGGGGACCCCCATGAAAGATATGCGAATGGAGAGCCGTGTGGACAGCACAGTCAACAAGATCGAGGCCCGCAAGGTGCAGGTCTATTATGGGGCAACGCATGCCATCAAGGATGTGGATGTCGATATCGCCGACCGCGCGGTGACCGCCTTCATCGGGCCTTCGGGCTGCGGCAAGTCGACCTTCCTGCGCTGCCTGAACCGGATGAACGACACCATCGCGATCTGCCGCGTCGAGGGGCAGATCCTGCTTGAAGGTGAAGACATCTATGACCGCCGGGTCGATCCGGTGCAGTTGCGCGCCAAGGTGGGGATGGTATTTCAAAAACCCAATCCCTTCCCGAAGTCGATCTATGACAATGTGGCCTATGGCCCGCGCATCCACGGGCTGACCCGCAACAAGGCCGAGCTTGACCAGATCGTCGAGGACTGTCTGCGCAAGGCCGCGCTTTGGAATGAGGTGAAGGACCGGCTGTCTGCCCCCGGCACCGGGCTTTCGGGCGGCCAGCAGCAGCGCCTGTGCATCGCGCGTGCCATCGCCACCCAGCCCGAAGTTCTTTTGATGGACGAACCCTGTTCGGCGCTGGACCCGATTGCCACTGCGCAAGTCGAGGAATTGATTGACGAGTTGCGGCACCAGTTTTCGGTGGTGATCGTGACCCATTCCATGCAGCAGGCCGCCCGCGTCAGCCAGCACACCGCGTTTTTCCATCTGGGCCATCTGGTGGAATTTGGTGAAACTGGCCAGATTTTCACCAATCCGAAGGATCCGCGCACCGAATCCTACATCACTGGCCGGATCGGCTAGGAGGTCGTCATGAGCAACGAACACATCCTGCGGGCCTTTGACCGCGACCTTGAGGCGGTTCAGGCTATGATCCTGAAGATGGGGGGGCTGGTGGAAACCGCGCTGGCCGATGCCGCGCGCGCGGTGGACAGCCGCGACGAGGCT
>VGDH01000147.1 GCA_016869835.1 Alphaproteobacteria bacterium
TGGGCGTCGGAATTTCGCATGTGTTCGCAGAAGTCACCAATGGCGGACGTTGACACCGGAGAGCGTTGGCTTCCAGCCTCTTTCCCTCCACGAGAAACTGCTCGCGAACCGGCCAAGCCGACACTGGACCTGCACCGGTTCTGTTTCGGTCAGGTGTTCATATTGGGCGGCCTTTTGTTCGAAGGCCACGGGGGATTTCCAGCCGAGTGCTGAGTGTTTGCGTCGCGGGTTTTAGAAGCCGTTGATGTATTTGAAGAGGGCGACTTCGACGTCGCGGCGGGTTTGCCAATTGTGCCGCCATACCACTTCGGCCTTGAGCGATTTGAAGAAGCTTTCGACGGCGGAATTGTCGTAGCAGTTGCCTTTCCCGCTCATTGAAACCTTGAACCCGTGCATGCGCAGCAGCTTCTGGTAGTCGTGGGCACAATACTGCGCCCCGCGATCTGTGTGATGAATGCAGCCTAGTGGTGACCGTCGGATCGCGATGGCCATGTTCAACGCCTGCAAGGCGAGATCCTGCTTCATGCGGTTGCTGATGGCCCACCCAACGACACGCCAGGAGAAAAGGTCAATGATCACAGCCAGATAAACCCACCCCTCGCGCGTCCGGACATAAGTGATGTCGCCTGCCCACTTCTGGTTCGGCCCGCTCGCTGTGAAATCCTGCTGCAGGAGATTCGGCGCGATGTTGAAGGCATGATCGCTGTCGGTGGTGCGCTTGAACTTTCGGCTGCGAATGACCTGGATGCCGTTCTGACGCATCAGGCGGCCGACACGGCGCTGGCCGACGCGGATGCCCAGCTCGTTCAGCTCCTCGGTCATCCGTGGTCGGCCGTAGCTGCCCAAGCTCAACCGGTGCTGATCGCGAATATGGGCCAAGAGCACCATGTCACGCCGCTGGCGATGCGACGGGGGCCGGTGCTTCCAGGCATGGAGCCCGCGCTCTGAAACGCCCATCAGGCGGCACAGATGACCGCGGGTCAAGACGCCGCGATACTCGGCAATATACTGAAACCTCACGGCTTTTGAGCCGCGAAGAATATCGTCGCTCTTTTTAGCACCTCCCTCTCCTCCCGGAGAATGCGGTTCTCTTTGCACAGCCGTTCGTTCTCGCGCAGAAGCTCAGCATCCTGCGCGGGAACCTTGGCTTCCTCCGAAACCGCCCGAACCCACTTGCCGAGCGTCGAAAGCCCGATCCCCAAATCAGACGCAACCTGACGCCTCGTCAGGCCACTGGTGAGCGCAATGCGAACCGCATCCCGCTTGAACTCGTCGCTGTGTATCGCTGCCATATCCGGTCTCCTTGATGGTGACTATCGCTCTCAAAAGACCGGAACGAAACCGGTGCAGGTCCAATCGGTTGCCCTGTGGAAGCAAGATGGCGATCAAAGCGAACCTGGAGCTTCACCCGCAAGGTTGGATCATGAAAGGCAATCAGCGGTCAGTGAATGTCTTGCCACTCTCGCCCGAGGCCGTCGCCGCTGCTTTCGTGCAGGTCAACGAGACGGTGGCTGAGGCGGCGTTCGAAGCAGTTGTGCTAGGCGAAGGCTGGCGGCTGCGGCACTTTCTTCAATAGCGCGCAGACGATCAGCGAGATGCGTGGTATACATGATGGAATGCTGAGGCTCCCATATAAGAAAAAAACACATTATTAACAATATTTGTTTTAATTTAAAAGGGGGGGCTGTCTGCCCCCCTCGCCTCTGCGGGGCTCACCCCCCGAGGATATTTGGGCCACATTGAAGGCCTGAGGCGGGGTCAGTTGACCAAGGTCGCCTCGGTTGCAGCGCGGAATTCTGCTTCCGTCACGCCATCGGCCAGCTCGATCAGCTTGAGGCCCCCCGGCACCACATCCATGACGCCGAGATTGGTGATGATGCGGTTGACCACGCCCTTGCCGGTGAGCGGCAGGGTGCAGGATTTCAGAACCTTCGATTCGCCGTGTTTCGAGGTGTGATCCATCACGACGACCACGCGGCCGACGCCGGCCACAAGGTCCATCGCGCCGCCCATACCTTTGACTAGCTTGCCGGGGATCATCCAGTTCGCGAGGTCACCGTTTTCGGCCACTTCCATTGCGCCCAGGATCGCCATGGCGATCTTGCCGCCGCGGATCATGGCGAAGGATTGGGAGCTATCGAAGTAGGCGGTCTGCGGCAGTTCGGTAATGGTCTGTTTGCCTGCGTTGATAAGGTCGGGGTCTTCCTCGCCCTCATAAGGGAAAGGCCCCATTCCCAGCATACCGTTTTCCGATTGCAGCGTGACCGAGACGCCTTCGGGGATGTAATTGGCCACCAGCGTCGGGATGCCGATGCCAAGGTTCACATACCAGCCGTCCTGCAGTTCCTGTGCCGCCCGCGCGGCGATCTGATTGCGGTCCCAAGCCATATCAAGCCTCCTTCTTGCGGGTGGTGCGGTTTTCGATGCGCTTTTCGTGGGTGCCCTGGATCAGGCGGTGCACATAGATGCCGGGCAAGTGGATGTGGTCGGGGTCAAGCGAGCCCAGGGGCACGATTTCCTCGACCTCGCAGATGCAGATCTTGCCCGCGGTCGCGGCGGGCGGGTTGAAGTTGCGGGCGGTCTTGCGGAACACTAGGTTGCCCGAGGGGTCGGCCTTCCAGGCCTTGACGATGGAGATATCGGCGACGATGCCGGTTTCCAGGATGTATTCCTTGCCGTCGAACAGCTTCACATCCTTGCCATCGGCAATCACGGTGCCGACGCCGGTGCGGGTGTAAAAGCCGCCAATCCCCGCGCCGCCTGCACGCAGCCGTTCGGCGAGCGTGCCTTGGGGGTTGAATTCCAGCTCCAGCTCACCCGAGAGATACTGGCGCATGAATTCGGCGTTCTCGCCCACATAGGACGAGATCATCTTCTTCACCTGTTTGGTCGCCAAGAGGACGCCCAGGCCGAAGCCGTCGACGCCTGCATTGTTGGACGCAATGGTGAGGTTCCGGGTGCCTGCGCGCTCGATCGCGGCGATGAGAAGTTCGGGAATGCCGCAGAGGCCGAAGCCCCCCGAGGCGATGGTCATGCCGTCGAACAGCAAGCCCTCAAGGGCTGCGTCGGCATTTGGATAGACCTTTTTCATGGGCAAATTCCTCCATAGGCCCCGGGCCCATGGCCTGCGGGGATCGGCGGTGATCCTGAGAGATTGCGCGCGCCGCCGCTATCCGTAAGAATACGTAGATGGCTACGTAGGAGGCGGCGGTGGAGCAGATCAGGGACCATGAAAGGCTGGCCTTTCGCCATGCGCCGGACGCCACGCTGATCCTGGCCGACCGGGTGATCCTGCGGGCCAGTCTGCGGGTGGAAAGCGTCTTTGGCTGGAAGGTGTCAGAGCTGGAAGGCCAGTCGATCCGGCTGCTCTATCCTGGCCAGACCGATTTCGAGGTGATCGGCGCGCGGGCGCGCCGCGCGATGCGGGCGGGGGAGGTTTACCGCGACGAGCGGTTCATGCGCCGCAAGGACGGGCAGGTGGTGTGGATGGAGGGGCAGGGCACGGCGCTGGATGCCCAGGACCCGCTGCGGCTTGCGGTCTGGAGCTATCGGCCGATCGAGGAGCGCGGCGTGCCCGGGCCGCTGACCCAGACCGAACGGAAGATCGCGCGCTATCTGGTCAACGGCTTTACCAGCAAGGAGATTGCGCTGGCCTTGGGCTGTTCGCCGCGCACCGTCGAGGTGCATCGCGCCAATATGATCGCCAAGATGGGCGTCAGAAACAGCGCCGAGATGGTGAGCCGTCTTTTGGCCGCGCCGCTTTAGGCCGGGGCTTTACCTTGCCTGCCCGTGCATTATGGTGCGCGCGCGCCTATGGCGTGCTCGCCCGAGTGGTGGAATGGTAGACACAGGAGACTTAAAATCTCTAGGCCGCAAGGCCGTGCCGGTTCGAGTCCGGCCTCGGGCACCAGTCACTCTTTAAGTGTGGCGACAAGTATCTGATAACGCTCAATAAATCTCTCTGGGTTGATCCCGGACGACTGGAGCGTAGACCAAATTGAAGACCAACCGGGCACCATACACCTTCCAAAAAGACGGCTATTTCTACTTTTCCAGAAGGATTCCCTCGGACCTCAGGGGAAGCTGCGAAACAGACAGAATCGTTGAAGCCCTACGAACGAAGTCGGTTCACGTAGCTCGGGGTCGGGCGATGATGGCCGCAGCGAAACTGGATGAGTATTGGTCCCATTTGAGACTGAGTCAGATAGATTTGCCGGGTCGTAAGTTCCTTCTGCAGGCACAAGTGGCTTACCATAGGGTCTCAGCTCCAAGACACGAGACAGTTCCGGAAAAGGACACAGGGTCCACGATTGCGTCTCCGAGGCTTGCAGAGGCTGTAGTGCGTTACGTGGGCCACAAGGGGGCGGGTCGCGCTGACACCTTCAGAAGGGCTGCTGAGAGGGCCTGTGGCTACCTTGTCGATGCGGCAGGGGAAAAGCCTTTATCAGACTACACGAGGGCAGATGCTTTGGCGCTTCGGGATTTCTTGGTCGCCAAGGGTTTGTCCGGGTCATCAATCACGCGCATTTTGGGCAGCATCCGGGCGGTCATCAATTTCAATATTGGCGAACTGGCTCTGAGTCATGGGCATCCGTTTGTTTCAGTCTACTATGATCGCAGCCGTGGCGTGACGAAGCGTGCAACAATTCCTGAGGAAGTCATTCGGAAGCTGCAGGGCAAATGCAAATCTGTGAACGACGAGAAGAGATGGTTGATTGCCATGGTCTCAGACAGTGGGGCCAGACTTGGTGAAGTTGCTGGGTTGTTGCGTGGCGATATCGTTCTGAATGCACAGGTCCCACACATCGTTATCAGGCCCCATCCATGGCGTTCGTTGAAGACCAAAGGGAGCGAGAGACGGGTACCGCTTGTTGGGGTTGCACTGTGGGCGGCTAAGGCTATCTTGCCGCGGGAGACTGAAAGCAAGTTCGCCTTTCCCCTATACAACAAAACAGCCACGACTAATGCAAACTCTGCCAGTGGCACTTTGAACAAATGGCTCAAGGTGCAGACAGGCGAAGGATATACGATCCACGGGTTCAGACATGCGATGCGGGACAGGTTGAGAGCCGTAGAGTGCCCTTCAGATGTTGCGGATCAGATTGGCGGCTGAATCAGTGAGGGTGTTGGTCAGGGTTACGGTCAAGGTTATACAATAGAAGTCTTGTCGAGGTGGATGGAAAAAGTGGTGATCCCTTCAACGCAACACACCTATAGCTTGCGAACCCAGATGGTGATTTCTAGATTTTTTTGCTAGTTTTTCATTGCACCGAGATGTCTATGGAGAGGTATCAATGAGACGTGGTTTGTTTCCGCTAGTGGCAGCGCTTTATGTCTTTTGGCCACTACAGGTCGGTGCTCAAGAGGCTCCGTATTCCGTAACATGGATCGAAGATGACCTAATTGATGTTAAGCGCATCGATTTTGTTGTCATGGCTGACATGCTGGAAATAACAGAGATTGCGGTGAATAAAGGAAACTGCCCAATCGCAACTACCTTTGATGGTGCTGTCGAGCTGAGCGTGAACGATATGGCCTTGTCCTTGGGAAAAGCTCTAACTAACGAACCACTGGATCCACTACCTCAAACCGAAGATCCGAGAGCTGGATTACCAATGTCAGGAGTGTTCGGTGAGAAGTTGTCAGTATTTGTCCCAGTGTCCTGCAACATTTTGCTTGTCCAAATAGAAACGTCACTAGGTCCGTGGAAAACTAATTGGGCGCCTTAATCTCCCTTAACCTCAGCCCGCTCAGATTTGGGTCTACGCTCCAGTCGTCCGGGATCAACCCAGAGAGATTTATTGAGCGTTATCAGATACTTGTCGCCACACTTAAAGAGTGACTGGTGCCCGAGGCCAGCGGTTCTATTCCCTCTGAAGGCATCGGCAATCATCTAACGCTCTGATTTCATTGATAGTGGGGAAGGCGGATTAGATCAAGCTAGGCACTTTCTGGTCTACGATCTGGTCTACTATTCGGCAATCAGCAGATTTGTACGAGTTCAGCCTGTGCCAACCCTTCTGAGAATTCCGTTAATGATTGTGGTGAGGGGGGGGCATGGACTGGCCTGCCCCCTGAAAAGTGGTCCTCCCTGAGGTATGGTTTTTGAGCCATTTGGAGGATGAAGGAATGCCCCAGA
>VGDH01000148.1 GCA_016869835.1 Alphaproteobacteria bacterium
GCCGAAGCTTCAAAACAATGTCTTCCGGCTTATCTCGCTTTCCAGCCATCTTCTGGTCCTCCAAAAAGTGGGATCATCATATCCCAGTTGGTGGACCACTTCAGTGGGGGCACTCCACCCTCTCGTGTGCAGCCTCGGCCAACGACAGGGTCTTGCGCGCCCTGCGGTAGGCCTGAGCCGCCCACTTGGGGCCATGGCGGGCGATACGTTCCAGGTGCTTGTAGCCCTGATCGCGCTCGCTGTCCGAGAGCTGCATGTCGTAGAATTCGTCCTCGAAGAGCCTGTCGCAGATGAGGTCAAACTCGCGTTGCAGTCGCAAGTCATTATCTCCGCGGGCCAAGAGCGCCCTCTCCTCTTGACGCGCCCTCGCGAGGCGCACTTCCGCGACGGCGAGCCTTGCGGCGCGGGCGCGGTTAATGTCGCTGCTCGGGTCGAGGCCGATGGTAACAAGTTCCGCCTCGATCGCCTCGACCGTCGTCTTCAGCTCCGCCTCAGAAATCTCCGCGTAGACGCCGTGCTTCACTGCGTTGCGCGACGAGGCGCGCTTGCCCTGCCGTGTCTTCGGCCCCGTGCTTTTGAGGGCGTTTCGGCGATTGGCCGCGATTTGTGCGGGCGTTGCCATCAGAGGACCTCCACCGCGTCTTCGATGTCCTCGGGCGGCTTCCTCTTGGCCCTCAGCCGCTCGTAGTCTTCCCTCAGTGAGCGGCGGCGGCGCTCCAGGTCCGCAATGCGGCCCTCGTGGTAGGCGACGTTCTCGAGGCGAGACGACAATGCCGCGGCCGTGATCTCCGACAGAGTGACGCCGGACTTGGCCAGGACGGGAATGGTATCCCGCGATCCCTCTAAAATCGCGCGACCAAAGGAGAGATCATCTGCGCTTGTGAGGTGCGGCAGCGACTTTCCGGGGGCGCCTCTCTGCCTCACGTCCCGAGCTTGGCGGCGGAACTCTTCTCGCAGAGTGGCCGCCATCAGGCGTCGGTGCCGAGCGATGTCCCACTCGATTGCGACGAGGTTCGTGGCGAGGATCGACTGATAAGCGCCCTCCGGCGCGAATTCCTCGAGCAGGCTGTCTCGGAATGCCTTGAATGCGGCGACGTCTTCGTCGGGCAGGAGTGCATCGAGCCCGTCATTGTCGAGCTCAGACGGCGTTTTGGGAGGGGTTGCGGTCATCACGCTCTCCATAGTGCGTGACGACACTGTATCCCAAATCTAGCGGTCTCGATAGGGCTGACTACTATAGGTGGCGGTTTGCAAAGTTTGTGCGGACTGAGGCGGCGTATTAGCTAAGTTTTTGTGGGGGATCTAATCACGATGCCGGGGGAACCGTCGGCGGCGGTAATGAACTCGATGCCGTGGGCTTCGAGCACAGTAGACAGCTTTTTCAGAGTTGATCTCCGCAAGCCATCAAAGTTATTCGACAGTTCGATTTTAGCGACCGTTTGACGGGTCACGCCCGCCTCCTCCGCAAATCGTTCTGCGGTCCAGCTCAAAGCTGCTCTCGCAGCCCGTATTTGCGAAGGAACGAACACTTGACGGCGTCCAAACTTAACAATATGTTAATTTAAGGCGTGGAGTTAGAGCATGGCTGATTGGAAATCGCATTTCAAGCGTCTCGAGGGAGCCTACGCGCCCGCGACCATCCGCGGCTACAAGGCGGACTTCGAGGCATTCGCGAGGTGGTGCGCGCGCAACGAAGCACTGCCGATCCCGGCGGGGCGCAGCTCGATTATCGCGTTCATGGAGGAGGAGGCGCAGATTTGCGCGATGAACACCATCGAGCGGCGGCTTCACGCGATCCGGCGGGTGCACAAGCTCCTGGGCCTGTCAGATCCGACGGATGATGAAGACGTGCGGCTGGCGTTCAGGAGGGTCAGGCGATCAAAATTTGCCCGACCGAAACAGGCGAAGGGCCTGACATCAAATTACTTGAAACGATTTCTGGAAGCTCAGCCCGACAATTTGCTCGGCCTGAGGAACAGGGCAATGATTTCTGTTGGGTATGAACTCTTGACGAGGCGGTCGGAACTCGTGGCCCTCCGCGTTGACGACTTGGAGTTTCGCAGCGACGGGACCATCAAGGCAATCATCCGCCGCAGTAAAGCTGACCCCTTTGGCTACGGTCGTCTGGCATTCACGTCTCGCGACACTGCGGACTTGGTCAGGGAGTGGCTGGATAAACGTGCAATCGACACTGAAATGCTGTTTTGCCCGGTCTATCACGGCAAGGCCGTGGACCGCGCTGTGACAGACATGACCGTGAGGCGCGTCGTCTCGGAGACGGCGGTGAGGGCTGGCATTCCGAAGGAAGAGGCAAAGCTCTTCAGTGGCCACTCGATGAGGGTCGGCGCAGCGCAGGATCTCTTGTGCCTCGGCTACGACGGCATCGCGATCATGAGGGCTGGCGGATGGAAGTCGCCGCAGACGCTGCTTCGATATGTCGAGGCGGCGGAACACAATGTCTGGCAGGGGAGAGGTTCACTGAGCGCACTATCGCGCTCGGCTCAGAACTCGCAGTTCTGACGGAGAAAAACACTTGCGATGAAAACTGATCGTTATGGGCTATTCCTGGACTGCCAAGCAGTCTGAAATTTCAATTGCGTCAGAAGTTCTTCTGGTGAGGCTGTAGGCGGCCAAGCCGATCCATTCCCTCACCCCAGTATTCAGGTCGTCCAAATTCAGTGCAAAATCCCAACCGATCCTGTCGGCAAATCCACCGGTGCGGTAGTCTGTCGGCCACGGCACGATGTTCTTCCAACCGGCGGCGCAGAAACTGGCGACCGCCCTTCTCATATGAAATGCGCTGGTGACCAAGAGCCATTCGCCGTCGAGGCTGTCTGGGACAAGCTCAAGAGACATCGTGGCATTTTCGGCAGTATTTCTAGAGGCGCCTTCCAAGATCAAACGGCTTTTGTCGAAGCCCGCACCGAGGAGGATGTCGCGGGCGATATCCGCGCCAGAGGTTCCGCCCATCAGTCGTCCGCTACCGCCAGTAAAGAGAACAATGGCTTCAGGGTACTTATGGGCCAGAGAGAGCGCTGTGATGAAACGATCGCCGGCGTCGCCAGTGTTGGGCTGAGACCAGACGTTAGACTGAATGTCGATTTCGCCGCCACCGAGCACAATTATTCCTGCGACTTTGTGAACTTCGGGCTCAGTTGGGTAGGTCGTTTCTAGCGGGCCCAGGACAGCGTCACCCACTGGAACAACTGCGATGACGCAGGTCGTGAGGATTGCAACCAAACCAAACGACTGCCCTCGCCGCACCCTACCCAAATGCGCAAGCAGCCAAGCCAGGGCAAAAAGAAGCAAAAGCAAACTCTCTGGGCGAACGAGAGCCCAGATGAGCTTGGATGCTATGAAGAACAGGTTATCCAAGCTGTCAGCCAGTTTTCATGCGTGAAACAGCGAAGGCTAATTGCTCCAGCTTCAATTCAGGATCAGCCATGTGAGCTCTCAGGTCACCACATCCGGGCCTTGCCGTCCGGTGCCAGCAACGATGCCCGCAATCGCCTCGGCCGCCGCAATCACCGGGGCCAGTGCCTGTTGCGGGTCAAGATCCAGCCCGCCCGGCCCCGGTGCATAGCGTTCCAGATAAAGCCGCAGCGTCGCACCTTCGGTTCCGGTGCCCGACAGCCGCATCACGAACCGCGAACCGCCATCGAACATCACCCGAACCCCCTGCCCTTGGGAGACCGAACCATCCACCGGATCGACATAGGAAAAATCATCCGCCTTCGCCACCGTCAGCCCTGCCACCTCCTGCCCCGGCAGACTGGGCAGGCGGGCGCGCAGGGCCGCCATCAGCGCCTCGGCGCGGGCCGTCTCGACCGCCTCATAGTCGTGGCGGCTATAATAGTTGCGGCCAAAGCGCACCCAGTGATCGGCCATGACCTTGGCCACCGACTGGCCCCGCGCGGCCAGAATGTTCAGCCACATCAGAACGGCCCAAAGCCCGTCCTTTTCGCGCAGATGATCGCTGCCGGTGCCGAAACTTTCTTCACCGCACAGCGTCACCCGGCCCGCATCAAGGAGGTTGCCGAAGAACTTCCAGCCCGTCGGCGTCTCATGACAGGCAAGGCCCAAGGCCGCCGCCACCCGGTCCACCGCCGCCGAAGTCGGCATCGACCGCGCTACCCCTGCCAGACCCTTGGCATAGCCCGGCACCAGATGCGCGTTGGCGGCCAGAACGGCAAGGCTGTCCGAGGGGGAGACGTAAATCCCCCGGCCGACCACCATGTTGCGATCGCCATCGCCATCGCTTGCCGCGCCGAAATCAGGCGCAGCTGGCCCCATCAGTTCGGCCATCAGCGCATGGGCCCAGGTCGGATTGGGGTCAGGGTGCAGTCCACCAAAATCGGGCAAGGGGGTGGCATTGACCACCGTGCCCCGCATCGTGCCCAGACGGTTTTCAAGGATTTCAACGGCATAGGGCCCGGTTACCGCGTTCATCGCATCCATCCGCATCCGAAAGCCGCGCTGGAACAGGGCGCGAATGGCGGGGAAATCAAACAGGCTTTCCATCAACGCGGCATAGTCGGTGACAGGATCGACCACATCCACCACCATCTCGCCGATCCTGTGCCGCCCGATGCGACCAAGATCGACATCCGCGCCCTGCCAAAGACGATATTCGCTCAGCGTCTGGCTGCGGGCATGGATCGCCTCGGTCAGCGTTTCAGAGGCCGGGCCGCCGTTGGCCATGTTGAACTTGACCCCGAAATCCTCGTCCCTCCCGCCGGGGTTATGGCTGGCCGACAGGATGATGCCACCATCTGTTTTATTAAGCCTTATCAGATGGCTGGCGGCAGGAGTTGACAAAATCGCCCCACGCCCGACGATCATCCGCACCACGCCGTTGGCCGCCGCCATCGCCAGGATCACCTGCGCCGCACGGTCATTGAAAAACCGCCCGTCACCGCCCAGGACCAGGGTCTTGCCGGCCCCGCCCACCACATCAAACGCGGCCTGCAAAAAGTTCTCAAGGTAGTGCGGCCCCATGAAAACATGGGTTTTCTTGCGTAATCCGCTGGTGCCGGGCTTTTGCCCCGCAATGGGCCGGGTTGAAACGATGCGCCGGGTCACTGTTTCGAACACCGCATTAGTTTTGGCAGGTAAAACAACAGATCAGAATAACTTCTGTCTGCGCGCAACATGGGAGATGGCTGCAATAAAGCCCTTTACGGAACCACAGTCGAACCGCTCACCCTTGAGTTCGAGACTGCGAACCAAACCACGTCGCGCCTGAAAATCAATTGCATCGGCTAGTTGTATTTCTCCACCCACGCCAGGTTCCAGTTTGCGAAGAATGTCAAAGATGTCGGGCGTCAAGACATAACGGCCGATTGAGGCATAGGATGACGGCGCCTCTTGATGACTTGGCTTTTCGATGAGCCCAGCGACTTCACTTGGGCTGGTTCCGGGAATGATGACACCATATTTGGATATTTCAGATCCTTCCACATTCATGACCGACAACTGAGTTTTTTCCGTGGCGCTGTAAGCGGCCACCAGATCAGCGGTAACGCCGAGCCCAGGATGAGTAAGAAAATCATCGGCCAAAAGAACTGCAAAGGGCTCTTGACCCACAGCACGCTCCGCACACAAAATGGCATGTCCGAGCCCTAGCTGCTCTGGCTGTCGCACAAAAATACACTCCACTCCAACTGGCAGAATGTTACGCACCATATCGGCTTCAGCGGTTTTACCCTTTGAGCGGAGAGCCGCCTCGAGTTCTTGATTCCTATCAAAGTGGTCCTCGATTGCCCTCTTATTACGCCCTGTCACAAAGATCAGGGTGTCGATCCCTGCAGCGACAGCTTCCTCTGCCGCATACTGAATCAACGGCTTGTCGACGATTGGCAGTAGCTCCTTCGGCATAGCTTTCGTCGCAGGCAAAAACCGCGTGCCAAACCCGGCAACCGGAAAAACTGCCTTGCGGATTTTCGTCATCTTTTGCCTTCCGTCACATATTGCATCATTCCACTGTCACCGACTTGGCCAGATTGCGCGGCTGGTCCACATCGGTGCCTTTGGCAATCGCCGTGTGATAGGCCAGAAGCTGCGCCGGGACCGA
>VGDH01000149.1 GCA_016869835.1 Alphaproteobacteria bacterium
ACGGGCTTGGCGCAGATATCCGGCGCGGGTAACCCGACGAGCGCGCATCGCGCGACGAGGAGGTGAGGGTGCGATTGGCGATGTTGAATAGCTTGGCTTTGGTGGCGCTGGCCGGGCCGGTCGCGGCGCAATCTGGTCCGGTGGAAAGCCATTACCTTGCCGAATTCTTGCGCCGTCTGGTCGCGCCGGCGCAAGAGGGGCGGCCGTTTGACCTGTCGGGGCTGGAGCGGGGCGAAACCCTCCTAGAAGCCACGACCCATTTCGCCCCCGATGGCCGTTTCGTGGCCACCATCAGCCCCAAGGGCGACGGCGTGCAGGTCTTTTCAGCCGTAAGCGCCGATGAAAACGCCACACCTTCGCCGCGCCATGGCGGGCAGGTCCTTGTCGTGATGACGAAGGCCGAGATCGACGCGATGATCGCGGCCTTCCTGCAGTGGCGATCCTCCACCGAAGGCGTTGCGGCAACGACCCGCTGCGCGGAATGGGTTGCGCCGGGAAGCGCGCCGCACATCCTGTTGCAATTGGCGGCCCTCCTGCAGCACGCGGATGGACGTCCTATGGTGCTTGAGGTTCATGTGGTTCATACCATCTCTTGCTTTGGCCGAGAGCATGAAGCCGGTCTGGCTGGCCAGCCTTGTGCTGACCATCGGCGAAGAGTGGCGCTGTTAGGCTGCGCGTATGGGAGAGCCCGCGATGATCTTTACCGTTGCCATTGATGGCCCCGCCGCGGCGGGCAAGGGCACGATCAGCCGGGCCGTTGCCGACCGCTTTGGCTTTGCGCATCTGGACACCGGGGCGCTTTATCGGGCCGTTGGGGTGAAGGGTGGCGATCCTGTGCAGGCCGCCCAGACCCTGACGCCCGAAGAACTGGCGCGCGACGATTTGCGCACGCTGGAGGCAGGCCAAGCCGCAAGCCGGGTTGCCGTGATTCCCGAAGTCCGCGCCGCGCTGCTGGAATTCCAGCGCCGCTTTGCCCGCCGCGACGGGGGGGCGGTGCTGGATGGGCGCGACATCGGCACGGTCATTTGTCCCGAGGCCGAGGTCAAGCTTTACGTCACCGCCAGCCCCGAGGTCCGCGCCCATCGGCGCTGGCTGGAGGTGGGGGGCGATGAGGCCGAGGTTCTGGCGCAGGTCAAGGACCGAGACGCCCGCGACATGGGCCGGGCAGATGCACCCTTGCGGCCTGCGGATGACGCGATCCACCTGGACACCAGCACCCTGTCGATTGATGCGGCGGTGGCACAGGTCATTGCAGCGGTTGCACAACGCCTGCGTCAGCGCTGAGCCCAGCGTTTTCGCGCGGGGGCACGTCACCTTGCACAGACCCTTTGCATTGGCGCACAGCGCCGGGGGATTGCCTTGGCGCATGACTGCCCCAGATAGCGCTCATAGATCGGGCGGCGGTGTGATCGTCATGCCGTGCCCGGCCCATGATCTTGAAGGACAAGGCTGATATCATGCTGAAAGACAAATTGAACTGGCGCTATGCAACCAAGGCGATGGACCCGGCGCGTGCCGTGCCGCAGGCCAAGGTCACCGCCATTCTCGAGGCGGCCAACCTGGCCCCCACCTCTTCGGGCCTGCAGCCCTTTGAGATCATCGTCGTCACCAACCCCGAGGTGAAGGCCAAGCTGTCGGCCGCCGCCTATGGCCAGAAGCAGATTGTGGACGGCAGCCATGTGCTGGTGTTCGCCGCCTGGGACAATTACACCGCCGAGCGCATTGATGCCGTGGTGCAAGAGACCCACAAGCAGCGCGGCACGCCGCTGGAGATGCTGAACGCCTATTACGACGGGTTGAAGGCGCAGTATCTGCCGCGCCCGGCCGAGGTGAATTTCGAACATGCCGCCCGTCAGGCCTATATCGCCTTTGGTCTGGCACTCACCGCCGCCGCCTTTGAAGAGGTGGACGCCACCCCGATGGAGGGCTTTGACCCTGCGCAGGTGGATGAGATCCTAGGCCTGCGGGCCAAGGGGCTGCGCTCGGTCACGCTGATGCCTTTGGGCTATCGTGCGGCCGAGGGGGACTGGCTCAAGGGTGCGGCGAAGGTCCGCAAGCCCCTGGCCGAACTGGTCACCGAAGTCGCTTGATCGAAACCTCTGTTCCGCAGCGGCCCCCAAGTTTGGGGGCCGTTTGCATTTTGGCCCCTGCCCCGGCCGGTTTGCCCTTGCCAAGAAGGGCGGCTGCGCCTAAAGACGCGCATCCAGAAGGGTCCGGCGATGCCGTGGCCCTTTCGGTATTTGGGCAGAAAGACCGGCGGAGCCAACCGCATGGCCTGTGAAAAGACGAGAAAAGGAACAAACTGAATGTGCGCTAAAGCATCCATGGAAGAATTCGAAGCCCTGTTGAAGGAAAGCTTCGAGATTGACACCCCCGAAGAGGGCACGGTTGTCAAAGGCAAGGTCATCGCCATCGAGGCGGGCCAGGCCATCATCGACGTCGGCTACAAGATGGAAGGCCGCATCGATCTGAAAGAATTCGCAAACCCCGGCGAAGCCCCGTCGATCAACGTGGGCGACGAGATTGAGGTTTACCTTGACCGCGTGGAGAACGCCCGCGGGGAAGCCCAGATCAGCCGCGAGAAAGCTCGCCGCGAAGAAGCCTGGGATCGCCTTGAAAAGGCTTACGCTTCGGAAACCCGTGTTGACGGCGCCATCTTTGGCCGCGTCAAGGGCGGCTTTACCGTTGATCTGGGCGGCGCTGTGGCCTTCTTGCCCGGCTCTCAGGTTGACGTGCGCCCTGTGCGTGATGCTGGCCCGTTGATGGGCATGAAGCAGCCCTTCCAGATCCTGAAAATGGACCGTCGCCGTGGCAACATCGTTGTGTCGCGCCGCGCCATCCTGGAAGAATCGCGTGCCGAACAGCGCGCCGAAGTCATCGGCAACCTGACCGAAGGTCAGATCGCCGACGGCGTGGTCAAGAACATCACCGAATACGGTGCCTTCGTTGACCTGGGCGGCGTTGACGGCCTCTTGCACGTCACCGACATGGCTTGGCGTCGCGTCAACCACCCGTCGGAGATCCTGACGATCGGCGAGACCATCAAGGTTCAGGTCATCAAGATCAACAAAGACACCCACCGCATCAGCCTTGGCATGAAACAGCTGCAGTCCGATCCGTGGGATGCCGTTGAAAAGCTTTATGCGCTTGGCACCGTGCACAAGGGCCGCGTCACCAACATCACCGATTACGGCGCCTTCGTGGAGCTGGAAGCCGGTGTCGAGGGTCTGGTTCACGTTTCGGAAATGTCGTGGACCAAGAAGAACGTGCACCCCGGCAAGATCGTTTCGACCTCTCAGGAAGTCGAAGTCATGGTGCTGGAAATCGACAGCGCCAAGCGCCGCGTGTCGCTTGGCCTGAAGCAGACCCAGCGCAATCCGTGGGAAGTGTTCGCTGAAAACCACCCGGTTGGCTCGGCCATTGAAGGTGAAGTCAAGAACATCACCGAATTCGGCCTGTTCGTGGGTCTGGAAAACGACATCGACGGCATGGTTCACCTGTCGGATCTGTCGTGGGAGAGCCGCGGCGAGGAAGCCATTCAGAACTACCGCAAGGGCGACGTGGTCAAGGCCGCCGTCACCGAAGTGGATGTCGAGAAAGAGCGCATCTCGCTGTCGATCAAGGCCCTCGGCGAGGACAACTTCTCGGATGCCGTTGACGGCGTGAAGCGCGGCGCGATCATCACCGTCGTCGTCACCGCGATTGAAGATGGCGGCGTCGAGGTGGAATACAACGGCGCCAAGTCGTTCATCCGCCGCTCGGACCTGAGCCGCGACCGGGGCGACCAGCGCCCCGAGCGCTTCTCGGTTGGCGACAAGATCGACGTGCGCGTGACCAATATCGACCCCAAGACCCGCAAGCTGGGTCTGTCGATCAAAGCACGCGAGATCGCCGAAGAGAAGGAAGCCGTGGAACAGTATGGTTCGTCCGATTCGGGCGCCTCGCTGGGCGACATCCTTGGCGCAGCCCTCAAGGGTGGCAACAAGTGATCTGACGGCGTCAGATTGGAAACAATCACGAGAGGTCCCGCCGAAAGGCGGGGCCTCTTTGCCATTCCGAACCCTGGCTGCTTGAAAAACGTTTGTGCGAAAGCAAGAATTTTGCCTATAGTCCCGGGTGAAAAACAATTGGTGGCGGCTGCAACAGCCCGAAAACAAGGCTGAAACAACCACGAAGGGGGAGGACACGGATGATCCGCTCGGAATTGATCCAGAAGATCGCAGAAGAAAACCCGCATCTGACACAGCGTCACGTCGAGCGGATCGTCAACACGGTCTTTGACGAGATCATCGAGGCCTTGGCCAAGGGGGACCGGGTTGAGTTGCGCGGCTTTGGGGCCTTTTCGGTCAAGGCGCGCAATGCCCGCATCGGGCGCAATCCGCGCACTGGCGAGGCGGTGAAGGTCGATGACAAGAAGGTGCCCTTCTTCAAGACCGGCAAACTGCTGCGCGACCGGCTGAACGGCAAGTAAGCTGCCCTTGCCTTGGCCGCCTCTGCGCCCGATACTGGGGCGTGAACACGGAGAGGGGCCATGATCCGCAGCCTGCGCTATCTGTTTCTTGCGGCCCTTGGGCTGGCGCTTCTAACTGTGGCGCTGGCCAACCGGGCGCCGGTGACGTTGCAGGCGCTGCCCGATGATCTTGCGGCCTTCAGCGGTCTGCACTGGCAGATCGAAGTGCCGCTGTTCGTGGTGATCTTTGGCGGCATCGTGGCCGGTCTGCTGATCGGCTTTGTCTGGGAATGGTTCCGCGAGATGAAGCACCGGGCCACGGCCAGCCAGAAAACCCGCGAGGTGGCCCGGCTGGAACGCGAACTGGCCGTGATGAAGGACAGCCAGTCGGTTCCCAAGGACGATATTCTGGCGCTTCTGGACAAGCCGAAAGCCTGAGATGCCCGATATCCGTGTCAAGATCTGTGGCCTTCGGACCGAGGCCGATGTCGCCGCCGTGGCGGCCAGCGGGGCGGCCTATATGGGGCTGGTGTTCTTTGCCAAGAGCCCGCGCAACCTGACCATTCACGAAGCGCGAGCGCTGGCTTTGGCCGCGCCGGTCGGTCTGGCCAAGGTGGCGCTAGTGGTTGACGCAGAGGATGCAGCACTGGATGCGATCACGGAGGCCATGCCTTTGGACATGTTGCAACTGCATGGCCATGAGACGCCCGAGCGCGTCGCCAAGATCCGCGACCGCTATCGCCTGCCGGTGATGAAGGCGGTGGGGGTGGCCGATGAGGGCGATCTGGCGGCGCTGTTTGATTACTCTTTCGTGGCCGACCAGATTTTGGTCGATGCCAAGCCGCCGAAGAATGCCGATCTGCCGGGCGGCAATGGGCTGTCTTTTGACTGGCGGCTGGTGGCACAGCGCCGCTGGCTGCGCCCCTGGATGCTGGCGGGGGGCCTGACGCCGGAAAACGTGGCCGAGGCGATCCGGCTGACCAATGCGCGGCAGGTGGATGTGTCATCCGGTGTCGAAGCGGCGCCGGGGTTGAAGGACGCCGGGCGCATCGCGGCCTTTGTGAAGGCGGCCAGAATGGACGGCCCGCCGATCCTGCGGTGAAGGCCGGTGGGGTGGAACCTCATCCTACGGGCTGGGAGTAATCGGGCGGCTCAGAAGGCCTTGAAGGTCATGGTCGTCAGGGTTTTCACAATGCCCGGAATGTCGAACAGCCTGCCCGACAGGAAATGGCCGACATCCTCTTCATCCGGAATATAGACCTTGGCGATCAGGTCATATTCGCCGGAGGTCGAGTAAAGCTCGCTGACCACCTCGCGGTCATAGATGGCGTTCGCGACCTCATAGGTCTTGCCGGGGGTGCAGCGGAACTGGACGAAAACGCATTTCATGGGGCGGCTCCTGTGGCTGGCCCCGGGGGTTTCACACCCCCGGACCCCCGTGGGGTATTTGGGCCAAGATGAATGTGTTGGGCTGAATCTAGCGGCTTTGGCCGGGTAGGAAAAGCCTTACTCCTCGGCCTCGGAGCTAAGGGTCAGGGGGGCGGCGGGCAATTTCAGGTCGGCGACGGTAAGCGGATAGGTCGGCCTGCCCAGACGGTTCCTGACCACCCACATC
>VGDH01000150.1 GCA_016869835.1 Alphaproteobacteria bacterium
CAAGGACCTGTGACTGATGCCCGCCCGTGCCAAGGAGCCGCCGATGCAACTCGTGACGCTGTATATCTCGACCGCCGCGATCTTTCTGGTGATCGACGCCATCATGCTGCGGCTTTACATGGCGCCGCTATTCGAGCGCTATATCGGGCCGATGATGCTGGAGAACATCCGTCTTGCCCCGGCGGCGCTGTTTTACATGGCCTATGTGGCGGGGCTTTTGTATATGGTCTCGGTTCCCGCGCTGAAGTCGGGTGCGCCGATCCTGATCCCGGCGGCCATTCTGGGCTTTATGGCCTATGGCACCTTCGAGTTCACCAACTACGCCATCCTGAAGGGGTGGAACCTGCGCATGGTGGTGACCGACGTGGCCTGGGGCACGGTCTTGACGGCGGTGTCGGCATGGGGTGGACTGGCGGTCACCAAAGCCATCTACAAGCTGTGAGCCATGATCCTTTACGGTATTCCCACCTGTGACACCTGCAAGAAGGCACAGAAGGCGCTGGAGGCGGCGGGCCACGTGGTGCAGTTCCGCGACATTCGCAAAGATCCGCTTACCGAGGTGGAAATTGCCGAAATGGTGGCCGAATTCGGGGCGCGTCTGGTGAACCGGCAATCGACCACCTACCGCAGTTTTTCCGATTTTTTGCGCGAATCTGAGCCAGAGGCGCAGATTGCCGCCCAGTCTACAGTGATGAAACGCCCGGTAATCCGGGCAGAAAAATGGCACCTTGGCTGGGATGCCGAGGTGCAGGCGGCGCTGCTGTGAAGCAAAGAAAAACGGCCCCGAGAGGGGGCCGCTTACACGCGTGGAAATCCTGACTTAAAGCAGGCGCAGATCGCCGGCAGACTGCTTGCCATCGCGGCCCGATTGCAGTTCATAGCCGATTTTCTGGTTGTCATTCAGACCCTTAAGGCCTGCACGCTCAACTGCCGAGATGTGTACGAACACGTCCTTGCCGCCGTCATCGGGGGCGATGAAGCCATAACCTTTGGTGCTGTTGAACCATTTCACGGTGCCGGTGGGCATGCCGCTCTCTCCTATCTCAACCCTCCCGAGGCGGAATTGCCGCGGGCCGTGCAAGCAGGTCTTCTTGGGCCTCGATAGGCGGTCAGAAAGTCTGTCGTCACTGGGAAAATCATGCCAAAGCTTTTCATAAAAGCAAGCGGGGAATCCGTCAGGCGATGAGAGGGGCAAAACTGCCGGCGGGAAAGGCAGGGCATGTCCCGGCTTTCGGGCGTCGCGCGGGAGCCCAAAGCCTAGCCGCCCAGGCCACCGGCGCGATGTCGCAGGATCAGCCGGTCAAGCGAAAGCGGGCCTGCGCCCTTGACCACCAGCACAACCAGAAGGAAGAGCCAGAGCGTCCGTTGATCAAGGATCAGCGCCTCGGCGCTTGCGTCGAACCAGGCCCCGATCGTTTCAGGTCCAGCGGTATGGCCGATGATGTCGCTCAGGCTTTGCACAGCCACAAAGCCGATCATCCCCAGCGCGGACAGCCGCGTGGCAAGGCCCAGCACGATCAGCGCGGGCAGCACCATTTCCGCCCATGACCCTGCCAGCACGATGGCCCAACGCAAAGTGCCCATCTGGCCCAGATCATAGCCCGCCGCCTCCATCGTGCGGGGGAAGATCTGGGCATAGGCCCCAAGTGAGGGGGTGAAGGGACCGTCGAACTTGGTCAGCCCCGAGGTCCAGAAATACATCAAGAGAATGGCCGCGAAAGAGGCGCGGGCGAGGCTGGGCACCAGGCTGTCGCCCAGCCGGTCCAGCGCGGCGATCTGTTGAGCCAGGGGCAGGTGCGGGGCGGGGGTCATGGGGTTGCTCCGATAACGGCGTTGTGGGTCAGCAAGATTTCCAGCACGCGGCCAAGGTCGAACCCCTCGGCCGTGTCGGCCAGCGCTTCGATCAGGGGCGCACCGCGCATCAATGCGGTCAGAAAGGCGGCACCACCGGCGGGCAGCTGCACGACCACGGGGTCATAGACCGGGCGCAGGACGGCGACGTCCTCGCCGATCATCTGCGGCTTTGGTCCGTCGTGCAGCGTGTGGCGCCAGATGGCATGGATCGGCCAATCCGACCTCAGCACCCGCAGGCTCGGCGCAAGCTGCAGCCGGGCAGAAAGCAGCTTGGCCTCGCCAAGGGCCGACAGGGCCTTGGGCGAGAGCGCCGTTGTGTCGGCGGCGTGGTAGCTTTCGCGCAGCGCCTGTTCCAGCCGGGCGACATCGGGCAGATAGCCCAGATGGGCGACGGGTAGGAAACCGGCCAGAAAACCGGAGAACCCCGCACCGTAAAGCATCAGGCGGCGGTCACGCGGCGGCTCTTGCCGCAGATAGACCAGCGCCATGGCGGCAAAGAATTCAGGCCCTATCAGCCGTTGCACAGCCGGAAAACCGGCCTCGAGCACCTTGACGAGCGAGCTGTTGACGGTGTTGCGATAGACCGCAAAGCGTTTGGCATCGGGCAGGCCTTCGGGGCCGACAACGCCTGGGGGCAGCGCGCTTTCGGGGTCAAGAAGGGCCCGGGCAAAGCTGGACTGGCTCGTGCGGGCACCAGGATCTGCCGGGCGCGCGTGGCCTCGGCGGCCAGGGTCTGCCAGTCGGGCACGTCATTGTACCATTCGATCAGCGTCGGAAGCGGGCCTGTCCGCCGGATGACCTCGGCATAAAGCGCCCAGCCCGGATCGGCCACCTCGGTGCCGTGGCTGTCGTTCAACAGTGGGCGGTTGGCGCTGTCGTGGTCCGCGTCATGACCGCCGAGATGTATTTCGCCGACCAGATGCAGGGGAAAGCGCGTGATGTAATCCCAAGGGTCGCGCTGCTGATTGGTGCAGGAAACAAAGACATTGTTCACATCAAGCAAAAGCCCGCATCCGGTGCGGCGGGCGATCTCGGCCAGAAAGTCGATCTCGTCCAGCACGGTTTCGCGGAAGGCGACATAGGTCGAGGGGTTTTCCAGAAGCATCTGTTGGCCCAGCGCCTCTTGCACCTGATCGACATGCGCGGCGACGCGGGCAAGCGTCTGGGCCGTATAGGGCAGGGGCAGAAGATCGTTCAGAAAGGCCCCGTCATGGGTGGACCAGGCCAGATGTTCGGAAAAGCTTGCCGGATTCATCTCGCCGCACAGCCGGGAAAGGCCGGCCAGATGGTCGCGGTCCAGCGGTGCCTCGCCGCCAATGGAAAGGCCAACGCCATGCACCGAGATTGGAAACCGTTCGGCCAGATGGCGCAGCTGCGCCAAGGGCCGCCCGCCTGCGCCCATGTAGTTTTCCGCATGCACTTCAAGCCAGCCAACCGGGTCAGGGTCTTGCAGGATCTCGCTGAAGTGTTGGGGCTTGTAGCCCACTCCGGGCAAAGCAGGCAGGCGGCGGGCGAAGTGATCGAATATGGTCATCCTCTCTGCTCAAAAATCTTCGGGGGGCCGGGGGGCGCGCCCCCCGGTCCGTCCTTTCGCATCAGCCCTGCGGCAGGTCGCGGTCGAGCGCCTCGAGGCTGCCCATGCGGCCGTCGGGCAGTTCCATCGTGGTGCAGGTGCTGGCCGGGACAAGCTTCAAGGCGTTGCCTTGGTAGTCGACCTTCGAGCTGCCCGCGCAGGTCGTGCCTTCGCCCGCCGCGCAGTCATTCTGGCCAGCGAGTGCCACGCCAAAGCACTTTTCGTTTTCCTGCGCGGTCACGGTGGTCGCCTGAGCCGCCAGTGCAGCGGCAAGCGCACCGGCGACGGTCAGCGTGCGGATATGGTTCGACATTGATATGATCCTTTTACTGGTTGACGTCTTTCGACAGCCCACCCCTAGGGATCGCCCCGCCTCACACACCAGTCACAGGCCCGTGTCCCACGGCTCTGTGAGTGACAAGAGGTCGACGCAAATGGCAAAAAGCGCCGCAGATTTGCAGCGCTTTTGTGGTATTTCAAGGGGTTGCGGGCCTTAGTGCGCCGGTGGCAGCGCGTCAAGGCCAAAGGTCGAAATCGCCTGATCGAAGGAAATCGCTTCAGTCCGGGTCTCGCCCAGACGGCGTACTGAAACAGTCCGCTCCTCAACTTCCTTCATGCCGATGGCCAGGATCACGGGAACTTTGCCCACCGAATGCTCGCGGACCTTGTAGTTGATCTTCTCATTGCGCGTATCGGCCTCGGCCCGGACGCCCGCCTTTTTGAGGGCATTCACCACCTCATGCACATAGCCATCGGCATCCGATACGATAGAGGCGACGACCACCTGACGCGGGGCCAGCCAGAAGGGGAACTTGCCCGCGTAGTTTTCGATGAGAATGCCGATAAAGCGCTCGAAGGAGCCAAGGATCGCGCGGTGCAGCATGACGGGACGGTGTTTCGCGCCGTCCTCGCCGACGAATTCCGCATCCAGCCGGTTCGGCAGGTTGAAATCGGCCTGGAAGGTGCCGCACTGCCATTCGCGGCCAATCGCGTCGGTCAGCTTGAAATCCAACTTCGGCCCATAGAAGGCCCCATCGCCGGGGTTCACTTGATAGGGCAGGCCAAGGCCCTCGATCGCCTTTTGCAGCGCCCCTTCGGCCTTGTCCCAGATCTCATCTGACCCCACGCGCACATCGGGGCGGGTGGAGAGTTTGATGTCGAACTTTTCAAATCCAAGGTCTTTGTAGACGGATGACAGAAGCGCGATGAAGCCCGCGCATTCGGCTTCAATCTGGTCTTCGGTGCAGAAGATATGCGCGTCGTCCTGGGTAAAGCCGCGCACGCGCATCAGCCCATGCATGGAGCCTGAGGATTCATTGCGGTGGCAGGACCCAAACTCGGCCAGCCGCAAGGGCAGGTCGCGGTAGCTCTTCAGGCCCTGATTGAACACCTGCACATGGCAGGGGCAATTCATCGGCTTCAGCGCATTGATGCGCTTTTCCTTGGCACCCTCTTCGTCCACCTCGACGATGAACATGTTCTCGCGGTAGGCCTCCCAATGGCCCGACTTTTCCCACAGGATACGGTCCACCACCTGCGGCGTCTTGATTTCCTTGTAACCGGCGGTGCGCAAACGGTCGCGCATGTAATCTTCCAGCTGGCGATAGATCGTCCAGCCGTTCGGGTGCCAGAACACCATGCCCGGCGCTTCGTCCTGAATGTGGAAGAGCTCCATCTCGCGGCCCAGCTTGCGGTGGTCGCGTTTGGCGGCCTCCTCCAGCATGGTCATGTGGGCTTTCAGATCGTCGCGGTTCTTAAAGGCCAGACCATAGATGCGCTGAAGCATCGGGCGGCTGGCATCGCCCAGCCAATAAGCCCCGGCGACATGGGTCAGTTTGAAAGCATCCGCCGGAACCTGCCCGGTATGTTGGAGATGCGGGCCGCGGCAAAGGTCTTGCCAAGCCCCATGCCAATACATCCGCAAATCCTCGCCCTCGGGGATGCGGTTGATGAGTTCCACCTTGAAGGGCTCGCCGCGTTCCTCGTAATAGGCAATGGCGCGGGCGCGGTCCCAGACCTCGGTTTTCACCGGGTCGCGGGCGTTGATGATCTGCTTCATGCGGGCTTCAATCGCGCCAAGGTCTTCGGGCGTGAAGGGTTCTGCCCGGTCAAAGTCGTAAAACCAGCCGTAATCGCGCACCGGGCCGATGGTGACCTTCACATCGGGCCAAATCTCTTGCACCGCGCGGGCCATGATATGGGCGCAGTCGTGGCGGATGAGTTCCAGCGCCTGCGCGTCATCCTGCATCGTGTGGATGGCAATCGTGGCATCCGTGGTGATCGGCCATTGCAGATCGTAATGCGCGCCGTTGACGGTGGCGGAAATCGCCTTTTTCGCCAGACCGGGAGCGATGGATAGGGCCACTTCGGCAGCGGTCACGCCAGCGGCGTAGTCGCGCTTGTTGCCATCGGGAAAGGTGAGGGAGATTTGGGCCATGGCCTGATCCTCGTCTG
>VGDH01000151.1 GCA_016869835.1 Alphaproteobacteria bacterium
CCGTCGCCGGGTAGGAAAAGCCTTACTCCTCGGCCTCGGAGCTAAGGGTCAGGGGGGCGGCGGGCAATTTCAGGTCGGCGACGGTAAGCGGATAGGTCGGCCTGCCCAGACGGTTCCTGACCACCCACATCAGGCGCTTTTCGGCGCGGGTGATGGCAACATAGGCGAGGCGTTTCCACAAGGGCACGCCCGCCTCGGACCGGCCCGCAGCGGCGGCGGCGTAAAGGTCGGGGGCGAAGACCTGAACGGTGTCCCATTGCGAGCCTTGGGCCTTGTGGATTGTCACGGCCGCGCCATGCAGAAAGGCCGCGCCCATGGTGGCGGCGTGGGGGATGAAGGGTTCTTCCTCATCGCGGCGTTCGATCTTGATGATAGAGGCGGCGGAAAGCTGTGGCTCTTCGGCGCCCATGACGTGGAGTTTGGCAAAGCCGGGGCGGTTGCCGGGGCCAAGGTAGATCACCTGCGCGCCCTTGATCAGACCGCGGGCCTCGAGATCAATCCGTTTCTTGCGATGTTTCAGGGGCAGCTCGATCCCGTCGCAGATCAGCGGTTCGCCTGGCAGAAGATCATCTTCCGGTGCGCCATGGGCGGCGCGGAAGGCGGTGATGAGCCGGATACGGGTGGCATTGCGCCAGACGAGAACCGGACTGCGCGCCATCAGGTCGGCATCCACCCGTTCGGCCCAGACCACCCGGTCATCGCGTTTCGCGGTGTCTTCGACGAGACGTTCGAAATCGTCAAATCCGACACGGTCGTCGGCCAGCGCATGGGCGAGATCAAGGATCGGATTGTCCTGCGTTTGCCGGTGGATGCGGTGCAGATTTAGCTTGAGCGGTTCGGCCAGCCTGTCGAACACCATTTCCCCGCTTTGTCCAACTGGGGCAAGCTGGGCCGGGTCACCGAACAGCACGAGTGTCGGGAAAATTTCGCGCAGGTCGTCAAACTGGCGTTCATCCAGCATAGAACTTTCATCGACAAAGCCCACGTCCAGGGGTTCCTCGCGGCGTTTCCAGCCCTGGATGAAGTCGCTGCCCCTGAGCCCTGCGGCGGCCAAGGCACCGGGGATCGAGGCGACGCTGTCATAAAACACCTTGGCGCGGTCAAGCGCCAAATCGGTCAGGCCTTCGACCGTGGGGCGCGGCCCATGCCCTGTCAGCCATTCGGCGATCTTTTCATATTGCGGGTCATAGACCGGGGTATAGAGGATGCGGTGGATGGTGGTCGCCGGCACACCGCGCAGGCGCAGGACTGAAGCCGCCTTGTTGGTGGGCGCAAGGATGGCCAGCGTCCGGCGGTCCTTGCGGCGGCGGGGTTCGTAATCGCCCGACACAAGATCAACGCCCGCCGCCTGCATCGCCTTGTAGAGGCTCGCGAGAAGCATGGTCTTGCCCGACCCCGCCTTGCCCACCACGGCCAGAACCGAGGCTTTGCCCTCGGCACGCGGGGTCAGCGTGCCCTCGGCCAGATCAATACCCATGCCCAGAAGCGTGGCCGCGACGCGGTCATAGGCTTCGGCCTGATCGTCGGAAAAAGTGAGGGTCGGCAGCATGGGGCGACCATAGGCGAGTGGGACGGGAAGGGCCAGTGCACCCGTGCGGGAACGCGGCCTGTGCGCGGCCCGGTCCATGGGGGCCCATCTGCCGCGGTTGTCAGTGAGAACGACCGGAGGCGGGGCCAGTTTCCTCTTCCCCCGGGCCTGGATCGGCTGTGCTGTCGCGTTGGGCATGGGCGGCAGGGTGCAGACCGGCCGGGCGCGCCGGGTGAAGGGCGGTGGCTGCAACCTCGGCCCGCGCGACGCGCATGGCCTCATCGGCCTTCAGCGCGAGGGCGGGAAGCCCGTTTGTTTGCGCATAGGCCCGTAAGTCACGCAGCACATCGAAGATCCAGTCATGACGCATGGGGCCCTCTTCACATCACCTGTCGAACCGATAGATTGTCTCGATTCTGTGAACAGTCTAGCGCCGGGTGGGCCAAGAGTCCGACGAATAGTGCAACCAGAAGATGCAGGCAGCGCCGCAGCCGGGGGACTGCGGCGCTGTGGTGACGGGGATCAGCGGTTGTGGCTGGCCTCAAGCGCGTCTTCAAAGGTGCGCAAGCCGGTGGTCGGGGCCTGCACCAGAACGGCCATGTTGCCGGGCTTGTGCTGGTTTTTCCACATCAGCGTATGGGCCTTGGGGATATCGGCCCAAGGGAAGACCTCGGACATGCAAGGGTCAAGCCGACGTTCCACCATCAGTTTGTTGGCCGCCGCCGCCTGCTTGAGATGCGCGAAATGCGAGCCTTGCAGGCGCTTTTGATGCATCCACATGTAGCGCACGTCGAAGGTGCAGTTGAAGCCGGTGGTTCCCGCGCAGATCACCACCATGCCGCCCTTTTTGCAGACGAGCGATGAGACCGGGAAGGTCGCCTCGCCGGGGTGTTCAAAGACCATGTCGACATTCACGCCCTTGCCGGTGATGTCCCAGATCGCCTTGCCGAATTTGCGGGCTTCCTTCAGCCAGTCGTTGTATTCGGGGCTGCCCACCTTGGGCAGCTGTCCCCAGCATTTGAAGCCATTGCGGTTAATGACGCCCTTGGCGCCAAGGGACAAGACGAAGTCGCGCTTGGATTCATCGGAAATCACGCCGATGGCATTGGCGCCCGCGGTGTTGATGAGCTGGATGGCATAAGAGCCAAGCCCGCCCGAGGCCCCCCAGACCAGCACGTTCTGACCCGGCTTGAGGTCATGGGGGGCATGGCCAAAGAGCATGCGATAGGCGGTGGCCAGCGTCAGCGTGTAGCAGGCCGATTCTTCCCAGGTCAGGTGGCGCGGGCGCGGCATCAGCTGCTGCGACTGCACGCGGGTGAACTGGCTGAACGAGCCGTCGGGGGTTTCATAGCCCCAGATGCGCTGGGTCGGCGAAAACATCGGGTCGCCGCCGTTGCATTCCTCGTCATCGCCGTCGTCCTGATTGCAGTGGATCACCACCTCATCGCCGACCTTCCAGCGCTTGACCTTGTCGCCCACGGCCCAGACGATCCCGGCCGCATCGGAACCCACGATGAAATAGGGGGAATTGCTGTTGTCGAAGGGGCTGATCGGCTGACCGAGACCCGCCCAGACGCCATTGTAATTTACGCCTGCCGCCATCACCATGACCAGCACTTCGTTGCTGTCGAGCTTCCAGGTATCGACCACCTCAAGCTGCATGGCCTGTTCCGGCGGCCCGTGGCGTTCACGGCGAATGGCCCAGGCATACATCTGCTTTGGCACATGGCCCAAGGGCGGCATTTCGCCGATCTCGTAGAGGTCCTTCACCGGCGCTTCATAGGGCGCAATGGTGGGTGCGGTGTCCAGTGCCATAAGGGCCTCCATTCATCAAGGCAACGTCGGTTATGCCGCATCGCAGAATCGCAGCAGCTTGGGGCCAAGGAATACCCAAGGCGCGCAACATTGCAATAGGTATGGATCACAAATTGTAATTTTATGTCTGCTGCGTTGCGGCATCATCGGCACGATCGGCCCGCAGCCGCTGCCAGATCGGCGCGGCGTAGAAGGCGAGGAGTTCCGTTGCGCCGGGCCTTGGGCGCAGGTCATCTCCCACCAGACCCCGCGCAATCAGCGGGCGCAGCCCCTCATCCAGTGCCTGACCAAGGCCCTGCGGCGGCAGTTTCAGCACGGCCCCCTGCGCCTCAAGCGCCTGCGCGAGGTCCGCCATGACGGACAAAAGCGCAGCCCGATCCGCCGGGGCGCGGTCAAGCGCCGCCGCAACCAGGGGCACGGCAAGGACCGGCACCACCTTTTCGATCTCGGCCATCAGACGGGCCCCCAGCGCCTCGGTCGGGGCATCGGGATGAGCGGCGCGGAAGGCCTGCAAGGACACCGGCGGACCAAAACCCGCCGCCGCCGTGCCAAAGCCCATGAAGCGGCCGCGCAGGCGCCGCCAGATATTCACCCCGACAAAGCGCAGGATCGGCCCCAGACCGGCGCGGAACCGCCGCTCTCCGGCCTGCCCCGCCGCCACCAGCACCCGATCTTCAAGCACCCGGTCATAGGCCAGCCCGACCGGCACGAAAAGCACATCGCGTCCGGCCCCCACGCCGCTGGCTACATAATGCAGAAGCCCCATGCGCGCGGGGCCGACGCGGCCATCAAGGCTGAGCCCACCTTCGGGAAAGATCGCCTGTGTCGTGCCTTCCTCGGTCGCCATCTGGACATAGCGCGCCAGCACCCGGCGATAGAGTGTGTTGCGGCTGCCGCGCCGGATGAAATAGGCCCCCATCGCCCGGATCAGCCGGGACAAGGGCCAGATCCGCGCCCATTCGCCCACCGCATAAGACAGCGCCGAGCGGTTGGAGACCAGCCAGGTCACCAGCACATAATCCATATTCGATCGGTGGTTCATTACGAAAATCACCGTGGCATTGCGGTCAAGCTGGCCATTCAGCGCCGGGTCCACCTTGCCGATGCGCACCCGGTAGAGGCCCCGGCTGATCCAGCGCGCCAAACGGGTGGCGACACCGAAATAGAGCGTGGCGGAAAAGGCCGGGACGATCTCGCGCGCAAAGCGGCGGGCCTCTTCAAAGGCCACCTCGCCGGGCACGCCGGTTTCTGCCGCGTGTTCGGCCACCGCCTCCATCACGCGCGGATCATAGGTCAGGCGCACGATCATGTCCTGCCGCCGCGCCAGCTTGAACAGCTCGATCGGGCGATCAAGCCGGGTGTTCAGGCGCGCAAGCGCGCGCTCGGCCCGCTTGCGGAAGAACCATCGGACTGACGGAAAGAGAAAATGCGAAGCAAAGGTCACGGCGGCAAAGCCGACGGTCAGCAGAAGAAGCCAGAGCGGCAAGGTCACGTCTTGGAACATGGGCACAACCTGCCTTATCTGGCGGCAGAATCAAAACCCTCTTCGGGGGCTTTGCCCCTCATCGGGCCAATCACGACGAGAAGCCGCAGGCGCCCGAGGAGTATGCCGCAGCGCAGCGATTGACAGCGCCGGAAAATGTCGCCTATCTGTGCCCTGACGAAATAAAATTGCCGAAGCGATTCACCGAAAGAGGCCGCCCATGCAAGCGCAGAAAGAACAGCCCTGGCTTTTCCGCACCTATGCGGGCCATTCCACCGCTGCCGCCTCGAATGCGCTTTATCGCACCAACCTGGCCAAGGGGCAGACTGGGCTTTCAGTGGCCTTCGATCTGCCGACCCAGACCGGCTATGACAGTGATCACGAGTTGTCCAAGGGCGAGGTCGGCAAGGTCGGCGTGCCGATCTGCCATCTTGGCGACATGCGCACGCTGTTCAAGGACATCCCCTTGGAACAGATGAACACCTCGATGACGATCAACGCCACGGCCCCGTGGCTTTTGGCGCTGTATATCGCGGTTGCGGAAGAACAGGGCGCGGATGTGTCCAAGCTGCAAGGCACCGTGCAAAACGACATCATCAAGGAATACCTGTCGCGCGGCACCTATATCGCGCCGCCCAAACCCTCGCTGCGCATGATCACCGACGTTGCAGCCTTTACGCAAAAGCACCTGCCGAAATGGAACCCGATGAACGTCTGTTCATATCACCTGCAAGAGGCGGGTGCGACGCCCGAGCAGGAGCTGGCCTTTGCACTCGCCACAGCCTGCGCGGTGCTGGATGATCTCAAGGGCAAGGTCGCGCCCGAGGATGTCCCCAACATGGTCGGCCGCATCTCGTTCTTCGTCAATGCAGGCATCCGCTTTGTCACCGAGCTGTGCAAGATGCGCGCCTTTGTCGATCTGTGGGATGAAATCTGTGAAACCCGCTATGGCATCACCGAGGCGAAGTATCGCCGCTTCCGCTATGGCGTGCAGGTCAATTCGCTGGGCCTGACCGAGCAGCAGCCGGAAAACAACGTCTACCGCATCCTGAT
>VGDH01000152.1 GCA_016869835.1 Alphaproteobacteria bacterium
GGGCCGCTGGCTTTGTAGCCAACACTTGGTGGCACGGGGCAATTCCCTCTGCCGTGCTCAACGTCATATGGGTCGCGGTGGGCCTCTTCGCGCTGTGGCGGATGGGGCGGCTTGCGGCCTGACCCGTGACACAAAAAGAGGGCGGCGCTTGTCGCACCTTCCTTTAATACCCGATGGTTCCGGTTCGGGTTGGGATTTTGCAAGCATCGCGCGGAAGAGTAGGAACCGGTTTTCCGCTATGAGCGATGCGCCAGTGTAGCTTCAGGCCGCCTTGCGCTGGCCCAGCTTGCGGCGCGCGAACAGGGCCGCCGCGCCCGCGCCGAACAGGATCAGCATCGGCGGAGCCGGCACATGGTGCCCGCCGGTGCTGCCGGTCGTGCCCCCGGTGCTCGTCGTGCTGTAGCCTCCGGTTGTTCCCGTGCTGCCGATGCTGCCCGATGCCGAGGAGCTGGTGCTGCTGGAAGTCGACCCGGTCAAGTCGCTTGAGCCGCCGGTGGTCGTCGAGGTGGTCGAGGTTGAGCTGTGCGGCTTGTCGGGCTTGCCGCGGGTGCTGGTCGAGGTCGATCCGCCCGAGGACGACGAACTGGAAGACGAGGAACTCGATGAGGAGGAACTGGACGAGGAACTCGAACCGCCGGTACTGTCGAGGACGAGGTCGATCCGCTTGGGGTGAAGGTCGAGCCGCCGGAAGTCGAGGTCGAGGTCGAACCGCCCGAAGTCGTCGTCGAGACGACGACGCTGCCGGCGCCCGAACTGCCGCCACCGAAGAAGCCGCCGAAGAAGCCATCGCCAAAGCCGCCTAAACCGCCGCCGCCAATCACCACCGGGGTGCTGCTGCCACCGCCACCGCTGATGATGGGCTAGGGCGGCAGAGGCGGAACGTACTGGGGCACGGCGGCGGCCACGGCCACTTCGGGCTCGCAGCAGGGCGCTTTCTGGGTCACACGGCGGATGCGCTTGGTCTTGCGCAGGGCCTGGCGGACGACGCGCTTGACCGGCTTGGCCTGCTTGATCTGCTTGACCTTGCGGTACTCGGTCTTGGCCGCAGCCGGCTCAGCAACGTGAACGGCGCAGACGCCGACAACCGCACAGCCAGCCGCACAGGCGGACAGTTTTGCAAGGGCCATACGAACAGACATAAGCGTTTCTCTTTCGCGGTCGTGCAATGCGGGGAAACGAGGTCTGTCCGGCGATCTCCCGCACGCCTTATGACGCAAACAACGCAGGAAATTCTTAATGGGACAACGCCGTTAACCGCGAAATTGCCGCCCCGAAACGAGAATCAGGGTTAATTTTGCCTTGCGATGGGCCATCTGTCCCGAAACGGGACCGATCAGCTAACCGGCTTAACCGGAAAGACCCAATTCAGTCGAAAAGGTCGCCATTGCCCGGTGCGGGCGGACTTAGCCCCAGATGGCTCCAGCCGCGATCGTTGAGGCAGCGCCCGCGCGCGGTGCGCGCCACGAGGCCAAGCTGGATCAGGAACGGCTCGATCACTTCCTCGATGGTGTCGCGCGGCTCGGAAAGGCCGGCCGCCAGCGTCTCTATGCCGACGGGGCCGCCCCTGTAGATGTCGGCGATCATGAGCAGGTAACGCCGGTCCTGCGCGTCGAGACCAAGCGCGTCGACCTCCAGCCGGGTCAGGGCGTCGTCGGCAATCGGACGGGTGATCGTGGCGCTGCCGGCAACGTGGGCGAAATCGCGCACCCGGCGCAGCAGCCGGCCGGCGACGCGGGGCGTGCCCCGCGCGCGGCGGGCGATTTCCGCCGCACCTTCGGCCTCGATGCCGATGCCGACCAGCCGCGCCCCGCGGGTGACGACCTGCTCCAGTTCGGGGTGGGAATAGAAATTGAGGCGCACCGGGATGCCGAAACGGTCGCGCAACGGCGTCGTCAGCAGGCCCTGTCGTGTGGTCGCGCCGACAAGGGTGAAGGCGGGCAGGTCGATCCGCACCGAGCGCGCCGATGGCCCCTCGCCGATGATGAGATCGAGCGCGCGGTCCTCCATCGCCGGGTAGAGCACTTCCTCCACCGCGGGATTGAGGCGGTGGATCTCGTCGATGAACAGGACGTCGCCTTCCTCGAGGTTGGTTAGCAGCGCGGCGAGGTCGCCCGACTTGGCGATGACCGGGCCGGAGGTGGCGCGAAAGCCGACGCCAAGCTCGCGCGCGACGATCTGGGCGAGCGTCGTCTTGCCGAGGCCTGGCGGGCCGTGGAACAGGACATGGTCCATGGCCTCGGAGCGGGATCGGGCGCTCTCGATGAAGACGCGCAGGTTGTCCTTCGCCGCCTCCTGCCCGACGAATTCGGCCAGTGTTTTCGGACGCAGCGCGACATCCGGGTCTTCCGGCTGACGGTCAGGCGTGAGGAGGGTATTAGGGTTCATACGTGGATCAGGCCGAAAACTGGCAGTCCAACTGGACTAAAGCTTGATGGGCCAAGCGCCTCAAGTCGATTGCATTGATTCTCATCTTCGGCCCTCCAAGTCCAAAGACACATTTAAACCGCCTGAATCCCCGGCAAAAGAATTATGTGGTTTGAAATCGGACGATGAAATCCTCGAATCCAATTGGAGAAACGTTGCATGTCGAACTCCCCTGTTTTGCCTTGGAGGATGCGATGGGCCGAGGGTATATGGAGCGGATTGCCACATCGACCATAAACTGCTCCAAGCACGTCATTTGAGAGTGGAAGGGAGATTGGCCTAATCTGTCGAGTCCCATCTTCCATATTTACAATTTCAGTGGGGATGGGCATTGGATTGTCGTTTAATTTCTGAAGGTTTTTAGACACCTTCACTGGATGCCACTATTTGAGGTCAATCCCATGGTGGCCATCTTCGAAGTGGGCGGTTCGTGATCCTAGCACAAACAACTCACAAAGTTTCCGAACTTGGAGCGCAATAAAGTCACAGTTCCTCCAACGCTCTGAATTATGTGGATCGTCCCAAAGCTCGTCCATTGATTCCGTTGCCGCAACCACCCTTTCCGCTACATGGTTCATAACATCACAGTAGCTGGAAGTAGTCAGAGCACTCACCCCGCCGCCTTTCGCAAAGCCACCCGGATTAGGTCAGCCTCGCCCGCGCCTTCACCCAGTTCAGCCTGAGCATGGGCGACGGCGCTGGCCGCCACGGCGGGCCTGAAGCCGAGGTTCTGCAAGGCTGAAACTGCGTCGGCGCTGGCCGAACCCGCTACCGAAATCCCGGCGATCGCAACTCCTGCAACGCCAGAACCACCCGGCACCGCGCCCGCCCTGTCCATCAATTCGTTGACGATCCGGCCCGCCAGCTTCGGCCCGACGCCCTGCGCGCGGGCCACCATGGCTGCATCGCCACGCGCGCAGGCGTCCCGCAAGTCAGCCACCGTCAGCGCCGAAAGGACAGCGAGCGCCATCTTGCTGCCCACGCCCTGAACCCCGGTGAGCAGGCGGAACCACTCCCGCTCGGCGCTATCCGCAAAGCCCAGCAGCCGCATATCGTTTTCAGAAACCTGAAGTTCGGTATGGACCGTCACCGCATCGCCCCTGACGCCCAGCGCGCTCAAGGTCCGTGCCGAGCAATTCACTAGATAGCCGACGCCAGCGACGTCGATCACCGCCCAGTCGGGGCCGAAATCGTCAAGCGTGCCGGTCAGCTTTGCGATCATGGATCACGGATTCCCGTTCGGGCTGAGCCTGTCGTGCCGAAGGCGGCCACAGGCCAACCCCTGTTTTGTTCTCTTTGAAGAAAGAACGGCCCTTCGACAAGCTCAGGGCGAACGGCGTTGGGGACTCACCGCACCGAATGCGCGTGAGCGATGGCGACCGCCAGCGCATCCGCCGCATCGGCCCCGGCCAGTTTCACCCCCGGCAGCAGCACTTTCAGCATCGCCTGGACCTGCGCCTTGTCGGCCCCACCGGCGCCGACAATCGCCTTCTTGACCAGCCGAGCGGCATATTCGCTCACCGGCAGACCCGCCCGCGCCAACGCCAAGAGGCACACGCCGCGCGCCTGCCCGAGCTTGAGCGTTGATTGCGCGTTGGTGTTGACGAACACCTCCTCGACCGCGCCCGCATCGGGTCGGTGGGCGAGGATCACGTCGGTCAGTTCCCGGTCGAGCGTGACCAGCCGCTCGGCCAGCGGCGCCTGCGGGTCGGTTTTCGCCTGACCGTTGGCGATGTGCGTGAGGCTGTTGCCCGATCTGGCGATCACGCCCCAGCCGGTGGTCCCGAGGCCGGGATCGAGGCCGATTATGATCACGTTACAGCGGGATGCCGAAGTGCCGGCCAAAATACGCCATCATCAGGTAGAGCGCCACGGTCAGCGCGCATACGGCGGGCAGCGCGATCCAGAACGAAACACCGCCGCGCAGCATCGCCGGGATCAGCAGGAACATCGGCAGCGACGGCAGGACGTACCAGAAGGTCGCCTCGGCGTGGCGCGCCATGTTTTCGGCATCGGGCCGTCCGTGCCACAGCAGGATCATGCCCAGCACCGAGACCAGCGGCAGCGACGCCACCAGCGCGCCCACGGTGGGAAGGCGCTTGCCGATTTCGGCAATGGCGACGATCAGAGCACCCGAAAGCAAGGCCTTGGCATCGAGCGCGAGCATGTCAGAACCAGCCATCTAAGGCGCTGCCCTCGGCCTGCCAGAGTCCCGCCCGCAGCGGTTCGGGTGCCAGTGCAGCCACCAAATCCTCGAATTCGGGATGAATCGTCGCCCTGCGCTTGTAGGTCAAGGTATTGCTTTCCCACTCACCTTCGGGGCCAAGCACCTGGACGACCCCCGAATAGGTCCGGCCCGGACGGTCGGCCAGTTGCCCGTCAACGCCGTGATGGACGATGTAGTGATCAGTGACATCGGTAAAAGGATGTGTTGCCGACTGCCGCCCTGCTGTCCGGTGACCTTGCGGATCCTGACGTTCGACCAATGAGGCGCGCTGGCGATGTCCACTTCGGGGCTTTGTGGCTGCTTCGCTGGTCCGAAGCGGAAGTGGGCCTGACCCTCGCCCGCGCATACGCTGGCCATCTTGCGCCCGAAGCCGCACGAATAGACCACGGTCTCATCGGCCCGGCACAGGCTTGTGGTCCGGCTTGCAGCCGACGCTGCTTGGCCAACATCGGCAGCCAGAGTGCTGGCGAGCGCCGCGAGCACGACTGCCTCGACGCCGGGCCTCTTCACCCCAGCTTCTCCATGATCTCGTCGGACACTTCGTAATTGCCCCAGACGGTCTGCACGTCGTCGTCGTCGTCAAGTGCGTCGATCAGCTTGAACAGGGTCTGCGCGTCGCCTTCGGCAACATCGACGATGAGGTTGGGCTTCCACGCCAGCTTGACGCTTTCCGGTTCGCCCAGCACCGCCTCGATCGCCTTGGCGACCTCATGCAGCGCGTCTATCTGAGTCCAGATCGAGTGGCCGTCCTCGCCGCTTTCGACATCGTCGGCACCCGCCTCGATCGCGGCTTCGAGCACCTTGTCCTCGTCGCCCGCACCCGCTGGATATTCGATCAGGCCAAGCCGCTCGAACCCGTGGCTCACCGCGCCGGACGCGCCGAGGTTGCCGCCGTTCTTGCTGAACGCAGTGCGCACATTGGTCGCGGTGCGGTTGCGGTTGTCGGTCAGCGCCTCGACGATCAGGGCAACGCCGCCGGGGCCATAGCCCTCGTAGCGGATCTCCTCGTATTCCTCGCCTCCCGCCGCCGACGCTTTGTCGATCGCGCGCTGGATATTGTCCTTGGGCATGGACTGCACCTTGGCGTTGTTGACCGCCAGCCGCAGTCGCGGGTTCATGTCGGGATCGGGCGCGCCCATCTTTGCCGCGACGGTGATTTCGCGAGAGAGCTTGGAAAACATCGCCGAGCGCTTCTTGTCCTGCGCGCCCTTGCGATGCATGA
>VGDH01000153.1 GCA_016869835.1 Alphaproteobacteria bacterium
ACGATCTCCTCCGGCTTGTGCTTCTTCTGGGGCATTCCTTCATCCTCCAAATGGCTCAAAAACCATACCTCAGGGAGGACCACTTTTCAGGGGGCAGGCCACTACTGCTCTTAGAGTGCGAAAATTTAATGTTTTTTGTCTTTGGCTTTGTGTCATCGACATATGTTTTTTTTCAATAGGGCGCGCAGTTAGAAAATGCGTCACATGCGACACAAGCGTCACAGCGTGGGCGCTGGGCGGCACCACAAGCCAAGCCCAAATGGGGGTTTTGTCGGTTCTGTCGGTTTTGTCTGATGGCTGGAATCCCGCTAGCGTTTAATTTTTCTCTTGCGCCGGATGCCGCCTGCGCTCGATGCTGGCCGAAAATGCAAGTGAGGTTGGTGGCAATGGTAAGGGGGATTCTGCCCAATATCTTCTGTCGCTTGGCTATGCGGTTCTCGACCCCAACTATCGCGGCTCCACCGGCTTTGGCTTTGCTGTGCGCGAGGCAGTGAAAGAGGATGGCTGGGGCGGTCGCGAACAGGCCGATATCCGCGCAGGGCTAGAGGCCGCGCTGGCCTCTGGCATCCCCGGCCCGGTTGCGGTTCTGGGCAATTCCTATGGCGGTTTCTCCAGCTGGTTTGCCATCACCCGCCATGCCGATCTGGTCACGGCGGCGATCCCGATGTGCGGGATGTATTCTCTGGACATCGACTATCACGCCACCGAAATGCCCCATGGCCGCGCCTATTCCGAGGAGATGATGGGCGGCACACCCGAGGAATTCCCGGAAAAATATGCCAATGCCTCGCCCGGGCGGTTCATTGGGAACATCAGGGGCCATCTGATGATCGTGCATGGGCTGGCGGATTCAAATGTGGGTCCCGAAAACACCCATCAGGCCATTCGCGATCTGACCGCGGCTGGGATTCCGTTTGAGGCCATGCTTTTTGACGACGAAGGCCATGGGATCTTCCGCCACAGCAATGTGGTGAAATACTTGCGCCGTGCGGCAGAATTTCTAGACCGCGCCTTTCGCGAAGGCATGCGTCCATAGAGATTTGTGCGGGTCCTTTTCTAAATCTCTCTAAATTTCCTTGTCCTCCGGCGCTATTCCAGAGCAGCCTAAGACGAGGCACCATTTGGAGGACTGAAATGCGCAATCTGACGCTCTGCACCGCCTTCCTGTTGGCCTTACCCGCGATGGTCGCCCAAGCCGAGGAAAGCCTTTCCGACCGTCTGACCGCCCTTGGCGGCGCCAAATGCGCTGACAGTGATCTGATTTGCCTGACCCTGCCGATGCCGATAGATCGGCGCGCGAATGATCCGGATCAGACGGTGGACATCACTCTTGCCATCAGTCTCGCGTCCGAGGAATCGAAGGGCGTCCTGTTCTTCTATGTCGGCGGTCCGGGCGGGGCGGGGGCAGTCTCCGCGCCCGACTACCTGCCCTACTACCGCGACGAGCTGGTCACTCAAATGGATATCGTTTTCGTCGATCAACGTGGGACTGGCCCGGTCCATGGGCTCGATTGTCCGGTGGCCCAAGCCAAGTTTGATACCGGCGACATGTCGCCCGACCGCCCCGAGGAGGCGATGGCGCTGGCGAAAGCCTATGCCGAGGGTTGCGTCGCTGAAATGGACAAGGGGGACTTCCTCGCCCATGTCACAACCGACGATGCCATCGCGGATTCGGAAGCCTTTCGTCAGGCAATCGGCGCGCCAAAGGTCTGGCTTTACGGCCTCAGCTACGGCACCCAACTGGTCCAAGCCTATGCGACCCAACACCCAGAGGCGGTCAAGGGCGTCATTGTCGACGGTGTGGTTGACCTGAACCTGAGCACCGAGGGATTTTACGCATCTTACACCGAGGCCAGCGAAAAGCTGATGGACCGAATGTTTGCCGAATGCCGCGCGCATGCGGAATGCGCGGCTGACATGCAAAGGGACCCAGGAGAGGTTTACGACGCCCTCGCGGCAAAGCTTGCGGAAGGGCCGATAGAGGTCGACTTTCCCCTCGGCGACGGGACGATCGCTAATCGGCAGTTGAACGAAGGACTGCTTGTCGGGGTTGCCTTTGGCGCGCTCTACAGCTCATCCGGCCGTTCGGATTTCTTGCGCCTTTTGGCGGCCGCAGAGCGTGGGGATCATGTACCCCTTCTGCTCGCCGCTTATGGTTGGTTCTACATCGACCCCCAAACGCAAGAGGCCCTGCAGGACCCGAGCTGGTTCGGGGCAGCCTATTACGCAATCACCTGCACGGATTACAGCAGTGGCACTGGAACGCCCGATGAAAATGCAGCGCGGATACTTGATGAGGCGCGCGCGATTGCGCCGGAAAGGCCTCGACTTTTGCAGGCCTATTTCCAGGAACGGCTTGTTTGCGCCTACTGGCCGCATCAGGGACCGGCGGATCGGCCAGATCCTTTTGCCGGCGGGGACTACCCAACGCTCGTCCTGAACGCAGACGCGGATCCGATCACGCCCATCACAATGGCCTATTCGGTCCTAGACAATGTCCAAAACGGATATGGCATTTTTCAGGCGGGCGGCCCGCATGTCATCCTAGGGTCAGAAACCGGATGTCCGGACAAGACCGTTAGTGCTGTGATCTTGGACGAAACCCTGCCACCGTCCAGAGAACTGCAATGCGCCGTCGATTTTCTTGGCCCTTACACGCCGCTTACCCTGATTGAAACGGGATCTTCGGCAGATCCTTTGAATGTGGCTCAGGCGGTAGAGACGGAGATTTTTCAATCCCAAGAACTTGCGCTTTGGGATGGCGCTGAGGCGGTGACGATTGGCTGTAACCGGGGCGGAACGTTGATGGCCGCACCGACAGATCGCGGGACGGATTACACCTTCGACCGGTGCAGCTTTTGGACGGGTTTGGCGTTCTCGGGCAAGGGGGTCTTGGTCGAAGAAGACGGTCCTGAAGACGGATTGACCCTTGAAATAGAGATCAAGGGCAACCACCAAGGAAAGCTTTTTTATCACAACAGCATGGCTTTCGAAGCCTGGCATCTGACCGGTGCGTATGATGGCCGGACCATACAAACAACCAGACTGTTACCATAGGGCCAAGTCCCTGCCTAAACCTTATCGGATCGGGGTCTTGGGCAAAATGGGAAGGAAGGCGTAGTCCTTTGACCCATCCCTAAAGTCAGGGAAATGCCATGGTACAAGGTCGAAACCTAGCGAAGTCGACCTTGGCCCGTCAGCGGCTCCATGAAGGGATTCTGTTCGACACCCTGCATGCGAAGAAGCGGGCCAAACGCCTTGAATGAGATTGCCTCAAGGATCACCGCATTCGTGTTCAAGGTCATCGCCTCGTTGACGGTGTTGCCTGTTTCGTAAATCCCAGCGAACCATCCCTCGTCCGATGCCAAGTCGTGGTTTTCAACGACATTTCGGACCAATTCGGTGTATTCTGTTTGAAACAGTGCATCCCACGCGAAAGCAACCTTTGTGCTAAGCGACCGCAGTTCTGGGAATTCCTCACCTTTTTCTGAGACCACATTCCAGGCTTTGCCATTTGCAAAAACGGCCGAATAAACAAAGAAAGGATCCTGATCTACATGGTCCTCAGAAACCATGGTTGGAACTCCCGTTGCTTCGTATCGCGCCACTTGGGCCTCATAAACGCGAGCACTCAGGATCGAAGTCTCATGGTCCAAACCAATCTCGATCCCTTGCAGGACATAAGGCTCGCTCAGAACACCGTCGACCGAGACAAAGCTGTCCATGCTTCGTTTGTCGACAGCGATCTCAATATTTTCGACTTCGCGCCAAACTGCGATTCGATTGGCTCGGACGGCAACCGATGCATCAATGCCCCAAAGCATAAATGCACGTGCCGCATATTGGATGCTGTCCCCTGGAGTGGTGTAGCTGGCGCTGATCGTCACCGTGATGTTCGGCGCGGGCCTGCTTGATCAGGATGCCGCGGCGGGCAGGCTGATGACGGGATCATCGCCCATCGGCGCGATGGTTTTCAGCGTCATGTATCTGGCGCGCTGGACGGCCCATTCATCGTTCTGTTCGAGGAGCAAGGCCCCAACGGGGCGGACGATGGCGTCATCGTTGGGGAAGATGCCGACGACATCTGTGCGGCGCTTGATCTCGCCGTTGAGGCGCTCGATCGGGTTGGTGCTGTGCAGCTTCGCACGGTGTTCCTTGGGGAAGGACATGTAGGCCAGCACGTCCTGTTCGGCGTCATCCATCAGCGTGGCGAGCTTGTGCACCTTGGGCCGGATCTGATCGGCCACGGCACGCCATTGAGCACTGGCGGCCTCAGCGGTGTCTTGGGCGAAGGCTGTGGCGATGAAGGCAGAGACCACGCGGCGTCCGCTCTTGCCGGCATGGGCAAGGACGTTGCGCTGGAAGTGAACCCGGCACCGCTGCCGCCGCATCAACGATGCTGCCGTCGTATCCGTAAAGACGGATGCCGTAACTCCCCCGGCCATATCCCGGCGAATAGGTCGTCACGGCAAGCCCTCCTTAGTCGAGCGTAATGTCGAGGTCGCCCGCCGGTACACGCAGCACGTCCCCGGTATCAATCGTCTTGGAGGCCGTCAGCGAGGCGTAGGCGATCATGTTGCCCGAGGTAGAAGCATCGAACACCGCAACGTGCGTGATCGTTCCCCAGCTACCCGATGCAGTCGGGAATTCGATGGCCGCGTTGTTGGAGGCGGTGCAGATCATGGGGCTGATCGAGACATTCCGCAAAACGCTGGAAACGAGCGAACTCGAAGCCCGCGTGGCGGCATTGGAAGGTGGCACGGCATGAGCTTGTGGCGACGGCTCGAAAGGCTGGAAAGTAAGCGGGGCGGCGCTTGCGGGTCGGTGAAGATAATTATTCGGGAAATCGTTTGGGCCGATGGGGGCGTGGTGGCCTATCACGGGAAGGCGCTTACCCCGACCGGCTGGAAATCCACTATGGGCACCGCAGGCATGGGCCGCGAAGATTTTGAAGCCCAGCTTTGTGCGATGGTAGAAAGCCCGACGAAGCAAAAGGCCGGGGCGCAAGAACCCAAGCAAAGCACAAAGGGTGTATAATTGGGGGGATATAGAAAAGCAAAGCCCCTCACTTTCCGAAGAAAATCAAGGGCTTAGCTTAGAAGAATGGTGCCGCTGAAGGGACTCGAACCCCCGACCCCATCATTACGAATGACGTGCTCTACCAGCTGAGCTACAGCGGCCTTTGGTGAGGGGCTCTTAGCACCCCTTCCGGGCGGTGTGTAGCCCTAATCTGCACGGCGCGCGACGGCGGCGAGGTCGATGATTTCGGGGTCGGCCTCGGTGTCAGACTCGGGGGTGGGGGCGGGTTTGGCGTGGGGGTGCACCATGAGGGGCAAAAGCTCGGCGCCGCGGGCGCTTTGGGCGGTGTTTTCCTGTGGCTCGCGCCAAGAGAGCGTGTCGAAGCCGCCGCAATTGTCGCAGATCGGGTGCCATTCGGCGTGGATGGCCTGGCATTTGTCGCAGCACCATTGCGGGCCGCGCGGCGCGACGAGCGCCTTGGAAAGCCAGCCGCGCACCACCGCCTCATCCGAGCCTTCGCCGCGTTCGATGGCGGCCATGAGCGCGAGCGCGCGTTGCGTCGGGTGGCGGTCGACCATGTCGCCCAGCGCGCGGCGGGCGGCGGGGAAGTCTTCGGCGGCGATCAGCATTTCAGCTTGCAGAAGGCGGGTCTCGTCCTGTTCGGGGTGGCGGGCGATCAGGGGTTTGAAGCGCTTGAGCCGGGCGTCGGGGGTCTCATCGGGTTCAATCTCGGCAAAGACGGCGGAGAGGTCGGGGTGGGGAATGCCCTCCCACGCCTTTTTCACCACGCGGGTGGCGCCCTTGCGGTCGCCCTTGGCGATCAGGCTGCGGGCGGCCATGAC
>VGDH01000154.1 GCA_016869835.1 Alphaproteobacteria bacterium
CTATAACCCCCGCCGTCGGCATTCAGCATTGGCAGGCAAAAGCCCCTTGGCTTTCGAACGCCAAGTGGCCTAAACGAGCACTGGGGGCGGCATAAATACGTGACGGGTTCAGTCAGCTTGGAGGGTGGACTTCAGTGGCGACGGCTACATGGCTTTCCTGCGTCCTGCTTACGATCACCTCTGCGAATTGCAGCTAGACGTTTGGTGTGACGAGACCCGAGCTGGAAGTCTCTTTTTGTCGATGGAGATTCAAGGTTCTACAGAGCCAATCCAAGATATGATCCTAAGTGCCAGCCTCTACGCGCCTCCCGTGGCCATCAAGGAAGCGCCGTTCTGGGTCGATCAGTTGGATGAGACTTACTCCCGAGTAACGATTGAAATCGAGCCGCAGGCGGTGCTGCCCTTTCTCACCAAGGCAAATAAGTTGTCATTTGAACTGGCGACCGAGCCTCCCTACCAACCCATTTTTGCAAGAACTTCCTTGGCTGGGAGCCAGAAGGCACTGCTGTTTGCTGCCAACAATTGCCTTAACAAGTAGGTCGACGGCGGTTTGCGGGATACCGGGCTAGCTGAGTTAATCTTCGATCACCACATACGGGAAAAACATACGGGAAAAATTCGGATCGAATATGGATTAAGTATTTGATTATATTAAGAAGCGGGTCATTGGTGGAGCAGAGGGGGATCGAACCCCTGACCTCGTCATTGCGAACGACGCGCTCTCCCAACTGAGCTACTGCCCCAACGAACCGGGCCGAGATGTGCCGTATCGGCACGAACTTGTCAAGCAAGCTGGCAGTCTCAAGGGGGCGGCCATCGGCCGCCCCCTTTGGTCGTTCCTTGCCCGATCCCGCTCAGCGGCACGCGGGATGTTCCAGGATATCACCGGCGTCGTTGCAGCCAGAGCCGCCCTTGACACGCTTTTTCTTGCGCTTGTCAAAGTCGCCCTGCAGCGCGGCTTCGAAGGCGGTGATGCTGTCGGTCTTGCTTGCGGCGCTGACCGGCGCGGTCAGGGTAAAGGCAAGCGAGGCGAGGGTGGCGGTCAGGATCAGGGTTTTCATCGGGTGTCTCCAATCAGGTCAGGGTTTCAATAGACCCAGATTGGCAGATCCTTACGCCCGCCAGAACCGACCTTGGCCTTGCGAAGTTAGGCCCTCTCGTCAGACCGAAGTCGGGCTTTGGCCCGGGCCTTGGTCAATCCTTCAGATGTTGACGGGCCAGCATCGCAGCCTCGACCCGGTTGCGCACATGCAGCTTTTGCAAAATCGCGGTCATATAGTGCTTAACGGTCTTTTCCTGCACATCCAACGCCTGCCCGACCTCGCGGTTCGGCAGCCCCTGCGCCACCAGACGCAGGATGTCTTCCTCGCGCTTAGTCAGGTCGGCCAAGGGGTTCGCGGGCGCTGCCCCCCGGCCGCGCAGGCCGACGAGCAGTCGACCCGCAAGGCCCGTTGAGACATAGGACTGCCCTTCGGCCAGCCCGCGCACCACCTCAACAAGTTCTCCCGCCCCCACACCCTTCAGCACATAGCCCAAAGCCCCCAGCCTCAGGGCCTGCATCAGATCGTCATCCTCTTCCGAGGCCGTCAACATGGCAATCTTCGGCGGGTTGTCCAACTGGGCAATCCGCGCAAGCGCAGGCAGACCGCCACCGCGCGGCATGGATATGTCCAGAAGCACCAGATCGGGGCGGGTGTCGCGCACCACGGCCACGGCAGCCTCACCGTCCGAGGCCTCTCCCACCACCGCGATCCCACCGGCGTCGGTCAAGGTGCGAGCGACACCGTCGCGATAAATCGGATGATCATCTACTAAAACCACGCGAATAACCGACACGATCACAACCCCCTCAAATCTAGCGTCATCACCAATTCGGCCCCGCCACCCGCCCGATTGCGTGCCAGAAGCTGGCCCCCAAGGCTTTCCACCCGGTCCGCGAGCCCGGCAAGGCCAAGCGATGTGCCATCGGCCCCGGCCCCCGGAGGCGGCGCAACAAAGCCCGGCCCACGGTCGGCAACCGTCAGCAACAGATCATCGCCCTTGATGCTCAGATCAACCGACTGGCCCTTGCCTTCGGCATGGCGCCAGCCGTTGTTCAGCCCCTCTTGCACAAATCGGTAATTGCAGATCTTTGCGGCCTCGGGCAGGTCACTGGCCGGGCCGATCCGGACGCTGACGGCGACATCGGCCCCAGTGCGTGCCTTGTGCGCATCCGCCAGCCCCTGAATCAGATCACCCAGAGGGCGGCGGTCGATGTCGGGAAGCGACAACCCGCGCGAGATGGTGCGGATCTCGGAAATGGCGTCCTTCACGGCGCGCTCCACCTCATCGACCATGGTCCCGGCCCCCGGACCGGCAGCACGCCGCAGCGCATCCAGGCGCAGGGCCGCAAAGCCCATCTGTTGGGCGGGTCCGTCGTGCAGATCGGCCCCGATACGGCGCAGCGTCTGATCGTTCATCGCCGCAAAACGAGCCGCCGCCCCCTGCACGCACAGGCGCAGCGCGACATTTCTCGACGAAAGCTCGGTCAAGGCGGCCAGCTGGCGGTCAATGGTGCGTGACCCGCGCAGCACGATGATGAATAGACTGGCCCCGATGGCCAGCATGACCAGCGCGACAGTGGCCCAACTGGCAAGCCGTGCGCGTGAGAGATCGGCCTTGAGCTGGGTTGCCACCTCGTAAAACTCGGCCACGGCAATCACACGGCCCGTCTCGATATCGCGGATCGGCGAATAGATTTCCAGAAGCGGCATGCCCAAGGCATCTTCGTTGGCATCCTCGGGATCGCCGGTATCCTCGAAATCGGCGCGCACTTCACCTGCCCAGGCAAGACGCAGGTTCTCGGTCGGCGGAAAGGTCTGCCCCACCAAAGCCTCGTTCGAGGCGTCAGCCAAAAGCCCACCTTCGCGCCAGATCTTGAAGCTGACCACACGTTGGCCAAGCGCCGTCCCGGCCAACAGCGCGCCAATGCTGTCGCGGCTTGCCTCTGACAGGTGATCCTCTCGCACCAGATCCTGCGTCAGGGGCGCGACAAAGCTTTCCATGTAAAGCGCCGTGGCATTGGCGGTGTTGCGCACCACCACCTCTTCTATCCGCCCAGCCACGAACCAGCCGACCAAAAGCGTGGCGGCCAGCATCACAACCCCGCCCGCTATTGCGAATTGCCGCGCGAGCGATAGCCCCGCCCAGCCCTTTCGCCGCCAAAGATCGTCCATTGCACCCCTCACACTTCGGGGCAGCCTATCAAAAGATAACGGGGTGACCTAAAGGGTTTTCTGTGCGCCGCTCATCAATTGCCAAGGCGGCTTTGCACAAAGGCCACGATATCGGCGGCAGGCCGAGCGCCAGACAGCCGGGCAATCTCGCGGCCCTTGCGATACAACACCAGCGCCGGAATCCCCTGAATGCGCGCACGCCCCGCGATCTCGGGATGATCTTCGGTATTCAACTTGGCCAACCGGGCCTGGCCTCTCAGGGCACCGGCCGCCTTGGCAAACTCCGGGGCCATCATCCCGCAGGGGCCGCACCAAGGCGCCCAGTAATCCACGAGGATCGGCATCTCGTCACCCACCGTGGCCTTGTCATGTGCCCGGGCGTCCAACTCGATCACCCGGCCATCAACCAAGGCGTCACCGCAAGACCCGCATTTCGGACCTTCGCCAAGTTTGGCCACAGGAACCCGGTTCATCTGACCACAGATGGCGCAGGCAAGCTTAACGGCATCGCTCATGGCAGGCCTCAAATTCTAATTTCAGAATATATATGGAAGCGCAATCGGGAAGATCAAGACACGGCGCTGGCCCGGCTTACAGGAAATCCTCTTCCTCACCCGCCACGTCAATGCCAAGGGTCTCCAGCCCAGCTTCAAGGTTTTCGGCCAGATGCGGCATGCCCATCAGATAATCCTCGGTCGGGGTCGTGGCCTCGGCATAAGCAGTGGCGACGGCCTCGGCAAAGTCCTCAGGCTCAAAGGCCTCGCGGCCCACCCAGCCAATGGCTGTCACATGCGCCTTTTCATCGTCATTCAGACCGGCGATGAACTCATGCAACTCGGCCTCGGCCAGATCGCCCTCGCGCGCCAGAAAAACGATCTGGACCACCTTGGCCGGTGTGATTTCCAACGCGTCTGCGGTCATGGCTGTCCTTTTGTGCGCAAGACCAATCTAGCGCAGGTGGGCAGAGGCCGTCTTGACCTATGTCATCCAGATGGTCAGCCCATAGCCCGCCGATCCCGCCATCGTCGCCCCCACGACCGACCGCGTGGCGACAAAGACCGCCAACACCGCGCCGGTGCCAAGGATCAGGGGCAAAGGCAGACTGCCTTGCAGATAGGGCAAGGCCGAAGCGGTAAAGAGCGTGGCAATCGCGGCAGGCCCCGTCGCGGCAAGGAACCGCGACAAGCGCCCCCCTTCGGGCAGTCGCGACAGATCGGCCCGCAAAGGCAGATAGCGGAAGGCCCAGGTAAAGGCCCCGACGATCAGGGCAAGGGTCAGGATTTCAGCCCGCATGCCGCCCCCGAAGGCCCAGAACCCCGGCCAAAGCCCCCGCGATCATGCCCGCCAGAATACCCGCCGTCGCCGACCAGAAAAGCGTGACCAGCACCGTCGCCCCCGCCGCCACGGCGATCACCGGCAGTTGCGCGCGCGACAGGATCGACAGCAACAGCGCAAGGAACAGCGCGGGCAACATGAAGCCCAAGGCCGCTTCCAGCACCGGCCAATCCGCCAGCGCCCCACCCCCGGCATAGGCGCCAAGGGCCGTGCCCGACAGCCAGCTGGCATAGGCCGCAAGGCCAAGGCCGAACATGAAGGGCTCCGAAAACCGCCGCCCCCGCGCCAACTGGCCCAAGGCCGCGCCAAAGACCTCATCCGTCAATCCAAAAGCCCAGGCCCAGGCATGGCGCCGCCTGGCCCCCGGCCCGGCCCGTTTCATCAGTGCCGGGCCGTAAAGCACATGGCGCAGGTTCATGGCGATGAGCGTGAAGGCCGCCACCAAAAGCGGCGCACCGGACGTGACAAGCGCAAGCGCCAGAAACTGCGCCGCCCCCGCATAGATGATCAGCGACAGCGCAAAGGCCTCAACCGGCGACAGCCCCTGCCCCGTGGCCGCCACCCCAAAGGCAAAGGCGATGGGGAAATAGCCCAGCACAATCGGCACCCCGGTCAGCAGGCCGTCAAGAAAGGTCGGAGAGGTTTGCGCAGTCATGCGCCTTGACTAAGCGGTGGCGCGCCGGACGGCAAGTGAAAGGGGGGCCTTGCCCCCCTCGGGCCAATGGCCCTCACCCCCCAGGATATTTGGGCCACATTGAAGGCCATCAAGAGCGCGCAAGGTTCAAGGATCACGGTTGCTTGGGGCGGCGGCATGAGCAAATCCGGCGCCCCCGACGAGAAGCCGAAGGCGCCCGAGGAGGGGCGGGTTACTCCGCCGCCTCCAGATAGCTTTCGACCGGCGGGCAGGTGCAGGTCAGGTTGCGGTCGCCCCAGACGTTATCGACGCGGCCCACGGGCGGCCAGTATTTGTCCACCCGGAAGGCACCGGGCGGGAAACAGCCCTGTTCGCGGCTATACTTGCGGTCCCAATCGGCCACGAGGTCATTGACCGTATGGGGCGCGTGGCGCAAGGGGCTCTCCTCGGCCGAAATCTCGCCCTTCTCCACCGCGTCAATCTCGGCGCGGATGGCCAGAAGCGCGGTGATGAAGCGGTCGATCTCTGCCTTGGTTTCCGATTCCGTCGGCTCCACCATCAGCGTGCCCGCCACCGGCCAGCTCATCGTTGGCGCGTGGAACCCGTTGTCGATCAGGCGTTTGGCGATGTCATCCACCGTCACGCCAAATTCGGAAAAGGGCCGGGTGT
>VGDH01000155.1 GCA_016869835.1 Alphaproteobacteria bacterium
TCTTGAGGTTGGTCATGACTGTGCGTCCGCCTCTGTCTTGCGTCCCGCTTGCGCAGGGGCTTTGGTCTTGATGGAAGCGCCGCCGACCTGAATATGGGCGGGCGGAGCCTTGTGGCCTTTTTCCAGCACGACAAGACTGTCGTGGATGTGAGGGCCAAGCAGGTGATCTGCCGTGGCGGCAATCTTCTGGCCGCCGGAGTGATACCAATGATGCATGTCATCGGTCAGCCGCCCCAGAGGCCGCATGAAGTTGTGGCGGCTGAAACGGCCGTCGTAGCGGCGCGAATAGGCGGTATGAACATCCTCGATCAGGTAAAGCCCGTTGTCGGACAAGAGCGGGAAGAGCGTATCAAGGCTGGCGCGAATATGGCGCCCGATATGGCTGCCATCGTCAAGCACCACATCGACGCCGCCCATTTCCCGCACCACCCGCGCCAGAAACTCGGGGTCTGCCTGCGAGCCGATACGCACCTGACCGTCGATGCCATTGACCGAAGCACAATCGGGGTTGATGTCGATACCGAAAATCGTGGCCTTCGGGCCAAGATATTCGCGCCACAGGTGAAGCGAGCCGCCCTTGTAGACGCCGATTTCCAACATCTTCACATCGCTGCCGCGATATTTCGCAAGGTAGCGGTCATAAAGAGGCAGGTAGTCCAGCCATTTGTGCACCACCGGACCCTGGTTCGACCAGAAGAGACGCTCGATATCGGACATCTCCTCCGTCACCGGCAAGGGAGCCGCCAGCGCATATTGCCGCAGCCGACTGACGCCGGAAAGGCGGCGCTTCAGATCGGAAAGAAGGCGCGCGGCTCCGCTCATCCGTCCGACCTCAAAAGCTGGCCGATCAGGCTGTCCTTTGCGATTTCTTCTACCCCGATGCGGCAAAAGCTGGCGGGGTCGCCCTCGACCGCGCCCTTGGTTTTCAGCCATTCCGCCGCTTCCGCCTTACCCCGGGCCTTCTCGGCTTTGGAGGTGACAAAGGCCTTGACCTCGGCGGTCGTGTAGCCTTTTTCCAGCGCATAGGAGCGCAGGGCGTTCAACTCGGACAAGGCGCGCAGCTTGCGCGCCGAAATGCTGTCGCAGTTGTCGTTGATGCGATCGGCGATAAAACCCTGCAAGAGCGTATGATTGATGTGCTTGTCTTGATTGATCGGCTCCAGCGCCAAGGCGGGCGCGGCGATCAGGGCGATAGCAAGGGTCAGCATGAGTTTCATGGCGGCCTCCAAAGGGTTTTCTGCGGCCAGTGCTGCCGCAAAGCCCTTTGCTATGCCATGACGGGCGGTTGACAGCCTCATGCGCAGCCCCCGTCGAACACCCAGGACCCGCCGACGAACCGCCCCAAAGCGCGCGGATCGACGCTGGCCCCCCGACCTGCACAGAAGGTCTCGGCTGCCCGCTTGGCGGCAAGGCCCTGATCCATCGCCATGGCGCCCAATTCGGCCGAAACCGTCATTTCCGCACCGGCCGTGGTTGGTTGCAGATCAACGATATACCCGACACCCTCCAGCGAAATGCCCACCGGCCCGCTGGCAGCCAGCGGCATCGGGGCAGGCCCCGGCGCAACGCAAGCTGTCAGAAACCCCACGGACATGATCGCCACCCCCCTCACCTATTCCGCCGCCATCGCGCCCATGCGGCCGGTTTTCTTGGCCTTGATGCGATCTTCGATCTCGTCCCGGAAGGCGCGGATCAGGCCCTGGATCGGCCAGGCCGCCGCATCGCCAAGGGCGCAGATGGTATGGCCTTCGACCTGTTTCGTGACGCTCAGCAGCATGTCGATTTCCTCGACCTCAGCCTCGCCGCGCACCAGACGGTCCATTACGCGCATCATCCAGCCGGTGCCTTCGCGGCAGGGCGTACACTGGCCGCAGCTTTCATGCTTGTAGAACTTCGACAGCCGCCAGATCGCCTTGATGACGTCGGTGGACTGGTCCATCACGATCACCGCCGCCGTGCCAAGGCCCGAGCGCTGTTCGCGCAGCCAGTCGAAATCCATGATCGCATCATCGCATTGCGCCTGTGTCAGCAAGGGCACCGAGGAGCCGCCGGGAATCACGGCCTTGAGGTTTTTCCAGCCGCCGCGCACCCCGCCGCAATGGCGATCAAGGAGTTCCTTCAGCGGGATCGACATCGCTTCTTCGACGACGCAAGGGTTCATCACATGGCCGGAAATGCCAAAGAGTTTCGTCCCGGCATTGTTCGGGCGACCGAACGAGGCGAACCAGTCCGCCCCACGACGCAGGATCGTCGGGACAACGGCGATGGATTCCACGTTGTTCACCGTCGTCGGACATCCGTACAGACCAGAGCCGGCCGGGAACGGCGGCTTCATCCGGGGCATGCCCTTCTTGCCCTCAAGGCTTTCCAGAAGCGCGGTCTCTTCGCCGCAGATATAGGCCCCTGCCCCATGGTGCAGATAGAGGTCGAAATCCCAGCCGGACTTCGCAGCGTTCTTGCCCAAAAGCCCGGCATCGTAGCATTCGTCGATCGCCGCTTGCAGCGCCTCACGCTCGCGGATGTATTCGCCGCGGATGTAGATGTAGCAGGTGTTCGCCCCCATCGCGAAGGATGCGATCAGCGCCCCTTCGATCAGGGTATGCGGATCGTGCCGCATGATTTCGCGGTCCTTGCAGGTGCCCGGTTCGGATTCGTCGGCGTTGATGACCAGATAGGACGGACGCCCATCGGATTGCTTGGGCATGAAGGACCATTTGAGGCCCGTCGGAAAGCCCGCCCCGCCGCGCCCGCGCAGACCGGAGGCCTTGACCAGCTCGACGATCTTGTCGCGGCCCAGCTTGATAAGGTCCGCCGTGCAATTCCAATGGCCCCGCTTCTTGGCACCAGCCAATGAGCGGTCATGCATCCCGTAAAGGTTGGTAAAGATGCGGTCCTGATCCTTGAGCATGATGCCCCTCTTCCTAACCCCGGCGCTTGCGCCAGATCTGATATGTCACGGCCAAGGACCAGATGAACCCGGCCAGTGCCGCAAGGTCGACAAGCAGGGTGAATTTCGCCGGCCACCCCATCTCGCCCCCCACAACCTGCGCGCCCATCCACAAGATCATGGTTCCCGCCATCACAATCGCGGCCCGCCGGGCCTGTCTGGCGGTTCCATCATCCTTTGGCGCAGGCGCCTTCACCTCATCACCCTAGTGGTGACCATGGCCATGGCCATCGCCATGCCCGTCGCCGTCCACCCGCTCAACGCCGCCAGCGCCCAAAAGAACGCCAAAGACGCCAAAGGTCACAAGCCCCACCACAACGGCGGGCGTCAGCGAAACCTCGCCAATGGCGCGCGCTGCGACGGCTGCGATCAGCCCGGCCACTGCCGCCACCATCCATCCTCCGGCCCAGGGGCCATCGACGGGCGCATGTTCGTGATGATGATCGTCCATCGCTTCCCCCGTCAGTAGTTGTTGGTCTTGGCGCGGATCAGGAATTCCTCCGTCCCGACCTCACCGATCAGCTTTGCCTGAGCCACCCACTTGTCGTGCGTCGCGCAGCCCTTGAAGCCCTTGAGATTGCTGTCAATCCATGCAATCTCGGCCGCGCCCCAAGCCGCGATCTGGTCAATATGGAAGATCCCCAGACCGTGAAGCAGCTTTTCCAGAACCGGACCGATGCCCTCGATGATCTGCAGATCGTCGGCCTTGCCCTTTTTCGGGGCCTTCAGCGCTTTGGGCCGCTTGCCCGATGTGGCCTCGGCCTTGGCGGGTTCTGCCGCTTTCGCTGCCGCCTTCGCCGCGGGGGCCTTGGCCGATTTTTCGGGCTTTGCCTCTGCGGCGGGCTTCGGCGCTGTTGCAGGCTTGACCGTAGACCCTGCGGTCTTGGCGGCTGATTTTGCCGTCTTGCCCAGCCAAGGCGTCGTCAGCGGCACTTCGGTGCCGTCGATACGCTTGACTGTGTCGCGGATGTCCACGGCCAGTTGGGCCGAAGCGTTGTACTGCTTCTTGCCCGATTCAAATTCCTTGAGGCTGGTCAAGCCCGACAGCGGCTCGGCCGCATAGCGGCCGTTTTGCGGCCCCGGCACCGGAACCTCACCCTTCGAGAAGCGCCCGATCAATTCGCGCAGCTTTTCGGCGGTCAGGTCCTCATAGTAATCCTTGCCGATCTGGGCCATCGGTGCGTTCGCACAGGCGCCCATGCATTCAACCTCTTCCCAGGAAAATTTGCCATCGGCCGACAGCGTATGCGGGGTTTTCGAGATCAGCTCGTGGCAGACCGCAATCAGATCTTCCGCGCCGCAGATCATGCAGGACGTCGTGCCGCAAATCTGGATATGAGCAACAGACCCAACGGGTTGCAACTGGAACATGAAGTAGAAGGTCGCCACTTCCAAGGCGCGGATGTAGGCCATGCCCAGCATGTCGGCGACATATTCGATCGCTGGGCGGGTCAGCCAGCCGTGCTGTTCCTGCGCGCGCCACAGAAGCGGAATGATCGCCGAGGCCTGACGGCCCTCAGGGTATTTCGAACTCTGCCCCTTGGCCCAGGCAAGGTTTGCCGGGGTGAATTCAAAGGACGCGGGCTGTTCTTTGTGCAGACGGCGCAGCATTAGCGGTCAACCTCCCCGAACACGATATCCATCGTGCCGATGATCGCGGAGACGTCTGCAAGCTGGTGGCCTTTGCAGATGTAGTCCATGGATTGCAGGTGCATGTAGCCCGGCGCGCGGATCTTGGCGCGATAGGGTTTGTTGGTGCCATCGGCTTTCAGGTAAACGCCGAACTCGCCCTTCGGGGCCTCCACCGCGGCGTAAACCTCGCCCGACGGGACGTGGAAGCCTTCGGTATAAAGCTTGAAGTGGTGGATCAGCGCTTCCATCGACCGCTTCATCTCGCCGCGTTTCGGCGGCGTGATCTTGCCACGGGCCAGCACATCGCCCTGACCATCCGGCGCGCGGAGTTTTGCAATCGCCTGATGGATGATCTTCAGGCTTTCTTCCATCTCCGCCATGCGGCACAGGTAACGGTCATAGCAATCGCCGTTCTTGCCGACCGGGATCTGGAAGTCGAACTCGGAATATAGCTCATAAGGCTGGGCGCGCCGCAAATCCCAGGCAAGCCCAGTTCCGCGCGCCATCACGCCGGAATAGCCCCAGTCCGAGATGTCCTTTTCGCTGACAATCCCGATATAGGCATTGCGCTGCTTGAAGATGCGGTTTTCGGTCAAAAGCCCGTGCAGGTCATTGATGACCTTGGGGAATTCCTTTGCCCACTGTTCGATGTCGTCGATCAGGGCCGGCGGAAGGTCCTGATGCACCCCACCGGGGCGGAAATAGGCGGCGTGCAGACGCGCGCCACAGGCGCGTTCATAGAACACCATCAGCTTTTCACGCTCTTCAAAGCCCCAAAGCGGCGGCGTCAGGGCGCCAACGTCCATCGCCTGCGTCGTGACGTTCAGAAGGTGGTTCAGGATGCGGCCGATTTCGGAATAGAGGATGCGGATCAGGCTTGCCCGGCGCGGCACCAGCGTTCCGGTCAGCCTTTCAATCGCCAGACACCAGGCATGTTCCTGATTCATCGGTGCCACATAATCCAGCCGGTCAAAATAGGGCAGGTTCTGCAGGTAGGTCCGGCTTTCCATCAGCTTTTCGGTGCCGCGATGCAAAAGCCCGATATGGGGATCGCAACGCTCGACAATCTCGCCGTCAAGCTCTAGCACAAGACGCAGAACACCATGCGCAGCAGGGTGTTGCGGGCCAAAGTTGATGTTGAAGTTGCGGATGCGATGCTCGCCCGTCTGGGCGTCACGGCTGCCGTCGTCATAGCTGTTCCGGATGATATCGCCGTCCATG
>VGDH01000156.1 GCA_016869835.1 Alphaproteobacteria bacterium
ACAGTCCGGGCATAGATACGCGCTTCCTGATCGGTCACGCGCGGGTCAAGCACACCGGTGATCCCGTGGCGGTTCGCATGGGCCTGTCCGGCGCGAAGACCGACCATCCAGTCGGCTTCAGTGAGACCGGGCAGGCGGGCGAGGACGACGGGAATCACCTCCTCATGCAACATCCCCGTTGCCCGACCCCTTGCATCACGGACAATATGGCCGTTCGCCGGATCGGCCATGTCTCGCACTCCGGCCATTTCCAGCGCGCGGCTGTTCAGGCAGGCGTTGTGAAACGAGGTGTCATAGATCACCAGGGGCCGGTCGCTGATCGCGCGGTCAAGGACCGCAGCGGTCAGGTTGTGGTCGCCAAAAATCCCCGGCTGCCAACCGGAGCCAAGGACTATGGGAAGCTCCGGCTTGGCTGTCGCGTGCGCCACGATGCTGGACAGAAGGCCCGCCTCGGTCGTCTCGTCGTAAAGGAAGGCCGCCGTCGCAAGGTCAAGCCCGCCGGACAAAAGATGGATATGGGCATCCTGAAACCCCGGCAGGACCAGCCTGCCGCCCGCGTCGATCCTGTGCGCCGCGTCGGGGGGAAGGCCCCGGCCCAGCACGGCAATCCTGCCGTCGCGGATCAGCAGCCATTCGGCCAGTGGGGCGGTCGGGTCCATCGTGCGGATGCGGGCGTTGTGGATCAGGGTTTCAGCCAAGCCTCATGCCCTCCAGCCGGGCCCAGTCATCGGCGTCGATGACATGGGCGGGGTCATTCACATCCCTGGTCCAGACGAACAGGCTCAGGAACGGCACCGGGCCGACAAGGGTAAGATGCGGCTGATGCGGCGGGTTCCAGATCGGCTGATGCGCGGGCTTGGTCACCACCGGTCGCCCGGGACCAAAGCGCCAGCCATGCGGGCCGGTCAGGGGCGCGTAAAGCTCGGGCGCGGGGTGGTGGTGGTCGCGGTAAAGCACCCCGGGCGCGATAAGGAACAGGCCCAGTTCGAAATCCCGGGCGGCAAACGGTGCCGCCTCGCCAAGGATCGAGGCGAAGGCATGGCCGGCCGCAAAGGCCGCACCGATCCGGTCTCGCGGATAGGCGTCATAAGTCACCCAGTCGAGCCCCGCTGCTGCCCCGGCAATCGCGGTCGCAAGGTCGGGCTTGTCCGCCGCCACGGCCTCCAGCGCCGGGCCAAGCCACCTGTCCACGACCGCATTGCGCCCATGCGCCACCGCTTGCTCGGCCCCCGGATCGGCGGGAAGGCCTGCCCGCACCTCCTCGGCCCCGGGATGGTTTAGGGTCAGAAGATAGGCCCGCGCCGCTGCATAAAGCGGCAGCAATGCAGAAGGTTCGCGCCCCTTGGGTGCTGGCGGCAGACCAAGGTCCGCCAGAGCCACGCAGGGATCGCGTTTGTCATGGGCCGAGGCAACACGGTAGACCTCCAGCACCTCGGGCCCGATAAGACCCGCCCGCCACAGCGCCATCGCAGCGCCATAGCGTACGCGCCCTGACCCGGGTTGTCCCAGAGGTGCGTGCAGCAGGCGTATAGCCTCGGCCTCATCCATCGCGTTCGTGCGCCATGCGCTCCTCGATCAGCCGCCTGCGTTCGGCCCGGTTCAGAATGATCCCTGCAGCAACCACCCCGATCCCCACGGTGACCACCATCAGCGTGGCCAGCGCATTGATATCCGGGGTCACCCCCAGCTTGACCTTGGACCAGATCAGAAGCGGCAAGGTGGTGGACCCTGGCCCGGTGGTGAACGACGTGATGACAACATCATCGAGCGAGATCGTGAAGGCCAATAGCCAGCCTGACACGATCGCAGGCGAGATTACGGGCAAGGTGATGTCCTTCATCACCTGCCAGGGTCGGCTTCCCAGATCCATCGCCGCCTCTTCGATGGTCCGGTCCATCTGCAGCATGCGCGACTGGACGATGATTGTGACGAAGACCATGGAAAAGGTGATGTGGGCCAGCGTGATGGTGGTAAACCCGCGCTGCCCGGGCCAGCCGATCCAGTCGGCCAGTATGATGAAGAAGATCAGGCTTGAGATGCCGGTGATGACCTCGGGCATGACCAGTGGCGCGGTGACCAGCCCGGAAAAGACCATCCGCCCCCGGAATTTGGTAAAGCGGGCCAGGGTGATCCCGGCCATCGTGCCGAGGATCGTCGCCACCGAAGCCGAGACGAAAGCGATCTTCAGCGACAGAACCAGCGCGTTGATGACCTGGTCGTTCGACAGAAGCGAGACATACCAGCGGGTTGAAAAGCCCCCCCAGACCGTTGCCAGCCGCGAGGCGTTGAAACTGTAGACGATCATCGAAAGGATCGGGATGTAGAAGAACGCAAAGCCGAAGCAAAGGACAGTGATCAGGAACACGGGGCGGCGGTTCATTTGCTGCCCTCGGACTTGGCCTGAAAATGGCTGTAAAGCATGGTCGGCACCACCATCAGCACCAGAAGGACAACCGCTACCGCCGAGGCCATCGGCCAGTCGCGAGCCGAAGAAAACTCATCCGAGATCAGCCGTCCGATCATCGGGCTGGAGGCGTTGCCCACCAGCGACGGGATCACCAGTTCCCCCGCCGCCGGGATGAAGACCAGCATCCCGCCAGCGACGATGCCGGGAATGGATTGCGGCAGGGTCACATCGCGGAACACCTGCCATGGGCGCGAACCAAGGTCCATCGCGGCCTCGTCCAGAACGGGGTCCAGCCGTTCAAGACTGGCGTAAAGCGGCAGGATCATGAAGGGCAGGTAGGTGTAGACCATGACCAGCACGACCGCGAAATTGGTGTGCATCATCGGCACCGACCGGACCGCCCAATCCAGCGGCACAAGGAAATTCCAGGAATCGGTCAGCAAACCGTTGAACCAAGAATTGCGGCCCATCATCCCCATCCAGGCATAGACGCGCAAAAGGAACGAGGTCCAGAACGGCAGGATCACCAGCATCAACAGGATGTTGCGCCAGCCCTTCGACACCCGGGTCAGACCCAGCGCCATGGGATAGCCGATCAAAAGGCACAGGATCATCGCCACCAGGGCATTGGTGATCGAGGTCAGGAAGGCCCGCAGGTAAAGCCCGTCGGTCAGCACCCGGCCATAGGCATCCAGGTTCACCACCGGATGCTCACCACCAAAGGAAAACGGCGGGGCGGTCGGGGTCTTGGTGGCCACACTCATCGCCACGACGATCAGGAAGGGCAACAGGAAGAACAGCACGAGCCACAGATAGGGCGCCCCGATCAGCAACGCCGTCCAGCCCTTGCGGTCAAACCAGCGGCTGAGGCGGCCCCCGCTCATCTTCAGTCCACCAGCACGATGGCGGCAGAGGGGTCGAAAGACAGCCAGACCGCATCATCCCAATCCGCCACCCCTACGCCCTCATCCCCGCGCGAGGAGTTGACCGCATGCGCCTGCACCAGCGCACCGCCCGGCATGGCAATCCGGTAAAGGCTGTCCTTGCCGAAATAGGCGAGGTCCTTCACCTGGCCTGCTACAACATTCACCCCCTCGGGCCGGTCCTTGCTGATGCGGATCTTTTCCGGCCGGACCGCAAGGCCAATCTTCTGGCCAACGACAACCCCCAAGGGGTCCCGCGCCAGAACCGCGCCGCCCAGCGCCGGAACTTCCAGCCGCAGATGCGGCCCGTCATGGCCAAGGACGGTCGCCTCGAACGCATTGACCGACCCGATGAAGCCGGCCACGAAACGGCTGACGGGGTATTCGTAGATATCGGTTGGGCTGCCCACCTGCTTGACCTCGCCCCTGTCCATCACGGCAATCCGGTCGGACAGGGTCATCGCCTCTTCCTGGTCATGGGTGACCACGATGAAGGTGACACCCGTGCGCTGCTGAATGGACATCAGCTCGAACTGGGTATGTTCGCGCAGCTTCTTGTCCAGCGCGGCAAGGGGCTCGTCCAGCAAAAGCAGCTTTGGCTGCCGCGCCAGCGCCCGCGCCAGCGCCACGCGCTGTCGTTGACCGCCGGAAATCTGATGCGACTTGCGCTTGGCGAAATCGGTTAGTTGCACAAGGTCGAGCATCGCGGCCACACGCTCGGCGCGGGCGGCCTTGTCCATTCCATGCTCATGCTTCAGCCCGTAAGCCACATTCGCCTCGACCGTCATATGCGGAAAGATCGCGTAGGACTGGAACATCATGTGGATCGGCCGGTCCCAGGGCGGCACCCCAGCAAGGTCCCGGCCATCCAGAAAAATGCGGCCCGCAGTAGGCTCCTCGAACCCCGCCAGCATGCGCAAAAGCGTGGTCTTCCCACAGCCGGACCCACCCAAAAGCGAAAATATCTCGCCCTTGCCGACGGTCAGGGTCACATCCTTGACCGCCTGAAAGGTGCCGAATGACTTCGATACCCCCTCGATCCTCAGAAAGGGCTCCTCTGCGGACACCATGCCTTAGCCGCCGGTCTTGATGACGGTCCAGATACGGGTGATCGCCTCATCCTGCTCCGGCGTCTGCGGCTTGGGCGTATAGAGCCGCGACAGTGTTTCGGCATCGGGATAGATCGCAGGGTCAGCTGCGATGGCCGGGTCAACATACGGCAGCGCAGCCCTGTTGGCATTGGCATAGCCCGTGTAATTTGTGCAGGCGGCAATCACCTCGGGGCGCAGGAGATAGTCGATGAACCGGTGCGCGTTCTCCACGTTCCTGGCATCCGACGGTATGGCCCAAAGGTCGAACCAGGTCGGCGCGCCGGTCCGGGGCACGAAATAGGCAAGGTCCATTTCGATCCCTGCCTCGGCCGCTCGGGCCTTTGCCACGCCATAGTCGCCCGACCAGTTATTGACGGCGCAAACTTCGCCGTTGGGGATGGCGGTCAGGTAGTTCGCGTTGTCGAAGGTCGCGATGTAGGGGCGGATCTCGGCAAAGGCTGCGGCCATCTTCTCATACTCGGCTGGGCCGGCGGTATCGGGGTCGATGCCCAGCCATTTCAGCACGGTAAAGCCGATGTCGGTCGGGCTATCCAGAATGGAAATCCCGCAATCGGCAAGTTTGGCGGCATTCTCCGGCAGGAACAGGGTGTCCAGGCTTTCCAGATCGGCGTCGGGCAGACGTTCCCGCACCATCTGCAGGTTATAGGTGATCCCGACCGAACCCCACATGTAGGGCACAGTGTATTCAAGGCCGGGGTCAAAGCCCTGCACGATCTCAAGAATGTTCGGGTCCAGATTGTCCCAGCCGGTCAGTTTGGAGCGGTCGATCTTCTGGAACACTCCGGCGGTGACCATCTGGTTCAACCCAAGGCCCGATTGCAGCACAAGGTCATAACCGGACGATCCAGCCAACATCTTGGCCTGCATTTCTTGGGAGCTGGCGTAAAGATCGTAGACGACATCTATCCCGGTTTCTGAGGCGAAATCCTCGACCGTCGTCTCGCCAATGTAATCGGCCCAGTTGTAGACATTCAGTGACCCGGCCTGCGCCCAGGATGGGCGAACCCATGGGGCTGTCAGGACGGCGCCTGTTCCGATCAGGGTCTGACGGCGATTAAATCTCATGGCGTGTTCTCCCCGAAGTTTCTGATTGGTTTTTCTTTGACGGTTACGCCCCGCCATCCGTCTGGCAAGACAATTCTGCGTTCAGGCTGGCCACGCGGTCTTCCGGCGGTAGAGTCTC
>VGDH01000157.1 GCA_016869835.1 Alphaproteobacteria bacterium
CCAGCTCCCGAGGTCATCCAGTGGCCGGCTACGCCATCCGGAGCCGCTCCGCCGGCCACGCCAGCCGTAGCGTCAAGACCAATCATGCACTAAGACTAAAAGCGGACCACTAGATTGGGGCAGGCCAGTGACGCGCAGCGCCTTGTCGCCATGGCGCGCGACAGCATCGCGCCACAGATTGAACTCTTCCTCGGACAGCGCATGGCGCTCCAGCGCCTCGCTTTGGGTGATCAGGCCATAGACGACAGCCTTGACGACAATCGCCTTGCAGCTGGCCACCCAGCGGCGGGTATCAGCCGACGGCAGGTCGGCGCGGGTCAGGATGCTGCCATCCGGCAAGGTCACCTGTCGCGGACCATCAACGCGTTTGAGAAACATGGGCTCTCCGTTTTCCATCGCGGGAAAGGTGGCCCAGCGTCCTTAAGGATGGGTGAAGGCAGGGGTTGAGACTGTGCAGCATTTTCCTATATTGCAAGGCATCCGACGTCGCTCCGACGCTTCCCGAAAGATCCAAGGATGCTTGACCAAAGGCTGAATTCGCTTGGCCTGCTGAAACCGCCATCGCAAACCCGCGTGGTCGTGGCCATGTCGGGCGGCGTTGATTCGTCGGTTGTGGCGGCCATGCTGAAGGATGAGGGCTATGACGTCGTGGGCGTCACGCTCCAGCTTTACGATCATGGTGCGGCCTTGGCGAAAAAGGGGGCCTGCTGCGCGGGGCGCGACATTCACGATGCCGCGCGCGTGGCCGAAACCATGGGCTTTCCGCACTATGTGCTGGACTATGAAAACACCTTCCGCGAGGCGGTGATTGAAGAGTTTGCCGATGCCTATCTGGCGGGCGCAACACCGGTGCCCTGCATCCGCTGCAACGAACGGGTGAAGTTCAAGGATCTGCTGGCCACGGCCAAGGACCTGAACGCCGATTGCATGGCGACCGGGCATTACATCCAACGCAAGATGGGCACCGGGCCCGAACTGCACATGGCCAGCGACCCGAACCGCGACCAAAGCTATTTCCTGTTCTCCACCACGCCTGAGCAGCTGGACTATCTGCGCTTTCCGCTTGGTCACCTCGCCTCCAAGGCGGAAACCCGGGCGCTGGCGGCGAAATACGGGTTGAGCGTGGCGGACAAGCCCGACAGTCAGGACATCTGCTTTGTCCCGAACGGCAATTATGCCGCCGTGATTGAAAAGCTGCGGCCGGGCGCTGCCGATCCGGGAGAGATCGTCGATCTGGTGGGCAAGGTGGTGGGAGAGCATCGCGGCGTAATCCATTACACCATCGGCCAGCGCAAGGGTCTGGGGATCGGCGGTCTGGGCGAGCCGTTGTATGTGGTCAAGCTTGACCCCGAAACCCGGCGCGTGGTGGTGGGGCCGAAGTCGGCCTTGTCCACGCGCGTGATCCCGATCCGCGAGATCAACTGGCTGGGGGATGAAGCCTTTGACGCGCGGGCCGAGTGGCACCTGAACGTCAAGGTCCGATCGACCCGCCCGCCGCGCTCGGCGGTGATCCGGCCCCTCTCGGCAACCGAGGCCGAGGTCGAACTGTTTGACGCCGAAGACGGCGTCAGCGCAGGGCAGGCTTGTGTGTTCTATGCCCCCGAAGGCAGCCGGGTCTACGGCGGCGGCTGGATCTGGCGGGGACGGTAGGACCGATTTCTGTCGCAGAAATCGGACAAAAATCTTGCATTGGCAATTTTCTGTGCCAGAAAATTGCGATCAGAGCACCCACAGGACAGATCTTGCAGCACGCAGGCCGGGGGGCTCGCCGCCCTTGCCCAACCTTTCCATGGTCAAGGACATGGCATGCTTCTGCCCCGTCGGATCGGCCAACAAGGTCGCAAGTGCGGGTGCGATCAATTCCGGGCGACAGGCTTCGCCAATGAACTCGGGCACGACCCGGGTTTCGGATACGAGATTGACCAGCGTCACCGTGTCGACCTGCGCCGCGCGGCGCATCAGCCAAAGCGTGAGCCGGTTCATGTCATAGGCGATGACAATCGGGCAGCCATTGGCGGCAAGCTCCAGACTGACGGTGCCCGAGGCCGCAAGCGCTACATGAGCCGTGGCAAAGGCGGCGCGTTTTCGGCTGGGATCGGTGATGATCTCGGGCACGACGGGCCAGTGCCGTGTCAGATCACGCACCAAGGGTTCGACGCCGCGCACCGTGGGCAGCGCCACACGCAACGTCAGATGGGTGGCCTGAAGCCGGGCGATGGTTTCGCCAAAGACAGGGCAAAGCCGGGTCACCTCGCCCTTGCGGCTGCCCGGAAGGGCCAGAAGAAGCGGTCCCTCGCCTGCCATCAAGGCGCGTTCTTCAGGGGTGGCCAAGGGTTCGGCCACAACCGGGTGGCCGACAAAATCGCAGGTCATCCCGGCGGCCTGCATATAGGGCGGCTCAAAGGGCAAAAGCGCCAGCACATGGTCGACATGCCGTGCCATCTTCGCAGCCCGCTTGGGCCGCCAGGCCCAGACCGAAGGCGCGACATAGTGGATGGTGCGCAGGTCGGGTCGCGCCGCCTTGACCAAAGCCGCCACCCGCAGGCAGAAATCCGGGCTGTCGATGGTGATCAGCGCCGCAGGCTGACGGGCCAGCGCATCGGAGGCCGCTTCGCGGATGCGCCGCTTGAGGGCGCGGTATTTCGGCAAGACCTCTACAAGCCCCATGATGGACAGCTCTTCCATCGGGAAAAGGCTGACCATCCCTTCGGCCTGCATAAGGGGGCCGCCGATACCGTGGAATTCGACCTCTGGCACAAGTGCTTTCAGCCCCGCCATCAAGGCCGCACCCAGGCGGTCGCCCGAAGGCTCGCCAGCGATAAGGTAAAGCCTTAACGCGCCCACAGGAACAGGCCGAGCGCCTCGGCCTCCTGTTGCATGGCAGGCAGATCAAGGCAGATCACCCCGCCTGCCTGCCAGATAATGCCGCCAAGCCCGGCCGCGGCCGCGTTGCGCACGGTCTGCACGCCCAAGACTGGCAAGTCGATGCGGCGGTCCTGACCAGGTTTCGGGGCCTTGTAGAACAGGCCCTTGGCCGGGCGCAGGGAGGCAGGGATCTGGGCGACAAAGCCCAGCATGGCATCGGTGCCGGGCAGGGTTTCAACGGCAAGGCACAGCCCCCCGGCCACAACACAGCCCTGCCCGACATCCACCGCGCCAAGGGCTGCGACAATCGCCTCGGCGCGCGCGGCGTCCTTTTCGGTTTGCGGGGTAACGGCCCCGGCATAGACCCCGGCGCCGGGCACCAGATGGGGCGCAATGTCGGTCACCCCTTTCAGCGCAAAGCCATGTTCGGCAAAGATCGCCAGCACTTCGCGCAAAGTCGCGTCATCGCCCTGCCCCATGGCCGCCAGAAGGCGCGGCACCATGGTGGCGGTGGCCGGGTCAAACAGCGCGGGGTCCAGCCGAGGGCGCTGCACGGCCCCGGCAAAGCAGACCTCGCTCACGCCCTGATCTTCCAGCCAGCGCAGAAAGACCGCCAGCCTTTCGACGCGAAAGCTCTGGTCCGGGGTCAGACCCGCCGGAGCAAACCCGTCCAGCGCGCAGATCAGCGGGCGGTCGGGCAGAGCAGCCACCAGCGCGGCAGGCAGCCCCCCTGCCCCGGCGATGAGCGCGAGCTTCGTCATTTCGGCGTCAGGAAATTGCGGTCCGAAGCGCCAAGGATGAAATCGGTCATCTCGCAGACATAGGCACTTTCGGTTTCCTCGGCCAGCTTTCGCGCCCGATCCAGAAAAGACCCCTCGCCCTGGGCCAGCATCATGAAGGCGGCGCGCATGGCGGTGATGTCGGCACGCTCCACCCCACGGCGTTTCAGTCCGACAAGGTTCAGCCCGTCCAATTCGCCGCGCGGCGCCTGCACCAGACCATAGGGGATGACATCATTCGTCACCATGGTGACAGCGCCGATGATCGCCCCGCGCCCGATGCGCACGAATTGATGGATACCGGACAGGCCACCGATGATGACATCATCGCCAATCTGGCAATGTCCGGCGATGGCGACCTGATTGGCAAGGATCACCCGATTGCCGACATGGGCATCATGGCCGACATGCGCGCCCGTCATCAAAAGGCAATCGTCACCCACGCTTGTCAGACCACCGCCGCCTTCGGTTCCGGTGTTTAGCGTCGCGCCTTCGCGGATGCGGCAGCGTGCGCCGACCGTCAGGCGGGTGCGTTCGCCCTTGAATTTCAAATCCTGCGGAATCTCGCCAACCGTGGCGAAGGGAAAGATCACCGTCTCGTCGCCGATCTCGGTCCAGCCCGTCACCACTGCATGCGATTTGAGCACGACACCCCGGCCCAAGACCACCTCGGGGCCGACAAGGCAGAACGGCCCGATCCGGCAGTCCGGCCCGATGCTTGCGCCCGGATCGACATGGGCAGAAGGGTGAACGGTGGCTGAGGGGTCAATCGCCATGGTTCAGGCTTTCGGCACGTCGAACATCGCCATGAACTCGGCCTCGCAGGCCAGGTCGCCCTCTACCATGGCGCGGCCGGCGAATTTCCAGACCCGGCCACCGCCACGCAGCGCGGTCACATGCAGCTCCATCACATCGCCCGGCACCACCTTGCGGCGGAACTTTACCGCATCCACCCCCATGAAGAACACATTGGCGTTCTTGTCGACCAGATCCATCGACAGACCAACAAGAGTGCCCGAGGTCTGGGCCATGGCCTCGATGATCATCACGCCGGGAAACACCGGCATGCCGGGGAAATGCCCTTGGAACTGCGGCTCGTTGAAGGTGACATTCTTGATGCCGACACAGGATTTGTGCAGATGGATATCCCGCACCTTGTCCACCAGCAGGAACGGATAGCGGTGCGGGATGATGCGCTGGATCAGGGCCAGATCGGCGAAAAGCGGGGCGTCGGTCATGCTGTCTCCTCGGGCGGGACGCCTGAAACTGCGCCCTCGTGTCTGATCTTGCGATCCCTGACTAGCAAGGCCCGCGCGGCGAGACAAGCCGGGCGGCCCCATGGCGGTAGCATCGGGCGTCCCTAGGGCGCACCAGGGGTCAACCGGCCCTCGGCCATGGCCGCATCAAGCCGGGCAATCGCCTCATCGGTGATGTCGATGTTTTCAAAACCGACAAAGACGGCGCGGCTGTCGATGATGGCCACCGCACTGCGCGCGGTCATGACCTCGGCCAGAATGGGCCTTGCCGCCTGCAGAAACCGCTGCCGATCCTCTTCGAAACTGCGCTGCAATTCGCGGGTCTTGGCATCCTGCGCCTTGCGGATGCTTTCGACCTTCTCGTTGAACGCCTCTGACAGCGGGGCGAAATCTTCGCGGCTCATCAGCGGGCGGCGGTCGGTCAGGTCTTTTTCCTCGGTCTCCAGCGCCGCCTCGATCCGCCGGTTCTCGTCGATCAGCGCGCGGCTTTCGTCTTCTTGCCGGGCAATCACCGCCTTGCCAAAGGCAGAACCGGTGAAAAGCCGCTCGTCATCCAGCGTCAGGATCGCGACCGATGGCGGCACTCGCGCCGCGTTGGTGCCACCCGCGTCCTCGGCTGCGCCAGGCTGGCCCGACAGGCAAAACAGGGCGCAGGCAAGGGCAAGACACCGCCGCATCAGAACTTCGTCGAGATTGTCAGGTCGAAGCTTTGTTCCTTGT
>VGDH01000158.1 GCA_016869835.1 Alphaproteobacteria bacterium
CCGATGGCGTGGATGAGACCCGGCTGGCCCAAGAGCTTGCCCTTCTGGCCGTCAAGAACGATGTCACCGAAGAGCTGGACCGGCTGGCCGCCTATGTCGCCGCCGCCCGCGGGTTTCTGGCCGAGACCGGCCCGGTGGGGCGCAAGTTCGACTTCCTGATGCAGGAATTAATGCGCGAGGCCAACACTCTGTGTTCAAAGGCGCAATCCATGGCGCTGACACGGATCGGGCTTGACCTGAAAACGGTGATCGATCAGATGCGCGAACAGGTTCAGAACGTGGAATAGATCATGCTTCAGGCTGCCCCCCGTCGCGGGCTATTGCTTATCCTCTCCTCGCCCTCGGGGGCGGGAAAGTCGACGCTCGCGCGGCGGCTGATGGAATGGGACCCGTCCTTGCGTTTTTCCGTCTCGGCTACCACCCGCGCCCCGCGTCCCGGCGAAGAGGACAGGCGTGAATACTATTTCCGCAGCCGCGCCGAATTCGAAGCCATGGTCGCGGCGGGCGAGATGCTGGAACATGCGGAAGTGTTCGGGAACCTTTACGGCAGCCCCAAAGGCCCGGTGGAAACGGCAATGAAGGAAGGGCGCGATACGCTGTTCGACATTGACTGGCAGGGTGGCCAGCAGATCCGCAACTCGTCCCTTGGGCGCGATGTGGTGTCGGTCTTTGTGCTGCCGCCCTCGATTGCTGAACTTGACCGCCGCCTTCGCGGCCGGGGGCAGGACAGCGATGAGGTGATCGCTTGCCGCATGGCGAAATCGCAGTCTGAAATCAGCCATTGGGCGGAATATGACTATGTGATCGTCAACAATGACATTGATCAGGCCTTCAATGACCTGCTGACCATTCTGCAGGCCGAGCGGATGCGCCGCGACCGTCAGCCGGGGCTGGCCGAGTTTGTGCGCGGCCTTAACAGGGAGTTTGACGCGCGATGATCTATGAGCTTGACGGCATCCGCCCGCAGATAGACCCGACCGCCTGGATCGCGCCGACGGCGGTGCTGATCGGCAATGTCATCGTCGGCCTCGGCGCCAATATTTGGTTCGGCGCGGTCTTGCGGGGCGACAATGAGCCGATCATTGTCGGCGCGGGCAGCAATGTGCAAGAGAACGCGGTGCTGCATACCGACATGGGCTATCCCCTGACCATCGGCGCCGATTGCACGATTGGCCACAAGGCGATGCTGCACGGATGTACGATCGAGTCCGGCAGCCTGATCGGCATGGGGGCGACGCTGCTAAATGGCGCGAAAATCGGGGCAGGGTCGCTGGTCGGGGCCTCGGCCCTGGTGACCGAGGGCAAGGAGATCCCGCCGGGGTCCTTGGTCATGGGCGCCCCGGCCAAGGTGGTGCGAGACCTCGACGCGGCTGCGCAGGCGCGCCTTTTAAAGTCGGCCGAGGGCTACCGCGCCAATGCGGCGCGCTTTGCCAAGGGGATGCGCGCCCTTGACTGATGCCAGCCCGGTTGGGGAGGTGCGTTTGACAGGTTCCTTCGGCGAACCTAGGGTCCACCCATGACCGCAAGCCTGTCCAGGCCGGTGAAAGATCGGGTGATGATCTTTATCCTGATTACCGTGTTTCTCGACATGGTGGGTTTTGGCATCATCATCCCCGTTCTGCCCATGCTGATCGGCGAGGTGGGGCAGGTCAGTCTGGGCGAGGCAGCCGTGCTTGGTGGCTGGATGGCGGCGGGCTATTCGCTGGCGCAGTTCCTGTCGGGACCGCTCTTGGGCAACCTGTCTGACCGTTATGGCCGCAGGCCGTTGCTTTTGCTGGCAATCTTCGGTCTGGGTGTGGATTTCCTTCTGCATGCGCTGGCCCCCACAATCGGCTGGCTGTTCGTCGGCAGGCTTTTGGCCGGGGTCTGCGGGGCCAGCTGGGTGATCGCCAATGCCTTCATCGCCGACATCACCGAGCCCGAGGACCGGGGACGCGCCTATGGCCAGATGGGGGCGGCCTTTGGCCTGGGCTTCATCATCGGGCCGGCGGTCGGCGGGCTTTTGGGAGAGTTGGGGCCGCGCGTGCCGTTCTATGCCGCCGCTGCCGTCTCGACGCTGAACCTCATTTACGGTTTCTTCGTTCTGCCCGAAACGCTGGGCCAGGAACACCGCCGCGCCTTTGACTGGCGCCGTTCCAACCCTTTTGGGGCCTTCAAGGTGTTTCGAACCTATCCCGGTGTGCTACCGCTTTGCGCTGTCATGGCGCTGTTTTTCTTTTTCACCTCGGTCTACCCCGCGATCTGGCCCTTCTGGGGCAAGGCGAATTTCGGCTGGTCCGAGGCGATGGTGGGCTTTACGCTTGCGGTGTTCGGCTTGGTCATGGCTGGATTTCAGGGCTTTCTGACCGGCCCTGCGGTGGCCCGCTGGGGCGAACACAAGGTGGCGATGATCGGGCTGGTCTCGGCGGTGATCGCCATGTTCGGCTATGGCCTGGTCGGATCGCTGGTCGTTGTCATCGCGCTGATGATCGTTCATGGCCCCGAAGGCTTTGTCCATCCCATGCTGACGGCCATCTTGTCACAGCGCGTGCCCGAAAACGCCCAAGGCGAATTGCAGGGCGGCATCAGCGCCATCACCAATGTGGCGATGCTTTTGGGCACGGTGTTCTTTGCCCAGGTCTTTGGCTACTTCATGCGCCAAGATGCCCCGTTCCAATCGCCCAATGTCGCCTTTATTCTGGGGGGGATCGGGTTGGTCGGAACCGGTCTGCTGATGCTGGCCGTGCTGCGGGCCGAGAACCGGTCGGGGGGGCAGGATGGATAACAGGGCGACGGGCGAGGAACGCTTTTCGGGGTCGTTCACCCAACAAGAGCCTATCCCCGAAGCCGGGATCGAGGCGGCCATCGCCGTTTTGCGCCATGGGCGTCTGCACCGCTATAACACTGCGCCGGGCGAGTTGGGCGAAACCGCGCTTCTGGAAGAGGAATTCGCGGCGCTGACCGGGGCGAAATACTGTCTGGCGGTTGCTTCGGGCGGCTATGCCCTGGGCTGCGCGCTGCGCGCCATGGGCTTGCAGGCGGGCGAGCCGGTTCTCACCAACGCCTTCACCCTGGCCCCGGTTCCCGGTGCCATTGCCGCCGCCGGAGGCGTGCCGATGTTCGTCGAGATGACCGAGGACCTGACGCTTGATTTTGCCGATCTCGCCGCCAAGGCCAAGTCTAGCGGCGCACGGCTTCTCATGCTCAGCCATATGCGCGGTCATCTGTGCGACATGGAGGCGCTGGTGGCGCTTTGTGAGGGTTTGGGCGTGCAGATCATCGAGGATTGCGCCCATACCATGGGCGCGGCCTGGAAGGGGGTGCCCTCGGGCCGTCATGGGGTGATCGGCTGTTATTCGATGCAGACCTACAAGCATCTGAATTCGGGCGAGGGCGGGTTTCTGATTTCCGATGACCCGCAGGTCATGGCGCGCGCCATCCTGTTGTCGGGCAGCTACATGCTTTACGGCAAACACCGAGCCGCGCCGCCCGAAGAGGCTTTTGCACAGATCCGCATGGAAACCCCCAATGTCTCGGGCCGGATGGACAATCTGCGCGCTGCGATCCTGCGGCCGCAACTTCCGATTCTGGCCGATCGCGTGGCGCGATGGGCCCGGCTTTACCAGACGCTCGAAGCGGGTCTGGCCGGGGTTCCCGGCCTGCGGCTTGTGACGCGCCCGGTCGAGGAAACCTATGTTGGTTCTTCCTTCCAGTTCCGGCTGCCCGATTGGTCCGATGCCCGCATCGGGCTTTACCTGACGCGCTGTATCGCGCGCGGTGTCGAATTGAAATGGTTCGGCGCTGATGAGCCGGTGGCCTTTACCAGCCGCTATGACCATTGGCGCTATGCCCGCCCGCAGCGCCTGCCCGCGACCGACCGCATCCTGAAATCGCTGATCGACATGCGCCTGCCTTTGACCTTCACACCCGAGGATGCGGCGCTGATTGCCCGCATCCTGCGCGCCGAGGCGCTGGCAGTGGGGCAAGCGCCCGAACCTGAGCGCGTCGATCCGCCGCGTGTCCAGTAGAAACTCCATTTCCTTCGTGTAAACCTGCATACGACTGCATACATTTAAACAAATCCGATGCTTCGGCCTGTCGAAATCCGCTGCGGATGCGTTGACCCCGGGCAGGGGCCGGGGTAAACGAAGCGCAACGATTTTGCGGCGCCTGCGCCGTGGCGCGCCCAATGCCAGCCAAAGGAGAAACTCGTGGACAATCCGATGTTGCGAGAATACCTGCCGATCCTCATCCTGCTTGCAATTGCTATCGGTCTTGGCCTTGCGCTGATCCTTGCTGCGGCGGTGATCGCGGTGCGCAACCCCGATCCCGAAAAGGTCTCGGCCTATGAATGCGGCTTCAACGCCTTCGACGACGCGCGGATGAAATTCGACGTCCGTTTTTACCTGGTGTCGATTCTCTTCATCATCTTCGACCTTGAGGTCGCCTTCCTTTTCCCCTGGGCCGTGGCCTTTGGCGAAATGTCGATGGTCGGCTTCTGGTCGATGATGGTGTTTCTGGCCGTGCTGACCGTGGGCTTTGCCTATGAATGGAAGAAGGGGGCCTTGGAATGGGCGTGATGACTGGTGCCAACACCGCCGGTGCCGACCGCGAGGTGGCGACCGAGGCCCTGAACCGCGAGTTGCAGGATAAGGGGTTTCTCCTCACCACGACCGAGGACATCATCAACTGGGCGCGCAATGGCAGCTTGCACTGGATGACCTTTGGTCTGGCTTGCTGCGCGGTCGAGATGATGCACACCTCGATGCCGCGCTATGACCTTGAGCGGTTCGGGACTGCGCCGCGCGCCTCACCGCGCCAGTCGGACCTGATGATCGTCGCGGGAACCTTGACCAACAAGATGGCCCCGGCACTGCGCAAAGTCTATGACCAGATGCCGGAACCGCGCTATGTGATCTCGATGGGCTCCTGCGCCAATGGCGGGGGCTATTATCACTACAGCTATTCCGTGGTGCGCGGCTGCGACCGCATCGTGCCGGTCGATGTCTATGTGCCGGGCTGCCCGCCCACGGCCGAGGCTTTGCTTTACGGCATCCTGCAGTTGCAGCGGAAGATCCGCCGCACCGGCACCCTTGTGCGCTGAGAGGTCCAGATGTCTGAAGCATTGCAAGAACTTGGCGCCTATCTGGAGCTGAAGCGCCAGGATGCGGTGATCGCCACCGAACTGGCCTTTGGCGAGTTGAATGTGACCGTCCAGCTGGCCCATCTGGAAAGCTTTGTCGAATTCCTGCGCGATGATGCGGCCTGCCGCTTTACCTCGCTGGTCGATATTACCGCCGTTGACCACCCTGAGCGGGATCCGCGATTTGACCTCGTGTATCACTTCCTGTCGATGTATCAGAACCTGCGCATCCGGGTGAAGGTCGCAGTGGGCGAAGAGGAAATGGCGCCCTCGATCGTGGCGATCCACCCCAGCGCCAATTGGGTGGAGCGCGAGGTGTTCGACATGTTCGGCATCCTCTTCTCGGGCCACCCCGACCTGCGCCGCATCCTGACCGACTATGGCTTCCGCGGCCACCCCTTGCGCAAGGATTTCCCGACCACGGGTTACACCGAGGTCCGCTATG
>VGDH01000159.1 GCA_016869835.1 Alphaproteobacteria bacterium
GCGCCCTGTTTGAAGAGGTTGGGGCAACCGCGCAGGTGACCCCGCAGGGCGGGCTGATCGAAGGCAAAAAGGGCGCGCGGCGCGGCATCCGGGCCTGGCTTGTGACGCTGTTCCTTCTGGTTGCCATGATGATTGCCGTGGGTGGTTTGACACGGCTGACCGACTCTGGCCTGTCGATCACCGAATGGAGGCCCGTCACCGGGGCGATCCCGCCGCTTTCCGAGGCCGATTGGGTGGTGGAGTTCGACAAGTACAAGGCCACGCCGGAATTCCAGTTGCAAAACAGCCAGATGAGCATGGCCGAATTCAAGGTCATCTTCTGGTGGGAATGGGCGCATCGGCAATTGGGCCGCGTGGTGGGGCTGGTCTGGGCCGTGGGCTTTTTCGGCTTCATGGTGGCCCGCGCCATTCCGGCGGGTTGGACGGGGCGGCTTTTCGGTCTTGGGCTCTTGGGCGGGCTGCAAGGTGCCATCGGCTGGTGGATGGTGTCATCGGGGCTGGTGGGCGAGCAGGTGGATGTGAGATCCTATCGCCTGGCCACGCATCTCGGGCTCGCCTTTGTCATCCTGGGCCTGATCGCCTGGTATGTGTTCCTTCTGGGTCGCAGCGAAACCGACCTCATGCAGGCGCGACGCAATGGCGAGCGCAAGCTGGTCGGCCTTTCGACCGGACTGATGCATTTCGCCTTCCTGCAAATCCTTTTGGGCGCGCTGGTGGCGGGCATTGACGCCGGGCGCGGCTTTCCCACATGGCCCGACATGAACGGCCAGTTCTTTCCGGCGGATGCCTTCTATGTGCCGGGCGGCGGCGGGGTCTGGCATGCCTTCTTTGAAAATCCGGGGCTGGTGCAGTTCATGCACCGGATGGCGGGCTATCTCCTCTTTGCCTTCGGCATCGTCGTGTGGCTGCGCGGCCGACACTCGGCCCATGCGGCGACGCGGGGGGCCTTCCATGCCGTCATGGCGATGCTGGTGGCGCAGATGGTCCTTGGCATCATCACCGTCCTGACGGCGGCCCATATGCACATCGCCATCACCCATCAGATCGGCGCTGTGATCCTGTGGGTCCTCATCATCCGGGCGCGGCACATGTCGATGTATCCCGTCGCAGGCTCCATCGCAAAGGGCACGGCATGACCAACACCACTGCCTTTGCCGAGCTGATGGCATTTCAACGCCAGACCGAGGCGCTGTCCATGGTCGCCGAGCGGCTGGGCTGGGATCAGGAAACCATGATGCCCCGCGGTGCCGCCGATCAGCGCGGCGAGGAAATGGCGGCGATGGAAAGCGTCCTTCACGCCCGGCGCACCGATCCGCGCATCGCAGATTGGCTGGCTGCGGCCAAGTTCCCCGATGCCGCAGGGGCCGCCCAACTGCGCCTGATCCGCCGCTCCTATGACCGCAGCACCAAGGTTCCCGCCGATCTGGCCGAGGCGCTGGCGCGGCTGACCTCGGTCGCCCAAGGCATCTGGGCCGAGGCCCGCGCCCGCGATGACGTGTCGGCCTTCCTGCCCACCCTCTCTGAAGTGCTGGCCCTGAAACGCGAAGAGGCCGCCGCACTGGCCACCGGCGGCGATCTTTATGACGCGCTGATTGACGACTATGAACCCGGTGCCACCGCCGAAAGCCTTGGCGCGATGTTTGACCGGATGCGCCGGCGCCTTGTGGCGCTGCGCGAAGCGGTGCTGGCCAAGCCCGCGCCCGCCCCTCTGGTCGGTCATTTCTCGACCGACAGCCAATTGCGCATGTCCCGCGATCTGGCCACCGCCTTTGGCTATGACTGGTCGCGCGGCCGCATCGACCTTGCCGTGCATCCCTTCTCCTCGGGCGGCGGCAGCGACAGCCGCATCACCACCCGTGTCGTGGAAACCGACCCGTTCAACTGCTTTTACTCCACCATCCACGAGGTCGGCCATTCCAGCTATGAACTGGCCATCGACCCCGATTATGCCATGACCCCCATCGGCCATGGCTGCTCGATGGGGGTGCACGAAAGCCAAAGCCGGATTTATGAAAACCAGATCGGCCGCAGCAGCGCCTTTACGGCCTGGATGTTCGCCCAGATGCGTGACCGCTTTGGCGCGTTCGACATGCCCAACGCCGAAGCCTTCTACGCCGCCGTCAACCGCGTGCAGCCGGGCTTTATCCGCGCCGAGGCCGATGAGGTGCATTACAACCTGCACATCATGATGCGCTTTGATCTGGAGCGCGCCCTGATCCGGGGTGACCTTGCGGTCAAAGACCTTGAGGCCGCGTGGAATGACCGCTTCAAGGCCGATTTCGGCGTGGCGGTGGACCGCCCGGCCCATGGCATGTTGCAAGACGTGCATTGGTCTTGCGGTCTGTTCGGCTATTTCCCGACCTATACCTTGGGCAATGTCTATGCCGGCTGCCTCAATCAGGCGCTGCGCAAGGCTGTGCCGAGTCTTGATGACCAACTGGCCCAAGGCGACACCTCGGCCGCAACGGGCTGGCTGCGCGAGACCCTGCAACGCCACGGGGGCCTGCGCGAACCGCGCGACACCATCGCCCATGCCTGCGGCTTTGACCCCCACGAAGGCCCGCTTCTCGACTATCTCGAGGCCAAATTCGCGGGTCTTTACGGGCTATGAGCCGCGCCAACGCCCCGGTCTGGGCCTTGGCCGTTGGGCAGACGCTGACCTATGCCGGGGTCTATTACGCCTTTCCGGCGATCCTTCCCGACCTTCTGGCCGAGACCGGCTGGAGTGCCGCCGAACTCGCCGCCGGGCCGACCTTGGGCTTTCTGGTCATGGCCGCCCTCACCCCCTTTACCGGGCGCTGGGTGGATCGTGGCTGGGGCGGCGAGATGCTGACCTATACCCCGATCCTTGCCGCCCTTGGCATGGCCCTTTTGGGCTGGGCACCCAGCCTGATCTGGTGGCTTGTGATCTGGGCGCTGTTGGGTCTGGTGCAGGCCACCTGCCTGTATGAGACCTGCTTTGCCTTTCTGACCCGCCGTCTGGGCGACGATGCCCGCCTTGCCATCACCCGCGTGACCTTGGTCGCGGGCTTCTCCGGCACGCTCACCTTCCCCTTGGGGGCGCTCTTGGCGCGTAACTTCGGGGCCCAAGGCGCGCTGATCGGCTTTGGCCTTTTGATCCTTTTCGGCGCGGTGCCGGTCAATGCCTGGGCCGTGCGCACCCTGCGGCGGATGGAACGGGCCGAGGCGCCGCGCCGCAACCCACCCGAACCGGGTGCGCTGCACGATGCGCTGCGACGCCTGGCCTTTTGGGGCATTTCAGCCATCTTCGCGCTGGTCTGGCTGAACCACGGGATTCTTCTGACCTTTATCCTGATGCTGTTCCAAGACCGCGGCGCCAGTGTGGCCATGGCCACGATCGCAGCCGCCTGCATCGGCCCCGCCCAGGTGGCGGGCCGCGCGGTCCTGTTGATCTTTGCCGCGCGGCTGTCCAATGTCCGCGCGAGCCTGTGGTCGCTGGCATCTGTCCTTGTGGCGGGGGTGATCCTGTGGGTGGCGGGCTGGCTTCCTGCCCTGATCTTCGTCTTTGCCATGCTGCAAGGCGCAGGTGCGGGGCTTTTGTCCAACCTGCGCCCCATGCTGGTGGCCGACCATCTGGGCCGTCGCGGCTTTGGCACCATTTCGGGCGCGGTGGCGGTATCACCCATCCTCGCCTCAGCGGCTGCGCCCTCGGTCGGAGCGGCGCTTCTGGGCGTCGGCGGGCCGGGCTTGATCTATGCCGCCGGCCTGTCAATGGCGGCGGCGGCCATGGCCTTGGGGCTGTGGATCTTGCCAAACCGACAGACATAAAAAAGGCGCGCCGGGTGGGGCGCGCCTGTTCAACCTGATCGTAAAAGCGTCAGCCCAGTTGGGCCGCTACCTCATCCGACATGTCAAAGTTATGGGTGACCGACTGCACGTCGTCATCCTCTTCCAACATGTCGATCAACCGCATCAGCTTTTGCGCCGTGTCCAGATCCACCTCGGTGCGGGTCTGCGGCTTGAAGATGATCTTGGATTCCGTAGATTCCCCCAGCGCCTTTTCAAAGGCGTCCGAAACCTCGGACAGCCTCTCCACCTGACAGTAAATCCAGTGGCCGTCCTCATCAGACTCCACATCATCCGCCCCCGCATCCAGCGCGGCCATCATCACATCATCGGCGCTGCCTGCGCTGGCAGGATAAGAAATCTCGCCCACCCGGTCAAAGCTGTGGCTGACCGATCCGGTCTGCCCCAGATTGCCGCCGCATTTGGTGAAATAGCTGCGCACATTCGATGCCGTGCGGTTCAGGTTATCCGTCATCGCCTCGACGATGATCGCAATCCCGTTCACGCCGTAGCCTTCATAGCGGATCTCGGTGTAATCCGCGGCATCGCCGCCCGTTGACTTCTTGATCGCGCGGTCGATCACGTCCTTGGGCATCGACACCGCCTTGGCGGCCTTCACGGCCAGACGCAGACGCGGGTTTTTGTCGGGGTCAGGATCGCCCATCTTCGCCGCGACGGTGATTTCCTTCGACAGCTTGGAAAACATCTTCGAGCGCAGCTTGTCCTGCTTGCCCTTGCGATGCTGAATGTTCGCCCATTTGGAATGGCCAGCCATGACCTCAAACTCCGGTAATCTCGGTGATGGGGTCGTCTACACCAGCCGCCCCCCCGGCGGCAACCCCCGCACCCTAAAGGTCATAAAGCAAGGGAATGGCGATGGTGACAACAATGGCCGAGATCACATTGATCGGCACACCAAAGCGGATGAAATCCATAAAGGTATAGCCCCCGGGGCCGCAAACCAACGTGTTGGTCTGATAGCCGATCGGCGTGGCAAAGCTGGCCGAGGCCCCGATCATCACCACAATAACCAAGGGACGCGGATCAACGCCCAGCGTCACGGCCAGCTGGATGATGATCGGCGTCACGATCACGGCCACCGCATTGTTCGACACCACCTCGGTCAGGAAGGACACCAGCGCATAAACGCACAGCACCAGAAGCCACGGCGCCATGCCCTGCATGAAGGGCGCGACAAATTCCACGATCCGCTCCACCGCGCCGGAATGTTCGAGCCCCGCGCCCACACCCAGCATCCCCAAGATCAAGGCCATCAGCCGCCCATCCACCGAGGCCAGCGCCTCATCCCCGTCAATCGCGCGGCTCAAAAGGACAATGCCCACCCCGACAAAGGCCAGATACTGGATCGGCGCGATGTTCAGCGCCGCCCCGATCACCACGGCGGCCAGCACCACCACCACCAGCGGCGCATGTTTGCGCCGGTAAGGGCGCTCCGACGGGTGCGAGACATCGACCATATCCATATCCGCCGCCAGCCGCTGAATGTCGGACGGCGCGCCTTCCAACAGCAGCGTATCGCCGACCTGAACCACCAGATCATCCAACTGCCGCCCGATGTTCTGGTTCCGCCGATGCACGGCC
>VGDH01000160.1 GCA_016869835.1 Alphaproteobacteria bacterium
AGATCGGCGAATTCCTGCTCGAGACGTGCCACGGGGGCCCCTTCGGGCGCGGTGTAGCGGAAGAGATCGCCCGAGGCGAGCAGACGGTCGATCTCGGCGCGGGCCGCCTCGGGGATCGGTTCGGCGTCATAGACATTGGGGGCAGGGGTCTGGCCGTCAGCGAGCATCTGAAGCTTTCCTGAAACTTACTTTCAGAAAAACTTTAAATCCTTCTCTTGTGACAGGCCAGCGACAATTCCACAGATTTGGCGTTTTTCGCTGATCTGCGTGTCGTTCGCCATTCCGGCGCCCTGTGCGAAGAGCGCCGGAACGGCGACGATGAGCGGTTCACAGCCCCAGCCGGTCGCGCAGGGAATACCATGTCATTGCCATGACCAGCAAAGGCCAGCGCAGGGCCGCCCCGCCGGGGAAGCGGTGTTGCGGCAGGCGGGCCATCAGATCAAACCCTGCGGCATTGCCGGCCACGGCCTCGGCCATCAGCTTGCCTGCAAGGGTGGCCATGGCCACCCCATGCCCGGAATAGCCCGAGGCTGACATCACGTTCTGTGCGGGACGGGTAAAGCAAGGCATGCGGTTTATGGTAATGGCCAATGTGCCGCCCCAGACATAGTCGATCCGGGTGTCTTTCAGTTGGGGATAGACCTGCAGCATGGGTTTCGACACGGTGCGGATCACATCCGGAAAGCGGTAGCCATAGCTTTCGCCGCCGCCGAACAAGAGGCGGTTGTCCTCGGAGAGCCGCCAATAGTTCACCACGAATTTGGTATCCGCCACGGCGACGGGTTCGGAGAGGATCTCGCGGGCGCGGTCGCCCAGGGGTTCGGTCGCCACGATGAAATTGTTGATCGGCATGACCTTGGCGGCGACAGTGGGTTCCAGATTGCCCAGATAGCCATTGGCGGCGAGGATCACCTGATTGCAGGTTACATGGCCCACTGCGGTATAAACCACGGGCTTTGCCCCCGGTTCCAGGCGTGTCACTTCGGACATCTCATGGATCACTGCACCGGCCTTTTGCGCGGCTTGCGCGAGGCCGATGGCATAGTTCAAGGGATGAACATGGCCTGCGCCGCGGTCGACCTCGCCGCCTTTATAAACCTTTGACCCGATCAGGCGTTGAATCCCCGCCCTGTCCAAGGGTTCGAGCTGGTCATAGCCGTAATCGCGGTGGAGTTTTTCGCCGTAGGCGTGGGTGTCGCGCACCTTGGCATCGGACCAGCAGGCATGGGCGATGCCGGGGTGGAAGGTGACGGGCATCTGGTGTTTGGCAATCAGGCCCTTGACCAGCGCCTTGGCATCCTCGGCCAGGGCCCACATGCGATGGGCGTCCTCGCGGCCGACGGTCTTTTCCAGCCAGACCTGATCTTGCCGCTGGCCCGAGCCCACCTGCCCGCCATTGCGGCCCGAAGCGCCGAAGCCGACGCGATGGGCCTCGAGCACCAGCACGCTCAGGCCCTTTTCGGCCAGATGCAGGGCGGCCGAAAGGCCGGTATAGCCCGCGCCAATGATGCAGACCTCGGCCCGCGCTTCGCCTGTCAGCGGGGCGCAGGGGGCAAATTCGGCACGTGTGGCGGCGTAATAGGACGGGGGATACTCCCCCGCCCGGTCGTTCACATGGAGAAGGTTCATGGGGCAGCCTTACACGTTCAGCAGGAGATGTTCCCGCTCCCACGGGCTGATGACCTGCAGGAACTCTTTGTATTCGTTGCGCTTCACGCTGTCATAGACCTTGCAGAAATCGTTGCCCATCACCTCGGTCAGCGCGGTGTCCTCCTCAAGAAGGTCGAGCGCATCGCCCAGCGTCGTCGGGATCTCATCGCTGTCGATATAGGCGTTGCCCGAGAACTCGGGTCGTGGGGCGACCTTGTTCATCAGGCCGAGATAGCCGCAGGCAAGGGTGGCGCCGATGCCGAGATAGGGGTTGCAATCCATGCCCGGCAGTCGGTTTTCCACCCGTCGCGCGGCGGCGGAGGAAATCGGCACGCGGATACCCGTGGTGCGGTTGTCGCGGCCCCATTCCAGATTGATGGGCGCGGCAAAGTCGGGGACATAGCGGCGATAGCTGTTGACGTAAGGCGCAAACAGCGCGACCGCCGCCCCAAGGTGCTTTTGCATGCCGCCGATGAAATGGTGGAAGGCGTCGGTTTCCACGCCCTTCGGCCCGGCGAAGATGTTCTTGCCGGTACGGCTGTCGACCACCGAGGTGTGGATATGCATGGCCGAGCCCGGCTCGTCCGCGATGGGTTTGGCCATGAAGGTGGCAAAACAATCGTGGCGGAGCGCGGCCTCGCGGATCAGGCGTTTGAAGAAGAACACGTCATCGGCCAGACGCACAGGGTCGCCATGGGCGAGGTTCAATTCGATCTGGCCGGCGCCGCCTTCTTGCAGGATGCCATCGATCTCAAGCCCCTGCGCCTCGGCAAAGTCATAGATGTCGTCGATCACCTTGCCATATTCATCGACGGCCGAGAGCGAATAGGCCTGCTTGCCCGCCGCCCGGCGGCCCGAGCGACCCATGGGGGGAATGACGGGCTGGTTGGGGTCGATGTTGCGGGCGGTAAGGAAAAACTCCATCTCGGGTGCGACGACGGGTCTCCAGCCTTGGGCGGCATAAAGATCGACGATCCGGCGCAAGACGTTGCGGGGGCTGAAGCCCACCAGATTGCCCTCTTGGTCCTTGGCGTCATGGATCACCTGCAGCGTCACATCCGCCGTCCAAGGGGCGGCGGTGGCGGTGGACCAATCGGGTTCCAGGATCATGTCGGGTTCGGTGAAGGCGTCAAAGGGGTTGTCGGCCCATTCGCCGGTGATGGTCTGCAGAAAGATCGAGTTCGGCAGGAAGTAATTGGTCTGCTTGGCAAACTTGGCGGCAGGCATTGCCTTGCCGCGTGCCACGCCGGCGATGTCGCCGATCACGCATTCCACCTCATCCACACGACGGTTGCCGATGTATTCGCGGGCTGCCTCGGGCAGCTGGTCGGTCCATTTGGACATGTATCACACTATGTTTTGTTCGGGTTGACCCCGGACACCGTCATGCCTGAACAGGCGCGCGGGACCGGGGGGCCTTGAAGAAAGCGGCAATCCGGGCCGCCATGGTCTTGTCTTGCAGGGGCTGATCCAGCTTGGCGGCGGCCTTGGCCATCACCTCGTCGGGCACCAGACCCTTGCCCCGGGTCTGCATCAGACCATCGACGAATTCGGGGCGAAATTCGGGATGGGCCTGCACGGTCAGCGCCTGATCGTCATACAAAAGGGCGGCGTTGGTGCAAAAGTCATTGGAGGCAATCACCTGGGCCCCGGCGGGGGCGGTGATGACCTGATCGCGGTGCCAGGCGTTCAGCGTCAGCTTTTCGCCGCCGAAGTCGTAATCGGTGGCCCCGACTGCCCAGCCGCCGCCATAGCGTTCGACGCGCCCGCCCATCGCTTGCGCGATGATCTGGTGGCCAAAGCAGATGCCGACCATCGGCACATGGGCGGCAAAGCTGTCACGAATGAACTGTTCCAGCGGCGGGATCCAGGGGTGATCTTCATAGACCCCGTGACGCGAGCCGGTGATGAGCCAGCCGTCACACTCGGTCACATGGCCGGGAAATTCGCCCTTAACCACCTTGTAGGTGCGGAAGGTAAAGCCGTGGCCGTCCAGAAGCCGGGTAAACATGTCAGGGTAGTCGCCCATCTGCGGGGCGAGTGCCTCGGGGGCGAGGCCGGTTTGCAGAATGCCGATCAGCATGAAAGGTCCGTGGTTTTGTGAGCCAACGGTAGCGCAGGGCCCCCCCGGTTGGTCAAGGGGGGACAATGCGGGGTTTGAGCGGACCCGATTTCTTGCCAGAAATCGGATCGGAGTTTTTGCAAAACTCCGGCCCGGAATTTGGGCCAAATTCCGGTGTCAGACCGTGTCGAGGTAGAGGTCCACCCGTTCCTGGTCGGTCAGTTCGGCGATGTAGTGCAGTTCCTGCCGTTTGGTATGGATCAGGTTCTTGATCAGCTCGGGGTGCAGGAAACGCGGCACGATGCTGCTTTGTTCCAGCGCGTCGATGGCATCTTCCCAGGTGGCAGGAATCTGCGCCAGGCCGTCCAGCGCATAGGCATTGCCGACGATGGGGCTTGGCGGCTCCATCTGGTTTTCAATGCCGTCAAGGGCTGCGCCGAGGATCGCGGCCAGCATCAGGTAGGGGTTCACGTCGCCGCCGGCCACGCGGTGTTCGATCCGCCGGGCCGAGGGCGAGCCTGCGGGGATGCGGATTGCCGTGGTGCGGTTTTCATAGCCCCAGGCAATGGAGGTGGGCGCGTGTTTGCCCGGCACCAGGCGTTCATAGCTGTTTTGGTGCGGCGCAAAGATAAGCGCCGAGTCGCGCATGGCATGTAGGCAGCCCGCGACGGCGTGTTTCATGATGGCCGTGCCTTTTGGCCCGCCGCTGTCAAACACGTTGTCGCCGTTTTCATCAATCAGGCTGAAATGGGTATGCAGGCCAGAGCCGGAATATTCAGGGTAGGGTTTGGCCATGAAGCTGGCCGCAAAGCCATGGCGCCGCGCCAGACCCTTGACCAGCATCTTGAAGAGCCAGGCATCGTCGGCCGCGCGCAGCGGGTCGTCGCAATGCATGAGGTTCACTTCGAACTGGCCAAGGCCGGTTTCCGAGGTGGTGGTGTCGGCGGGAATGTCCATCGCCTCGCAGGCGTCGTAAAGGTCGGTGAAGAAGGTGTCAAAGGCGTCAAGGGCGCGGATCGAGAGTGTCTCGGCTGCCTTGCGGCGTTTGCCCGAGCGGGGCGAGGGTGGGACTTGCAGGGTTTTGCCCGAGTCGTCGATCAGGAAGAACTCAAGCTCCATCGCGCAGACCGGGGTCAGGCCGCGCGCCTTGTAGCGCTGGACGATGGTGTTCAAGGCATGGCGCGGATCGCCTTCGTAGGGCGTGCCGTTTTCGCGAAACATCCAGATCGGCAAGAGGGCCGTCGGCGCCTCGAGCCAGGGCATCGGCATGAAGCCGCGTTCTGTGGGGCGCAGGACGCCGTCCTGGTCGCCCTGTTCAAAGACGAGCGGGCTGTCGTCGATATCTTCGCCCCAGATGTCAAGGTTCAGGACCGAGAAGGGGAAGCGGGTTCCGTCCTTCACGACCTTGTCGGCAAAGCGGGCGGGCACCCGTTTGCCGCGCGCCTGTCCGTTCAAATCCGCCGCCGCAACCCGGATGGTGCGGACGTTGGGGTGCTTTCTCAGCCAATCTTTCATCATGTTCAACGTGAGGTAAGGTCACGTCCACCCCGCGCCAAACCGCTGGGGTCCGGCAGGCAGGTTCGCGGATCATGCCCTTGATCCTTTCCCTTTTTTTCGATCAACGCAGGGGGATCATT
>VGDH01000161.1 GCA_016869835.1 Alphaproteobacteria bacterium
CGGCGGTATTCATCCTCTTGCCGATCACGCCCACCTCGGTGCTGATCTTTTCCGCCGTCATGGGGGCCTTGTGGCTGGCCACGGTGCCGCTGACCAGCGGTCTGGTCGCCCATATCTACGGCATCCGCTATATGGGCACGCTTTATGGCTTTGTGTTCCTGAGCCATCAGATCGGCGGGTTCCTTGGCGTCTGGCTGGGTGGAAAAATGTTCGATATTACAGGTGATTACACGCTGGTCTGGTGGATCGGCGTCGGTGTCGGAGCTTTTTCTGCGCTGGTGCATCTGCCCATCCGCGAAAAGCCCTGGGCCGCCAAACCAGCCTGAAAACCCCGCCCGCCAGCCCTTGACCCCGGCCAACACCCCTGACACCTTCCCCCGGCTTGACCCTGTGGAGACCCCCATGCGCATCGGTATTGCGGCCCTGATCCTTGCCTACGTTCTCAGCCAGTTCTACCGCGCCTTTCTGGCGGTGCTGGCCCCCATTCTGGCGGTGGATCTGCAAGCCAATGCCGAGTCTCTGGCCCAAGCCTCGGGCTGGTGGTTCCTGACCTTTGCGCTGATGCAGATCCCGGTCGGCTGGGCCTTGGACAAGATCGGCCCGCGCCGCACCACGGCGGTTCTTCTGACCATCGGCGCGGCGGGCGCGGCGGTCTTTGCCGCGGCCACATCGCCCCTGCATATCACGCTTTCCATGGTGCTGATTGGGATCGGCTGCTCCTCGGTCCTGATGGCCAGCTACTACATCTTTGCCCGCACCTATTCGCCGGCGGTCTTTGGCACGCTGGCCGGCATGGTGGTGGGGATCGGCAGCCTTGGCAATATCGGCGCCTCGCTGCCGCTGAGCTGGGCGGTCGAGGCCTGGGGCTGGCGCGGCACGGTCTGGGGGCTGGCCGCCATCACCCTGGCCGCTGCGCTTGCGATCCTTGCCTTGGTGCGCGACCCCGCACGCGTTGAGGGCGATGCCAAGGGTTCGCTTCTGGACCTGTTGAAAATGCCAGCCCTCTGGCCCGTTCTCATCATGATGGCGGCCTGCTATGCCCCACCTGCGGGAATTCGCGGGCTTTGGACGGGGCCTTGGTATGCCGATGTCTTTGGCGCCGATACCGCGCGGATCGGCATGGTCACGCTGATCATGGGCCTTGCCATGGTGGCGGGCAACTTCGCCTATGGTCCGCTAGATCGCATCCTTGGCACCCGCAAATGGCTGGTTTTCGGGGGCAATGCGCTGATGCTGGTCTGCCTTCTGGGGCTTTACCTGAATGTCGCTGTGGACAGTTGGACCACCATCGCCCTTCTGGCCGGGGTGGGGTTCTTTGGTGCCTCCTTCCCCATGGTCATGGCCCATGGCCGCGCCTTCCTGCCGCCGCATCTGACGGGGCGGGGGGTGAGCCTCATCAACCTTTTCGGCATCGGCGGCGCAGGGGTGATGCAGATCATCACCGGGCGCATCCATACCGCGCTGTCGCCCTCGGACGGGGTGGTGAACTCGGTCCCGCCCTCGGCCCCCTACGCGGCGCTGTTCCTGTTTTATGCCGCATTGGTTGTTGTCGGGCTGGCGATCTATCTGTTCTCACAAGATCGGCGGGATTGAGCGAGTTTGGCCGCCCCTATGCATCCAACAGGCCAATTCACGGTCGACAATGTAACGATTTGGTATGACAGCCAAGCGTTTGACGTTTTTGAGGCCAATCTTTTCGATCCCGATTGGCTAATGGCACAAGGCATTCTGACCGGCGCAGCAACTGGGCGGTCAGAGGCACATTTTCTGCATTTTGCAGGGCGTGACATGGTTTTGCGGCATTATCGGCGTGGCGGGCTTTTGGGGCGCGTTAATCCGGATTGTTATGTTAGAACACCAGCCGCGAAGGGACGCGCCGCACAGGAGTTTCAGCTTCTAAGCTGGATGCGCGGGCAAGGGTTGAACGTGCCACGACCGATTGCCGCGAGGCAGGTTACAAAGGGCCTTTGTTATCGTGCCGACATCATCATGGAACGCATCCCAAAGGCGCGCACGCTGGCAGATCACATCCTTGAATCGGGCCTGCCAGAGACAGTCTGGCACGATGTTGGCAGGTCCATTGGCCGTATGCACAAGCTGGGGGTGCATCACTCGGATCTGAATTGCCGCAACATTCTGCTGGACGAAAGCCATACCGTCTGGCTGGTTGATTTTGATAAATGTGAGCGGCGTGTGGCGGGCGATTGGGCGCAGCAGAATTTGGCGCGGCTGCGGCGTTCTTTGCAGAAATTGCAGCGCCAGCATAACGCGACAAACTGGGGCGTAGAGGATTGGCGCGCTTTGATTGGCGGGTATTACAAGGATATAGAGAGCGGCCAAGGCTTGCTTTGAACACAATGGTTGAAACGGCCCTGCCTAAGGGCCGATTGCCGAAGAATCGCCCATCAAGTGGAAGGGCTTTATGTTCAGGGCTTTCTGTTCATGCGCGCCCACCAGTCGGCCGCAGATCGGTCTTCGATTTCTGCCGCCTCGATCGCCGCAACCTTGCGCAAGGTGCGCCGTCTCTTGTCTGACAGTGCCGTCATATTGGAGCCGCGCGACAGCTTTTCGTCCAGATCGGCACCAGAGCGGGTGAAGTAATGGTTCAGTTGCACCCGATCCGCTGAATAGAAGGCTGCATTTTCACGACGTGCCAACGAGGCAACCCATCCGCGATCGTTGCAGCTTTCGGTTTTTCCCCTGACCTCCATCTCATGCACCTTGCAGGCGGTGACGGCACAGGGGTCAGCGATGATCTTGAAATTCAACAAACCCTTCTGCATAGGGTCAGGATGGCGGCGCAGAAAGTTCGACACGATTCCGCCTGTAGGCACAGTCGCATGGCCGCAGCGTCCGAACATGTGCCACGGCAGGCTTATCATCGCGCATCCCTCTAGTGGAGCCAGCGCCTCGGGAAGAATATCGGCACCGCGCGGCACCAAGAACTCGTCTGCATCGATCCACGTCATCCAGCGATAGGCACCGCCGAAGTTTCGCGCCGCATGGGCGTAGGCGAGGATCTGGTTGTGGATCTCGGCGTTCCATGGGCCGAAGCGAAACTTCTGATCCCACGGAATAAGGGTCAGCGCCGCTGCGGGTATCGTCTTGCGAAGAACCTCTTGCGTGCCGTCGGTCGAACCATTGTCATAGATGATAAAGTGTCCGATCCCAGCCCGCAGGTGAAACTGCGCCCATTCCTCGATATGTCGCGCTTCGTTGCGCAAGATCGCGACAAGCGCAATGCCATCGCGTCCGGGCTGTGGCGTGGGCGGCGTGATTGCGATGCGTGTGACGTTCAACGCACGCTTCAAACGGGCAAACATCTAGCCCCCTGATTTCCCATAACGACCTCATTCCTCTACAATGCTTTTTGGTTTTAGGACCAAGATCCGGTGCAGGACAGCGAAATCCGCGCGAATGGTGTTCAAGAACGCCCCTTGATGGAATAAACAACGCCAAGATCAGATCGCAGTTGACATGATGTGGGTCACATTCGCCTCTTTCCCCAAAGCGCGCCTTGCGCTAAAGGGCGGCGTCCCGGAACGGTCTGGGGCGGATATTGGAGATACCCAAGATGGGCTATAAGGTCGTCGTCGCGGGTGCCACGGGTAACGTGGGCCGCGAAATGCTGAACATACTCGCCGAGCGCGAGTTCCCGGTTGATGAGATTGTCGCGCTGGCGTCGCGCAAATCTTTGGGCACTGAGGTAAGCTTTGGCGACAAGACCCTGAAAACCAAAGACCTTGAGACCTTTGACTTTACCGGCTGGGACATCGCGTTTTTCGCCATCGGCTCGGATGCGACCAAGACCTATGCGCCCAAGGCGGCCGCCTCGGGCTGCGTGGTGATCGATAACTCCTCGCTTTACCGCTATGATCCGCAGATCCCGCTGGTGGTGCCCGAGGTGAATGCCGCCGCGGTGGATGGCTACAAGAACAAGATGATTATCGCCAACCCCAACTGTTCAACCGCACAGATGGTGGTGGCGCTGAAGCCGCTGCATGACCGCGCAAAGATCAAGCGGGTGGTCGTGGCGACCTATCAGTCGGTTTCGGGCACCGGCAAGGAGGCGATTGACGAGCTGTGGGAGCAGACCAAGGGCATGTATGTCCCCGGTCAGGAAGTCGCGCCCAAGGTTTACCCCAAGCAGATTGCCTTCAACGTCATTCCCCATATCGACGTGTTCCTGGACGACGGCTCGACCAAGGAAGAGTGGAAGATGGTGGCCGAGACGAAGAAGATCCTGGACCCGTCGATCAAGGTGACGGCGACCTGCGTGCGCGTGCCGGTGTTCGTGGGCCATTCCGAGGCGATCAACATCGAGTTCGAAGAGCCCCTGGACTGGCAAGAGGCGCAGGACATCCTGCGCGAGGCGCCCGGCGTCATGCTGGTCGACAAGCGGGAAGCGGGCGGCTACGTCACGCCCATCGAATGTGTCGGCGAATATGCCACCTATGTCAGCCGCGTGCGCCAGGACAGCACGATCGAAAACGGATTGAGCCTGTGGTGTGTGTCCGACAACCTGCGCAAGGGGGCGGCGCTGAATGCGGTGCAGATCGCCGAGGTGCTGGGAAGCCGCTGCCTGAAGAAGGGCTGAACCGCCGCTGAAGTCACAAGAAAGCCCCGCCAATCGTGCGGGGCTTTTTCTTTGGCGATTCTTTAACCTTGGCGCGGCAAGGTCAGGGCATGACACAGCTTGCCCCTTTCCCCTGTGACCCCCAGCTTTGGCAGCGCTTTCTGGCCGCCTGCCACAGCCGCGGTGAAAGCCCCGCTGCCGTGCTGCGCGATCTAGTGCGGCTGGAGGTGCAGCGGGTGGAGCGCCGCGCCGCGAGGAGTGACGCAGTCATCGACGAGCAGCTCCTCGGGCGCCTTCGGCTTCTCGTCGCTGAGGCGCTTTATGCGTCACACAGCTGGGGCCAGATGCAAGCCGCACTGCGGGCGCGTGGATTGCAGTATGTCCCGGCAGGCGGCGGGCTGAACCTGATGGATCCCGAAACCGGCGAGGTTCTGTGCAAAGGCTCGCAGGTTGGCCCCGGCTATCAAAATCTGGTGCGCCGCTTTGGCACCGGCTTTCCCGGCCACCCAAGGCCGGGCCTTGCCGAAGTGGCATTGACCCAAAGCGCCGGGGCCATGGCGGCCCAAGGCCCCTAGGCGCGCTTGCCCACGGTTGCCACGCCCAGAACCTCCAGCACCTTGGCCTCGATCTCGGGGGCGTTCATGCCGGCGATGCGATACATCGCCTCGGGGCTGGCCTGGTCGATGAAGGTGTCGGGCAAGACCA
>VGDH01000162.1 GCA_016869835.1 Alphaproteobacteria bacterium
AGGGGGATGATCGGTTTCATGGCACCTCCACCCCAGATATAGGCGCGGGTTGCGCCGATACCAATGTGAATTCAGGGCGGAAAAGGCCCGCCGGACCGAAGGATGACGACGATGACCGAAGATCTGAACGCATGGCGCGCATTGGCGGCCAAGGAGTTGAAGGGCGCGGACCCCGATAGCCTGGCCTGGAACACGCTGGAGGGCATCACCGTCAAGCCGCTTTATACCGCTGCCGATGTGGCGGGCCTGCCGCAGATGGGCGAGTTGCCGGGGATTGCGCCCTTTACCCGTGGGGTGAAGGCGACGATGTATGCGGGCCGGCCCTGGACGATCCGGCAATATGCCGGGTTTTCGACGGCGGAAGAATCGAACGCCTTTTACCGCAAGGCGCTGGCGGCGGGGCAGCAGGGCGTCTCGGTCGCCTTCGATCTGGCGACGCATCGGGGCTATGACAGCGACCACCCGCGCGTGGTGGGCGATGTGGGCAAGGCCGGTGTGGCGATTGATAGCGTGGAGGACATGAAGATTCTCTTCAACGGGATTCCGTTGGACAAGGTGAGCGTGTCGATGACGATGAATGGCGCGGTGATCCCGATCCTGGCCAATTTCATCGTGACGGGTGAGGAGCAGGGCGTGCCGTGCGCCGCCCTGTCGGGGACCATTCAGAATGACATTCTGAAAGAGTTCATGGTGCGCAACACCTATATATATCCGCCCGAACCGTCGATGCGGATCATCGCGGATATCATCGAATATACCTCGGCCGAGATGCCGAAGTTCAACTCGATCTCGATCTCGGGCTATCACATGCAAGAGGCCGGGGCCAATCTGGTGCAGGAATTGGCCTTTACGCTGGCCGATGGGCGGGAATACGTCCGCGCGGCGATTGCGCGGGGGATGAATGTTGATGATTTCGCGGGGCGGCTGTCATTCTTTTTCGCCATTGGCATGAATTTCTTCATGGAGGCGGCTAAGTTGCGCGCGGCGCGGATGCTGTGGACGCGCATCATGCAAGAGTTCAAGCCGCAGAAGCCGGGCAGCCTGATGCTGCGGACCCATTGCCAGACGTCGGGCGTCAGTTTGCAAGAGCAGGACCCCTACAACAACGTGATCCGCACTGCCTATGAGGCGATGGCGGCGGCTTTGGGCGGCACGCAGTCCTTGCATACCAATGCGCTTGACGAGGCGATTGCGCTGCCGACCGAGTTTGCGGCACGGATTGCCCGCAATACGCAGTTGATCTTGCAGGAAGAAACCGGGATCACCCATGTCGTCGATCCCTTGGCCGGGTCATACTATGTTGAAAGCCTGACCCATGAGCTGGCCGAAAAGGCCTGGGCGCTGATCGAAGAGGTCGAGGCGATGGGCGGCATGACCAAGGCGGTGGCCTCGGGCATGCCGAAGCTGCGGATTGAGGAATCTGCGGCGCGGCGCCAGGCCGCGATTGACCGGGGCGATGAGGTGATCGTGGGGGTCAACAAATACAAGCTGGCCAAGCAGGACCCGATCGACATTCTGGATATCGACAACATGGCCGTGCGCGAGGCGCAGGTGGCGCGGTTGAAGGCCACCCGCGCGGGCCGTGATGAGGCGGCCTGTCAGAAGGCTTTGGCGGACCTGACCGCCCGTGCCGAAAAGGGTGGCAACCTGCTGGAAGCGGCCGTTGAGGCCGCGCGCGCGCGGGGAAGCGTTGGGGAGATTTCGGACGCCATGGAAAAGATCTTCGGTCGCCATCGGGCGGAAGTCAAAACCTTGGCCGGTGTCTATGGCGCGGCCTATGAGGGCGATGCGGGGTTCGAGGCGATCCAGAAGGACGTTGAAGCCTTTGCCGAGGAAGAGGGCCGCCGCCCGCGGATGCTGGTCGTCAAGATGGGCCAAGACGGGCATGACCGGGGCGCCAAGGTGATTGCCACGGCCTTTGCCGATATCGGCTTTGACGTGGACGTCGGCCCCTTGTTCCAGACCCCGGAAGAGGCCGCGCAGGATGCGGTGGACAATGACGTGCATGTCATCGGGATTTCCAGCCAAGCCGCAGGCCACAAGACGCTTGCGCCCAAGCTGATCGAGGCTTTGAAGGCCAAGGGGGCGGGCGATATTCTGGTGATCTGCGGCGGGGTCATTCCGCAGCAGGATTACGATTTCCTGATGCGCGCAGGCGTGAAGGCGATCTTCGGGCCGGGAACGAATATCCCGGACGCGGCGCGCAACATTCTGGGGCTGATCCGCGCGGCGCGGGGCTGAGAGCGTTCCGGAAAGCAAAAAAGCTGCCAGTCCAAGGGGCTGGCGGCTTTTTCATGGCTGTGGTGCCGGTCAGGCGGCTTTGGCCGGGCTCACCTCGGCCGCGCTGGTCTGGGTGGCGTATTTCAGCACCAGATAGCCCACCACCGCCGAGAGGACCGAGCCCGACATCACGCCAAGGCGCACCATGTTCATCATCTGATCGCCCTCGAAGCTGAGCGAGCCGATGAAGAGGGACATGGTAAAGCCGATCCCGGCGAGCATCGACAGGCCCCAGACCATCATCCAGTTCACCCCATGCGGCAGCTTGGCCAGCCCGGACTTGACCACAAGCCAGGTCGCGCCAAAGACGCCGATCTGCTTGCCGATGAAGAGGCCCGCCGCGATGCCCAAGGGCAGGGGCGACAGGAAGTCGGCCAGCGAGATGCCCGACAGGTCGATCCCGGCATTAGCCAGCGCAAAGACCGGGGCGATGAAATAGATCACATAGGGGTGCAAGTTGTGTTCCAGCGAATGGAGTGGCGACCTGCCGAAGCGGTCCTTCAAGGGAATGGTGAAGGCGGTGATGACGCCCGCCACCGTGGGGTGGATGCCGGATTGCAGCACCAGAAACCACATGACTGCGCCCAGAAGCATGAAGGGCGCGATACGGTGGGTGCCGCGCAGGTTGAGGAGGATGAGACCCGCCAGCGGCACCAGCGCCATGCTGAGATAGCCGGTGTCGACGCCCGAGCCGTAGAAGAGCGCGATGATGAGGATGGCGCCCATGTCATCGAGAATGGCCAGCGTCAGCAGGAAGATCTTCAGGGCCGAGGGGATGCGCTTGCCCAAAAGCGCCAGCACGCCGACCGCAAAGGCGATGTCGGTCGCCGCCGGGATGGCCCAGCCCGAGGCAAGTTCAGGGTTGCCGCGGGTGATGGCCAGGAACACCAGCATCGGCGCCACCATGCCGCCCACGGCCGCCAGGCCCGGCAAAAGCACGTCGCGCGGGTTCTTCAGGCGGCCTTCGACCATCTCGCGCTTCAACTCCAGCCCGATGAGGAAGAAGAACATCGCCATGAGACCGTCGTTGATCCACAGCAAGAGCGGCTTTTCCAGCCCGACGCCACTGATCAGCAGCGAGATTTTGGTGTTGAGAAAGCCGTAATAGGCGCCCGAAAGCCCGCTGTTGGCGAAGATCAGCGCCAGCACGGCGGCAAGGATCATCAGAACGCCGGCGAAGGCTTCGTGCTTGAAGAGACGGGTAAGGGCATTGCCGCCCGGTTGGGGATTGGCCATGGTCTGGCTCCTTATGTCGAAGGGGTCAGAGGTCAACCTGGGGGGCTGTATCCTCGGGTCGGGGGGGAAGGGGAGGCGGGGCAGGCGCATCCGGTTTGCGGCGGATCAGGATATCTCCGTTCTCCAGCCGTTCGGGGGCCTGGTAGTTCGTCAGGTCGTCAACAAGCGCCAGAAGCTCCAGCATCCGGGGCTGAAGGTCTTTCAGCGCCGGTTCCAGATCGGACAGGGCCTTGCCCATTTCATCAAGGGTTGGCTCCATCTCGGCCATCAGCCCCTTGAGCAGGAGCTTGGCCCCTTCTTCCATGAGGCTGAACCCCTCTTCCACCTCGTCGGTGGCGGGGGGGTCTTGCGCCCAGAGGGGCGCGGCGCAAAGGCTTGCGCAGCAGGAAAGAACGACGGCCAGACGCTTCATGCGGGGGACATGGGAGCAATTCACAGAATTTTCAATTGACGGGAAGGTCAATTGTCACCGGAAAATGGTCGGATGCGGTCAAAAGCGCGTCGCGAAGTTCAGGCACGGCCATGACGGCGGGGTCGTTGAACGGGTGCCAGATGCGCCAGTCGGGCTGGCGGGCGGCCAGATCGGGCGAGATCATGATGAAATCGAGAAGCGCCTCGAAGTAGCGCTTTTGCGGGGCCATCCAGAAACGCGCGGTCGAGGGCGAGATGCCGGTCTTTTGCGCCAGTGCCATATGGGCGTGGGGATCATAGAGGTGCGTCTCGGGGCCGGAGTTGAGGGCAAGGACGACTTCGACCCCGGAATGGCCGAAGAGCTTTTCGTATTCGTCCAGGCCCGGACCGTCGTTGAGATCGCCCAGCACGATCAGGCTTTCCCCCGCCGTCAGGTGGCTGTCGATCCGGCGGCGCAGCCACTGACATTCGGCCAGTTGCTTGCGGCGGTTTTCGATGGAAATGCGGATGAATTGCGCCTGTGGCATCTGGCCATGGGGCGCTTTGGATTTCGCATGCACGCCGATCAGCCGCAGGGTCTTGCCATTGGCCGTCACCGCCAGTTCGAGGGGCGGTTTGGAAAAGCGGATCGGTTCGGCGATGCCGTCAAGGTCAAGGTCGGCGCGCAGCGTGGTGTCAAAGCGCGGCGCCCCTTCCGCGCCGCCCGACAGGGCAGGTTCGCCCTGCGGGTCATGGTGGGCGGTCAGGCGGTCGGGGTCGTAGAGAAAGGCGATTTCCTGTTCGGTTTCCGAGGCAAAGCCATGCACCGCCTTGCGGGTGCGCAGGCCGAAATGGCGGGCGAAGCCTTCCAGTGCCTTGACGGTGGAGCGTCTGGAGCCCTGATCGGGGGCTTCGATGATCATCACCCCATCGGCGTTCATAGCTGTCAGAACGATGGCAATCGCGCCCAGCTGGTCGGCGCGGGTGGTTTGATAGCGGGCGGACAACTCGCGGTCTTCCAGCATCCGGCCGCGATCGTCAAAGAGCGCGTTGAACCATTCGATGTTATAGGCGGCAAGGCGCAAGGGGCGGGGCGGGGGCGGCGGGGCCACCGTCATGCCGTGACCCGGTGGCGCAGTTCCTCCCAGGCGGCGTTGATGGCGATGAGCCGGCGTTCGGCCAGCACCGCCGCCTCGGGCGGGATGCCGCGGGCGATCATCACATCGGGGTGGTTGTCCTTGACCGCCTGTTTCCAGGCCGCGCGGATCTGGTCGAGCGAGGCATCATGCGGCACGCCCAGAAGGTCGAAGGGGTCGCGCACCGCTCCTTC
>VGDH01000163.1 GCA_016869835.1 Alphaproteobacteria bacterium
CCCCGCTGACGATATCCATGTGCGAAAATCCAAGGTTTTCCGTAGATTGCCGGACGATCTTCACAAGGCTCGGATCAAATGTCACCGGGTCGAAATGCCCGACCTCCTCGATCTCGCAGCCAAGGCCCAGCTCTTTGGCCACCGCATGGACCGCGCGCATCACCTCGCCCTTCATCGCATCGAGCTTGCCCTGTTCGGGGCTGCGGATATCGACGGTGAAAATCACCTTACCGGGAATCACGTTGCGGCTGTTCGGGAACACCTTTACCTGCCCCACCGCGCCCACAGCATTCGGCTGATGCGCCACGGCGATCTGATGCACGCGCTCGGTGATCCGCGCCATGCCAAGGCCCGCATTCACCCGCATGTGCATCGGCGTCGATCCGGTATGCGCATCCTTGCCGGTCAGCGTGATTTCCAGCCACCACAGGCCCTGCCCATGGGTCACGACGCCAATATCCTTGCCCTCGGCCTCCAGGATCGGGCCCTGTTCGATGTGCAATTCCAGCATCGCATGCATCTTGCGGGCGCCGACCTTTTCGGTCCCCTCCCAGCCGATGCGCTTCAATTCCTCGCCAAAGACCTTGCCATCCAGGTCCTTGCGCCCCTTGGCATACTCCTCGGTATGGATACCCGCGAACACCCCCGACGCCAGCATGGCCGGGGCAAAGCGCGCGCCTTCCTCATTGGTCCAATTGGTCACCACGATCGGATGCTTGGTCTTGATCCAGAGATCATTCATCGAGCGCACCACCTCAAGCGCGCCCAGAACGCCCAGCACCCCATCATATTTGCCGCCCGTCGGCTGCGTATCAAGATGACTGCCCATATAAACCGGCAGCGCCGCAGGATCGGTGCCTGGGCGGGTGGCAAACATGTTGCCCATGCTGTCAACGCCCATGGTCATGCCTGCGGCGTCGCACCAGCGCTGGAAGAGGTGCCGCCCCTCGCTATCGGCATCCGTCAGGGTCTGGCGGTTGCAGCCCCCGGCCACACCGGGGCCGATCAAGGCCATCTCTTCAAGGCTGTCCCAAAGACGCGCAGAATTGATGCGGATATTCTCGCCCGGTGCGGCCATAGATCGTCTCCCCGAACTGCCGGGGTCTTGATGCCCCTTGCAGCGAATCTTTTCCTGACCGTATGGTCAGGATGAAGCGCACCACACCCTGACCAAACGGTCAACGAAAATCTGAGCCATGTCTGACGCCGCCCGTCCCCTTCGCCGGATTGAAATCCGCCAGCAGAATGAAACGCTCATTCTTCAGGCGGCCGAGAAGATTTTTGCCGAGGCAGGCTTTGGCGGGGCGACGATGCAGTTGATCGCCGATATGGCGGGGCTGCCGAAGGCCAATCTGCATTACTACTTCCCGACCAAAGAGGCGCTCTACCGCCGGGTGGTGCAGAATATCTTTGAAATCTGGCTTCACGCGGCGGGCAGCATGGACCGCGCGCCGGGACCGGTCGAAGGGATCGGCGCCTATATCGACGCCAAGATGGAAATCTCGCGCCGCCATCCTGACGGGTCCAAGGTCTGGGCCTCTGAAGTGATGCATGGCGCGCCGGTCATTCAGGACTATCTGGAAACCACGCTGCGCGACTGGACCACAGGCCGCGCCGCCCTGATCCAGCGCTGGATCGACGAGGGCAAGATGGCCAAGGTCGACCCTGAACACCTGCTTTACATGCTCTGGGCCACCACCCAGCATTACGCCGACTTCGGCCACCAGATCGAGACGCTGAACGGCGGCGCGCCCCTGACCGATGCCCAATGGCGTGCCGCCAAGGACAGCGTGAAAACCATGATCCTGCGCGGCATTGGCGCGATCTAGGGGTCAGATGACTCAGAAATCCTCGGCCGTCAGGGTGGGCGGGTTCGCCAGCACCGCAATCACGCCGCGCCCCGCTGCGCCTGATCCGTCCTGGTCGAAAAAGAGCCGTCCCGTAGATTGTTCGCAGATCAACCGGTCATTCGAATCGACCACCGCCCCGGGCCGCAGCGCCTTGAACGCCGAGGCGGCAAGCGCCCCCGCCGCAAGCCCGGTAAACACCGCGTTTTCCAGAACGATCCGGTCGATAGAGGTGAAATCGCTGATCGTATCCGTGTTGGCTGACAGGCTGCGCTCGGCAAACAGGAAATCATCGGCTCCGCTGCGCCCGATCAGGGTATCGCGCCCGGTCCCGCCTGCCAGCACATCAACCCCGCTGCCACCTTCCAGCGTGTCATTGCCCACCCCGCCAAAAAGGCGATCCTCGCCGCTGCCGCCCTGCAAGAGGTCATTGCCGTCGCCTCCGAACAGCTGGTCAAGGCCCGATTGCCCGGCAAGGGTATCATGGTCACCAAGACCCCAAAGGGAATCATTCCCCGTGCCGCCATCCAGCATGTTCCGCAAAGCATTTCCCGTCAGCCGATCTGCACCGCCTAGCCCAGCCATCTGGCCAGTGATATCGACCGTCAGCACATCATTCCCAGCCGTTCCCCGGCCAAAGACGCGCAGCGCAATGCCCTAATCGTCATTGTCGATGGCTTCCGAAGTATAGGTCACCGCGAACCCGCCGCCCCGCAAGGCGGCGATTTCAGGCGATCCCTGCTCATCATAGCTGCCCGCATCGACGCTGATTTCAAACACCCCCGTCAGGGCCGTGCCGGTGGCCGAGAACACCCGGCCATAGACATCGTCGGAAATCTGCGCCTGAGTCGGATCCTGCGACCAGACCACCACGATCTGCCCGGTCTGCAACTGCACAACCCGCGTCAGGTTCGGCAGATCGTCGCTGGCAAAGAACTGCCGGATCGGCCCGGTCTGATTGCCCGCGGCATCGAAGAACCGCATCAAGCTGTAATAGGAACGATCCGGCGTATTAAGGCCAAGGTCGTGGTCATAGCCAAGATGGGTCACCACAAAACCGCCCGTCTGCAGCGCGGCAACATCATAGCCCGATCCGTTGTTTTGACCGACCGTACCGATGTTCCAGCCCAGACTGAAATCACCGCGCAGAACGGTGCCGTCGGCTTGATAGAGCGTGCCGCGCAACTCGTTGCTGTCCAACGAGGACCCTGAAACCTCGAACGAACCTTCCGAATTCCACAGCGCCAGCGACGTGCCATTCGTCAGCGATGTCGAACGGACATAGATCTGTTCGAACTCGCCTTCATTGGTGTTCACCAACTGATTGCCGCCGATCTTGGCCCCGGCAGCCGTAAACTGCTGACGATAGATCTGGTCAAAGAGGCTGGTCGAGCGGTCAACCCCAAAGACCACTGAGAAAGACCCGTTTGCATCCGCAATCGCCTCAGGCAAGACGGCATCATTCGAGGCCACCGTGTCCACCCGCATGGCCGCGCTTCGCGCGCTGCCATCGGCGTTGAAGACCTATGTGTAAACCTCTGTCTTTGCTGTCAGAATGGCGTCGTAATTGTCAAAGGTCCAGACCAGGACAAAGCCGCCATCGGCCAAGAGCGTTGCACGCGGGCTGCCGGAATTGGCACCGTTGACCGCATCGAAAACAATCTCGCCGCCCACGGCCTGCCCGGCCGAATCATACCGCTGACCGGCGATCTAGGTGGTCACCGGGCCATCATCGAAATTGTCGAAATAGCTCTCCCAGACCACCAGAAAGCCGCCATCGGCCATGGCCAGGATGTCCGGCGCACGCTGCCAGTTCGCCTGATAGGTGTTTACCCGAAGCTCTGCACCCGTACGTCCGCTACATATACAAGCAACAAAAACCCATAGCGCCGGGCAGACCAAAACCCCTGGCGGTCCCGACTTTACAACCAAAAGGATTGCATGGGGAAGGCCAGCGTGCAATTGAAATGCCGCAGGACCGGGATCACAATAGGACGGGTTCGGTCAAGGAACCTCGCCACCAGATCACACAGCCGGAAGACCCCCTAGCCCGATGACCCGCATGACACCAGATTTTCCCACTTCCGACGCGCTGCAAGCCGAAGCCGCCCTTCTTGTCTTGCCCCGGTTTTCCGAACCCGAGGCATGGGCGCTGGGCCAGATTTTGATGGATCTGGCCATGGGGCTTCCTGTGGTGATCAACATCCGCACCCCTGACCGCACGCTTTTTCACGCGGCCTTGCCGGGATCCGGCCCGATCAACGACCGCTGGGTGCAGCGCAAATCGGCCACGGCGCTCTTGTTCCAAGAGGCGTCACTGGCTGTGGGTGTGCGCACCCGCGCCAAGGGCGAAACGCTGGCGAAGTTCGGCCTGCCAGTCGAGGACTATGCCGAACAAGGCGGTTCGGTGCCCATCCGGGTCGCGGGCGCTGGTGTGGTGGCGGTGGTGACCGTCTCGGGCCTTGCGCAGGTGGACGATCACAATCTGGCCGTTACGGGCCTGCGGCAGTTGAAGGCAGCGCTTTAGCGCCCTGCCAATGTGGCATGGGACCTTGGCCCTGATCCGGCCAAGTGTTTGCATTCCGCCCGTTTTTCCAGCATCCTATGCCCCCAGACGCCCGACAGACCGGCCCCCGCATGACCAAGGCCCGCACCCGAATTCAGGAAAAGAACTCCTCCGCCATTCTTGACGCGGCGCTGGATGTCTTTTCGCTGCACGGGTTCCGGGGGGCCACACTGGACCAGATTGCCGAGGTGGCAGGGCTTTCAAAGCCCAATCTGCTTTACTATTTCCCCTCGAAAGAGGCGGTGCATACTGCCCTTCTCAGCCGGCTTCTGGACACCTGGCTTGACCCGTTGCGCGCCCTTGATCCGGCGGGCGATCCGGCGGTTGAAATCATGGCCTATGTCCGCCGCAAGCTGGAATTGTCCCGCGATTTTCCCCGCGAAAGCAGGCTTTTCGCAAATGAAATCCTGCAAGGCGCCCCGCGCATCATGGCTGCGATCGAAGGCGATCTGAAACACCTTGTCGATGACAAGGTGGCGGTGCTGCGCGGCTGGATGGATCAGGGCCGCATTGCGCGGCTTGACCCCTATCATCTGATCTTTTCAATCTGGGCGCTGACCCAGCATTACGCGGATTTCGACGTGCAGGTGCGCGCGGTCCTGGGCGAGGGTCATGATCCCTTTGCCGAGGCCGGGGATTTTCTGGACACGCTGTTTGGGCGACTTTTGAAACCATGAAAAAAGGGCCGGCCCGAAGGCCAGCCCAATTCCATGCATCGCAAAGCTTTCAGCCGAGTTCGCTGCCCGGCATCGCCGAATGGGTCAAAAGCCCCATCATATAGGCCGCAACCGAACGGAAGCA
>VGDH01000164.1 GCA_016869835.1 Alphaproteobacteria bacterium
GAACCCGGGCCAGCGCCTCGCGCAGGGCAGCCGAGGCGGTTTCGCGCCGCGCCTCGGCCTCTTGGGCTGCCGCGCCGGCCAGCCGGGCGACCTCATCAAGCTGAGCGGCGATGATCTGGCCAAGCGCCGCGCCTTCGGCGGCGCGCATGGCAGAAAACTCGGCCAGAAGTGCGGGCAGATCGGACAGGATCGCAGCCCGCAAGGGGGCGGTGCCGATTTCGGCGGCCGAGGTGTCCAGCACACCGCGCACCGCCAGAACATCGGCGGCATGGGCCGGGGCCAGCGTCAGCCCGGCGTCCATCGCCGCCTGCTCGACCTCGGCCATGGCCTGCAACACGGCGGCCAGCGCGGGCGGGTTCACCCGAAGCCCTTCGGCCCCTTCGGACAGCCCGTCGCGGGCCACTTTCAGCGACAGGCTGACATTGCCGCGCCCCATGGACTTGGCCATCTCGCCGCGCAGAGCGAGCTCCAGCCCGTCGATCCAGTCGGGCACCCGCAGACGCAGGTCGAGCCCCTTGCCATTGACGCTGCGGATATCCCAGGCCCAGCTGCGGCCCGCCCCCTGCCCGCGCCGCGCCGCGGATCCGGTCATCGAGATGGTCATAGGCTCCCCCTGGCTTTGCCCTGCCGGTGTTTACCATTTGTCGAGAATGTCCGCAAAACGCGTTTCATATCGTGTAGATTATCGAAATCTTAAGAGGTGCGGCTTCGGGCCAAAGACAAGGGCGGCGACGGCATGGTTTGGTTCATCGATGGCACGATGGAAGGCGAACGCCAAAGCGAACTTGGCGATTTTCACCATATTCAGGCGGTGCGCGGCTATTGGGAGGCCATGCGCCGACCCGACCAGTTGCCAAGGCGCGACGACATCAACCCGCGCGGCATGGCCTCGGCGCTGGAGCAGGTGTTTCTGGTCGAACAGATCGCGCCCAATCACGGTCGCCTGCGCCTTGCGGACATGGCGTTGAGCGACCTTCTGGGCATGGACCCGCGGGGCATGCCGGTGACAGCCCTTCCGGAACCTGTGGCGCGGGCTATACTTTCCGAAGCCTTGGGTGGGTTGTTTCGCGGCGATCATCTGCTGGACATCTGGCTTGAGGCCGAACGCGGCATCGGGCGGCCGCCGCTTTGGGCGCGGATGCTGTTGCTGCCGCTGATCGGGGCCGAGGGAGAGCCTGACCTTGCGCTGGGATGTCTAAGCACCAAGGGGCAGATCGGCCGCCCCCCGCGCCGCTTCACCATCACGCGAATGCTGCGCGAACCGCTGCCCTTGGTGCAGGGCAAGGGGCTGGCCCCCGCCTTAGCCGAACCGCCCCGCAGCTTTGGTCCGCCCGGCGCGCGGCCAAACCTGCGCCTTGTCAGCTCACGCGATTAAAAAGGGCGGCCAATGGGCCGCCCTTTCCTAATTCATTCATCGGCTTGCAGCCGGATGTTAAAGCGCTGCGCGACGGGCATCGGCCCGCTGGGCCGACAGTTCCTCGGAGACAAGGAAGGCCAATTCCAGCGACTGCGAGGCGTTGAGGCGCGGATCGCAGGCGGTGTGATAGCGGTCTGCAAGGTTTTCATCCGACACCGCGCGCAAACCGCCGGTGCATTCCGTCACATCCTTGCCCGTCATTTCGAAATGCACGCCACCCGGAACGGTGCCTTCGGCCTTGTGGATGGCAAAGAACTCGCGCACTTCGCGCAGGACCGAGTCAAACGGCCGGGTCTTGTAGCCCGAGGCCGCCTTGATCGTGTTGCCATGCATCGGGTCACAGGACCAAAGCACATTCGCGCCTTCCTCCTGCACCGCTTTGACCAGGCGCGGCAGGTGGTCGCCCACCTTACCCGCACCAAAGCGCGCGATCAGGGTCAGCCGCCCGGCCTCGTTTTCCGGGTTCAGCTTGGCCATCAGCACCTTGAGATCCTCGGCCGTGGTGGTCGGCCCGCATTTCAGACCGATGGGGTTCAAGACGCCCCGGCAGAACTCGACATGCGCGCCATCGGGCTGGCGCGTGCGGTCGCCGATCCAGATCATATGGCCCGATCCAGCCACATTCTGCCCGGTCAGGCTGTCCACCCGGCACAGCGCCTCTTCATATTCCAGAAGCAGCGCCTCGTGGCTGGTGTAGAAATCCACCCGGCTGAGAACTTCGGCATTGTCCGAGGTCACGCCTGCCGCGTTCATGAAGCCCAAGGCATCCGAGATGCGGTTGGAGATCTCGCGGTAGCGTTCGGCCTTGTCATGTTCGGCAAAGCCAAGGGTCCAGGAATGCACCCGGTGAATGTCGGCAAAGCCGCCCGTCGAGAAGGCGCGCAAAAGGTTCAGGCTGGCCGCGGCCTGGGTATAGGCTTGCAGCATGCGCGACGGATCAGGGATCCGCGCCTCATGCGTCGCCTCGAAGCCATTGATGATGTCACCACGGTAGCTGGGGTATTCCACACCGCCGATCACCTCGGTCGGGGCCGAGCGCGGCTTGGCAAACTGGCCCGCCATGCGGCCCACCTTGATCACCGGCACCTTGGCGCCATAGGTCAGCACGACGGCCATCTGTAGCATGACGCGGAAGGTGTCGCGGATATTGTCGGCCGAAAACTCGGCAAAGCTTTCGGCGCAGTCGCCGCCTTGCAACAAAAATGCATTGCCCTCGGCCACCTGAGCCAGCTGTTTCTTCAGCCGCCGCGCCTCTCCAGCAAAGACCAGCGGCGGATATTTGGCCAGCTGCGCCTCGACCGCGCCGAGAGCCGAAGAATCGGGATAATCCGGCATCTGGATGCGCGGCTTTGCGCGCCAGTCCGTCTTTTTCCAGCCCTTGGTCATGGCTCTGCCCTTTCGTTATCGGTATCGCCGCGCGGTATAAGGAAAAATGCGACGAATGCAAAGGCGGAAAGGGTGAAATTTCGGGCGGAATCGCCTTGCAGAGCGGCGAATTTCCTGTTTCCTTCCACCGAAACCGACATGAACAGGTCGCAAGATGTGCAGTCTCCAGCGTAAGGCCACCTCGGTCATCAAGAGTGCCGCCCCGAGGCGTTTTGTCTTTCTGCTGCTTGACCGCTTCACGATGCTGTCCTTTGCAGGCGCCATCGAACCTTTGCGGATTGCCAACCGGGTGTCGGGCCAAGAGCTTTACAGTTGGGTCTTGGCGGGTGAGGGAGTCCTTGTTGCCTGCTCAAACGGGGCTTCTTTCAAGCTGGACATCGGCCTTGATGAAATCGCACGCGATGACACGGTGCTGGTCTGCGGCGGCATTGACGTGCAACGCGCCTCAAGCAAGGGCGTTTTGAACTGGCTGCGTCGCGAGGCGCGGCGCGGCGTGACGGTAGGCGGCCTGTGCACCGGTGCCTATACCGTCGCAAAGGCGGGGCTTCTGGACGGCAAGAAGGCCACGATCCATTGGGAGAATCAGGACGGCTTCATCGAGGAATTCGAGCAGGTCAAACTGACCAAATCGGTGTTCGTGATGGACGGCAACCGTTGGTCTACCGCTGGCGGCACCTCGTCGATCGACCTGATGCTCAAGGTAATCGCCGCCGATCAGGGCGAGGATCTGGCTAATACCGTGGCCGATCAGCTGATCTATTCGTCGATCCGCACCGACCAGGACACACAGCGCCTGTCGATCCCCACCCGGATCGGCGTGCGCCACCCGAAGCTGAGCCTGGTCATCCAGATGATGGAAGGCAACATCGAAGACCCGATGAGCCCGGCCGATCTGGCCGAAGAGGTGGGCATGTCCACCCGCCAGCTGGAACGCCTGTTCCGCCGCTACCTGAACCGCAGCCCAAAGCGGTATTACATGGAACTTCGGTTGCAAAAGGCGCGCAACCTGTTGATGCAGACCGATATGAGCGTGATCAACGTCGCCCTCGCCTGCGGCTTTGCCAGCCCGTCGCATTTTTCAAAATGCTATCGCAGCCATTACAACACCACCCCCTACCGCGAGCGCGGCACCCAAGGGATGCCTTCTGGCGCCATGGCGGGTCGCCTGTCGATCTGACCCTGCCACGCCGCAGGATCGCCCCTGTGCCGTCCTGATTATCGGCGTAACGCGGCTTTGACTTTTCGTCCGCAAAGCCCATCTGCCAAGGCGTGGTCAGCGCCAATCGCGCGCCTCACTTGCGCTGTGGCGCGGGGCCTGTCCGCGGCGCCATCTGTCGTCACCCTGTCGACACGAAGGGGCTTCCCTTTTTCTCAGGGCCTCTCTAGTTTGACGTTAGGATTGCGATCCAACATGGGAGAGACCAATGAAAAAACTTCTTATGGCTTCGGCTGCCACGCTGGCCCTGACCGGGGCGGCGTCGGCTGAAGACGTCAAACTGGGTATTCTGATCGGCTTCACCGGCCCGATCGAATCGCTGACCAGCCACATGGCCAATGCGGCCGAAGCTGCAATGGCGGAAGTGAATGCTTCGGGCAAATCGGCCCACAACTTCGTCTCGGTGCGCGGCGACTCGACCTGCGTCGATTCGGCGGCTGCCACCTCGGCTGCCGAACGCATGGTCACCGCTGAAGGCGTGAAGGGCATCATCGGCGGCGACTGCTCGGGTGTGACCGGTGCTGTGCTGCAGAACGTGGCGCGTCCGAACGGCATCGTGATGGTGTCGCCCTCGGCCACCTCGCCCGCTCTGACCACCGCTGAAGATGACGGCCTCTTCTTCCGCACCGCACCGTCGGATGCGCGCGAAGGCGAAGTCATGGGCGAGATCCTGAAGGAGAAGGGCGTGACCTCGATCGCGCTGACCTATTCCAACTCGGACTACGGCAAGGGTCTGGCCGAAGCGATTGCTGCGGGCTTCGCCGCGCAGGGCGGCACCGTGACCATCAACATCCCGCACGAAGACGGCAAGGCCGACTATTCGGCCGAAGTGGCCTCGCTGGCAGCCGCTGGCGGTGACCTGCTGGTCGTGGCCGGCTACCTTGATCAGGGCGGCAAGGGCATCATCCAGGCTTCGCTCGACTCGGGCGCCTTCTCGCAGTTCGGTCTGCCCGGCGGCATGGTGGGTGACTCGCTGCCCGCCGCCATCGGCCCGGCTCTGGACGGCTCGTATGGCCAGGTGGCCCAGTCCGACAGCCCCGGCGCTGCCATCCTGACCGAAATGGGCAAGGCTGCGGCCACCCCGTTCGACGCCACCTCGCCCTACACCATGGAAAGCTATGACGCGGCTGCGCTGATCATGCTGGCCATGCATGCGGCTGGCTCCTGCGG
>VGDH01000165.1 GCA_016869835.1 Alphaproteobacteria bacterium
TGGATTCCTGTTGCACCAGGCGCAGGAACAGGTCCTCGGGGATGCCATGCTTGCGCGCTGCGGCCTTGGCAACTTCAAGATAGGCGCCCTTGTAATTGCCCTTGTAGCGCGGCAGCGCCGTGGTTTCGACCTTGGCACCGTCCTTGGGCGCATTGGGCTTCAGGCGGTGGGAGAAATCGTATCGCTTGGACAGCCGCCCATCCAGAAGCGCGGTCTGCGAGGCAAAAAGCGCCGAGCGATTCTTTTTCGACCCCGAAAGCTTCAAACCCTCGGCCTCGACCAGACCGGCCAGGACGAAGCTGGCGGTCAGCGTCAGGGGAAAGATCACGCGCAAAGGCAACATTCGGTGGTCGGGTCCTGAGTTTCGCGGCACTTTAGCCGAGATCGGCGGGCAATGGCCAGAGCCTGTGGTCGGCTACGGGCAATTTCCCGCCCGCAGGCTTGGTTGCAGGGTGGGGGATAGGGCCTTATAGGTTTCGTTAACCAGCTTCCGGCACTCTGCCGGGCATAACGGGAATCAGGGAGTGTTTCATGGCAGGGTCGGTGAACAAGGTCATTCTGGTCGGCAATCTTGGGCGCGACCCCGAGGTGCGGTCCTTTCCCAACGGCGGCAAGGTGGTGAACCTGCGCATCGCCACCTCGGAAACCTGGCGTGACAAGCAAAGCGGTGAGCGCAAGGAGCGCACCGAATGGCATTCGGTCGCCATTTTCAACGAGGCGCTGGGCAAGATTGCCGAACAATATCTGCGCAAAGGGTCGACCGTCTATGTCGAGGGGCAGCTGGAAACCCGCAAATGGCAGGACCAGTCGGGTGCCGACCGCTATACGACCGAGATCGTGCTGCGCCAGTATCGCGGCGAGTTGACGCTTCTGGGCGGCCGTGACGGCGGCGGTGGCATGGGGGGCGGCATGGGCGATGATCGCGGATCGGGCGGCTATGATGATTATCAGGGCGGCGGCGCTTCGGGCGGCAGCTTTGGCGGCGGTCGCGGCGGTGCAGGCGGCGGCGGGGGCGGCGGGCGCCCCGATCTGGACGACGAGATTCCGTTCTGAACCTGTGGTTGGCACCGGCCTGCCCTTCCTGGGGGTGGGGCCACACCGATCATCCGATCTTCAAGGCGGGCCTGCGGGCCCGCTTTCGCGTTCTGGGCACTGGACCTTGGCGCCATATTTCCTATATATTTAGTCAACTAACCGAATGAGACCGGAATGAACCAGCCGCAGGACCAGATGGAAGGCGCGCCCCTGATCCGCCCTTCGACCACCGACCACCCCTTGTATGACCAGGTGGTGGATGCCTGCCGCACGGTCTTTGACCCGGAAATCCCGGTCAATATCTTTGATCTGGGGCTCGTCTATACCATCGAGATCAGCCCTGCGAACGAGGTCCAGATCCTGATGACCCTGACCGCGCCCGGCTGTCCTGTGGCCGGCGAAATGCCCGGCTGGGTCAAGGACGCGGTCGAACTGGTGCCGGGCGTCCAGCAGGCCGAGGTCGGCATGACCTTTGATCCGCCCTGGGGCATGGACATGATGTCGGATGAGGCGCGGCTGGAACTCGGCTTCATGTAGGCCCTGCCCGCAAGGCTTGAGAATGGCGGCCTGAAAACATATATTCAGGCCAAAGCAATGAGGTTCATGATGTTCGGCATTCCCGGCAAGGCCGCTGTGACCCTGACCCCTGCCGCATCCCGGCAGATTGCGCGGCTTATGGCCAAACAGGGCTCGGCGGGCCTGCGCATCGGCGTGAAAAAGGGCGGCTGCGCGGGCATGGAATACACCATGGACTATGTGGCCGAACAAAACCCGCTGGATGAGGTGGTCGAACAGGATGGCGCACGGGTGTTCATCGCCCCGATGGCACAGATGTTCCTGATCGGCACCGAAATCGACTACGAGATGGATCTGTTGCAGGCCGGGTTCAAGTTCCGCAATCCGAATGTGGTCGAGGCCTGCGGCTGTGGCGAGTCGATCAAGTTCAAGGACGCGCCCGCCGCCTGAGCCCGATTTTTCGTCGAAAGATCGCGCCCCCCTTTTCCCCTTTCCCCGAACAGGTTACCCCTTGACCAAAGGCAGGGGGGACAACATGCGCAAACTTGCGGCAGGCAACTGGAAGATGAACGGCACCGTCGCCTCACTGGCCGAGGTTCAGGCGCTGATCGCGGCCCAGCCCGCCCCGGCCTGCGAGATGCTCCTGTGCCCGCCCGCCACGCTGATTTCCGCCATAGCGACGGCCGCGCACGGCTCGGCGCTGATGGTGGGCGCACAGGGTTGCCACGCCAAGCCGTCAGGCGCCCATACCGGCGATCTCTCGGCGCCGATGCTGGCGGATGCCGGGGCAAGCCATGTCATTCTTGGCCATTCCGAACGCCGCGCCGACCATGGCGAGACCGATGCGCAGGTGCGTGCCAAGGCCGAGGCGGCGCAGGCGGCGGGACTTGTGGCCATTGTCTGCGTGGGCGAGACCGAGGCGCAGCGCGACGCGGGCGAGACGCTGGCGGTGATCGGCGCGCAGATTGACGGGTCGGTTCCCACCACCTCGACAGCTGCCAATCTGGTCATTGCCTATGAGCCGGTCTGGGCCATCGGCACCGGCCGGACCCCCACGCTTTCGCAAATCGCCGAGGTGCATGCCTTCCTGCGCGCCCGTCTGGCAGACCATATCGGCGCGCAGGCGGCACAGGTGCGCCTCCTCTATGGTGGGTCGGTCAAACCCTCGAACGCGGCCGAGATCTTCGCCCTGCCCGATGTCGATGGAGCCTTGGTCGGCGGGGCCAGCCTGAAGGCCGCCGATTTCGCCCCCATCGTGGCCGCCCTTTCCGCTGCCTGAGCGGAAATCCTGTCGCAAACAGCCGCGCAGGCAAGGTCCAGCGCTGAAAGACTGCCCCCATGACCAATCTGCCGCAAAGCCGCCAATCCAGCCTTCTGACCGCCAATCTGATCTGCATGGGCTCCATGCTGATCTGGGCGGCGGGTCTGCCTGCAGCCGATCATCTGATCCCGCTTCTGATCCCTGAACAGCTGAATGCCCTGCGCATGGCCATGGCGGGGGGCTTTCTGGTGCTGGTCTGGGCGCTTTTGGTAGGGCTTGGCCCCTTGCGCGCCACCAACTGGCTCAAGGGCATTGCCGTGGGCAGCCTTATCGGGCTTGGTGCCTGGTTTCTCATCAAGGGGCAGGCGATTGGCGGGGCGGTGACGGCGGCGGTGATTTCGTCAACCCTGCCTGTCGTCGGCATCGCGCTTGAAGTGGTGCTGGATGGGCGCAAGGTGACGCTCGCCCTGATCTTGGGGCTGAGCTTGTCGCTCGCAGGCGGGGTCATGGCGCTGGACCTGGGCGCCGGGGGTGCGGGCGGTGGCCTGTCGCTCGCTTGGGGGGCGTTTTTGTGCTTTGGCTCGGTCGTCAGCTTTGCCATCGGCTCGCGGCTGACCGTCACGGCCTTTCCCCGCGAAACCCCGCTTGGGCGCACCGCCGTCACGCTGACCGGCGCGGCGATTGCGGCGCTGGTCGTGGCGGGCGGCCAGGTTGGGCTGGGGGGCGATCTGCCCTCTTTCGCCGCCTGGGGCTGGAAGGAAATCGGAGCGATCCTCCTGTTTTCCGTCGGCGCCCTCGGCATCCATCAGGTCATGTGGATCATGTCGGTCGAACGGCTGGGCATCGGCCTGTCGGCCCTGCACATCAACGCCGCCCCCTTCTATGTCATGCTGATCCTGTTTGCGCTTGGCGGGCTGTGGAACTGGCCGCAGGCCTTTGCCGCCGCGCTGGTGGGCCTTGGCGTCCTGATTGCCCAAGGCATCCTGCCCCTGCCCTTCGGAAAGCGCTGATGCAAAGCCTGCACCAATCGCCGACCGATCCGGCCTTTTTCCAGAACCCCTATCCCTTCTATGAAACCGCCCGCAAGGCGGGCCCCTTCTTTCACTGGGCCGATTACGGGCTGACCTGCACCGGCAATTGGGCGGCCGTGAATGCCATCTTCCGCGACCGCCGCTTTGGTCGCGAGGTGCCTGCCGAACGTGCCCCCGTGATCCCCGATCATCTGCGCCCGTTCTACGCGGTCGAAGCCCATTCGATGCTGGAACTTGAACCACCGCGCCACACCCGGCTGCGGTCCTTGGTGCTGCGCGCCTTTACCACCCGGCGCATCAACGCCTTGCAACCCGAAATCGCCGCGCTCAGCCACAGCCTGATCGACGGCTTCCCGGCCGGTGAATTCGACCTGCTGAAGCATTTTGGCCAGCGCCTGCCCGTCATCATCATCGCCCGGCTTCTGGGCGTGCCGGAAACCGTGTCAGACGACCTCTTGCGCTGGTCCAATGCCATGGTGGGCATGTATATGGCCGGCCGCACCCGCGAGACCGAGGACCGCGCCGTCGCCGCGACCGAGGCTTTTGTCGCCTTCATGCGCTCATATGTCGAGGCCCGCCGCCACGACCCGCGCGACGACCTGATCACCGAGCTGATCGCTGCCGAGGAGGGCGGCGAAAAGCTGACAACGGATGAGCTGATCACCACCTGCATCCTGCTCTTGAACGCTGGGCACGAGGCGACGGTGCATACGATCGGCAACGGGGTGAAAACCCTGTTGCAGACCGGCCATGCCATCACCGAGGCGAATGCCGAAACCACGGTCGAGGAAATCCTGCGCTTTGACCCTGCCCTCCACATGTTCACCCGATGGGCCTATGAGGATGTCGAGGTGATGGGCCATAGCTTCCATCGCGGCGATCAGGTGGGGCTCCTCCTGGCCGCCGCCAACCGCGATCCGGGGCAATGGGACAACCCGGACCGTTTCGAACCCAATCGAACGGTCAAGCCCAATGCCAGCTTTAGCGCGGGATTGCATTTCTGCGTCGGCGCGCCGCTTGCGCGGCTGGAACTGGCCACCGCCCTGCCCATCCTGTTCACCCGCCTGCCGGGGCTGAAACTGGTGGGCAAGCCGCAATATGGCGATGTCTATCACTTCCACGGGCTGACGCGGTTGATGGTGCGGGCCTAACAGCTGCCTCCTCGAGCACTTCGTACACTCGTCGGAGATCGCACGATGAGTGCAAGAAGTTCTCGAGACGGGAGCACCGCGACGAGTGCATGAAATGCTCGAGGAGCCGAAGGATTACAGCGGCAGAACCGTGGTCGACTTGATCTCTTCCATGCTCAGAAGCGCCGTCACGTTGTGGATCTTCACCT
>VGDH01000166.1 GCA_016869835.1 Alphaproteobacteria bacterium
CCCCCGGCGATCCGCGTGCCGGTGGACCAGATCTCGTTCCGCTCGCGCAGCGCCGGGGGGGTGAAGGTGTTCAACGTCGGCGCCGAGGAAGAGGTGGTCTCGGTTGCCCGCGTCGCCGAACAGGGCGAGGATGACGAGGCTTGAGGCGCGGCTGGCCGAATTGGCCAGCGCCGAGCAGACCATCACCTATGGCGCGCTGGCCCGCGATCTTGGCTGGCGCATGGCGGACCTGACGGCAGCGCTTGAGGCGCTGATGGAATGCGATGCGGCCGAGGGGCGCCCCTTGCGCGCCGCAGTCTGTGCGGGGCGGCTTGGAGCGGGGTTGCCTGCGCGGGGATTTTTCGACAAGGCAGCAGCCCTGGGCTTTGACCTGTCGGACCCTGAGGGTTTTGTGGCGCGCACCCGGGCGGCGTTAAGCGGGCGGTAACCGGGCCTATGCTTCACTTGCCCCTGAAAGGGGGCGCCATGGACCTTTATCACTACATGATCGAACTGCGGCCCGAGGCACATGCCCTGGCCTTTGCCCGCGCCACGGGCGACTGGATGGGCCATTTGCAAGCCCGGGGCCTGGTCTCGGACTGGCATCTGATGCGGCGCAAGTTCGGACTGGCCTCTGGCCCGCACAGCGACTTCCTCCTGGAGATCTCGCTGCCCAATCTGGCCGGGCTCGACACCGCCTTTGCCGCTTTGGCCCAGGCGGATGAAGAGGCGGGGCGATGTTACGAGCGCATGCATGGCATGATCGCGCGGGCCGATGTCGGACTTTACCGCCCCTTCCCCGATGCCAGCCCACGCGAACGCATCGCCTTGATCTGATCTGCCGCAGCGGCTACATCCGCGGGTATGGAAAAGCTTCACATCATCGGCGGCGGCATGGCCGGATCCGAGGCCGCCTGGCAGGCGGCTGAACTGGGCGTGCCAGTGATCTTGCATGAAATGCGGCCCAAGGTAGGCACGTTCGCCCATCGGACCGGGCATTTTGCTGAAATGGTCTGCTCGAACTCGTTCCGGTCGGATGATGACGAGCGCAATGCCGTGGGGTTGTTGCATTGGGAAATGCGCGCCGCCAAAGGCCTTGTGATGGAGGCGGCCAGTCGCCACCGTCTGCCCGCAGGTGGTGCCTTGGCCGTGGATCGTGACCCCTTTGCCGAATATGTCACCCAACGACTTCTGACCCATCCGCTGATTTCGGTGGAGTATGACGAGATCACTGAATTGCCGCGCGACGGGCGCTGGATTGTGGCCACCGGCCCCCTGACCTCGGGCGCGCTGGCCGCGAGCATCCGCACTGAGACCGGGGCCGAGGCGCTGGCCTTTTTCGACGCCATCGCGCCCATCGTCTATGCCGAAAGCGTGGATATGTCGGTCGCATGGATGCAGTCGCGCTATGACAAGGGCCAGACGGCCGAAGAACAGACCGCCTATATGAACTGCCCGATGGACAAGCCTCAGTATGAGGCCTTTATCGACGCCCTTCTGGCGGCCGAAAAGACCGAGTTTCATGAGGGCGAGACGGCGGGCTATTTCGACGGCTGCCTGCCCATTGAAGTCATGGCCGAACGTGGCCGCGAAACCCTGCGCCATGGGCCGATGAAGCCGGTGGGCCTGACCAACGCGCATCGGCCCGATGTCAAACCCTATGCCGTGGTGCAGCTGCGCCGCGACAACAAACTTGGCACGCTCTACAATATCGTCGGATTTCAGACCAAGATGAAGTATGGCGCGCAAACCGCTGTTTTCAAGATGATTCCGGGTCTTGATAATGCGAGTTTTGCCCGTCTGGGCGGCATTCACCGCAACACCTTTCTGAATTCGCCCACGCTTCTGGATGACCAGATGCGGCTTAAATCCCGACCCAACATCCGCTTTGCCGGGCAAGTCACCGGGGTTGAGGGTTATGTGGAATCGGCCGCCATGGGGCTTTTGGCGGGCCGAATGGCGGCGGCGGAAATTCTGGGGCGCACCCTGCCGCCCCCGCCCCCGGACACAGCGATGGGCGCCTTGGTGACCCACATCACCGGCGGGGCCGAGGCCAAGACCTTCCAGCCCATGAACGTCAATTTCGGGCTTTTGCCCCCGATTGAGGCCAAGGGCGGCCGCAAGGGCCGCAAGGACCGTTACAAGGCCTATACCGACCGCGCGAAAGAGGCGTTTACCCAGTGGCTCAGCGCGTAACCCGCTTTGCCCCCTCGCCCACCGGGCCCCTGCATCTGGGCCATGCCTTTGCCGCTTTGGTGGCGGCGGAGCGCGGGGACCGGTTTCTTTTGCGGATAGAGGACATTGACCAGCCGCGCTACAGGCGGGAATTTGAGGACGGAATTTATACCGATCTTAAATGGCTTGGTCTCAACTGGGAAAAGCCCGTGTTTCGGCAATCCACGCGGATGGCGACTTATGACGCGTCACTTGCACGTTTGTGCAGCATGGGCCTGACCTATCGCTGCACCTGCTCGCGCGGCGACATCAAGGCCGCGCTGTCAGCGCCGCAAGAGGGCGTGCCGATCATCGGGCCAGATGGGCCAATCTATCCCGGCACCTGCCGGGCCAAGGGCCACAGGCAGGGCGCAGTTCGGCTGGACATGGTCAAGGCCATGGCGCGGCTGGGGGAGGTTCGGTTCACAGAAACCGGAACACGCGCAGGTGAACTTTTCTATTCCGCCAGCCAAATGATTGAAACGGTTGGCGATATCGCCCTGGCCCGCAAGGACATCGGCACCTCCTATCACATCGCGGTTGTGGTGGATGACGCGGCCCAAGGCGTCACCGAGGTCACGCGCGGCGAAGATCTCTTCGCGGCAACCGCCATCCATGTCGTCTTGCAGCGCCTCTTGGGCCTGCCAACGCCCGCCTATCACCATCACCGCCTGATCCGCGACGATCAGGGCAAACGGCTGGCCAAGCGCGACGATGCGAGGGCCTTGGCGAAGTATCGGGACGAAGGAGCGACGCCTGCCGATATTCGCGCGATGGTGGGGCTGTAGCCGATTTCTGGCGCAGAAATCGGTCCGGAAAATTCAATTTTCCGGTAGGGAGTTTGTGCCAAACTCCGCTTACGCCATGGGCGTGACAACCTCCACCTCATCACCGTCGCGGAGAGCCGTGTAAAAGCACGACCGCCGGTTGGTGTGGCAGGCCGGCCCTGCTTGCGTCACCAAGGCCAAAAGGCAATCGCGGTCGCAGTCCACCCGCAACTCTACCAGCCTTTGCACATGCCCCGAGGTTTCGCCCTTGGCCCAGAAAGCTGCCCGCGAGCGGCTCCTATAGGTGAGGTTGCCGCTTTCCAGCGTGCGGGCAAGGCTCGCCGCATTCATCCAGGCCATCATCAGCACTTCGCCCGTCTCATGGTCCTGCGCGATGCAGGGGATCAGGCCATTGGCATCATACTTTAGGCTTGCAGGATCAAAGAGCATGGCAATCGTCCTTGGCGGCGGGTCATTTGCGGTTTATCTCATGGTAAGATGAAGGGGAAGGCCATGGCCGACAGCGATCTTATCAAGCTTTATTCGGGCCGGATCCTGGAATTGGCGGCCTCGATCCCGCATCAGGGGCGGCTACCCGCCCCAATGGGCACGGCCAAACGGCGCTCGCCGCTGTGCGGGTCGACCATCACGGTGGATGTCACTGTGCAAGACGGCCGCGTGACAGAATTTGCACAGGATGTGAAGGCCTGCGCCTTGGGTCAGGCCTCGGCCTCGGTCCTTGGTCGCGTGGTGCTGGGGCGCAGTCGCGGCGAAGTCGAAGCCGCGCGCGACGCGCTGCGCGCCATGCTGAAAGAGGGCGGGCCGCTGCCCCTTGCGCCGTTTGAGAGCTATGAAGTCTTGTTGCCCGCGCGAGACTACAAGAATCGCCACGCTTCGATCCTTCTGGCGCTGGAGGCGGTTTGCGAGGCCATGGCCCTGGCCGAGGCCTAAGAAAAAGCTGCCGCCCCGGGTCGGGAACGGCGGCAAGTGGCGCATCTTGCATCGGCGGTGGTCGGGGCATGGCCCGGGCGCATCCCTTGGGGACAGACGCGCAGCCGATCGTCAAAGATCGCAGGCAGAGCAGATCAGAACGTACCGGAAATCGTCAGACCGGCATAAAGCATCACGAAAAGCGACAAGACACCAACGGCATCCTCGACAAGGGTGGCACGCGAGCGATTCACGATTTCAGAAATCTCGGTCAGCATGGCGGTCTCCTACGCTTTGTTGCCATATTGTTCTCATATTAGCAACAAATTGTCAAGAACTTTATGAGAACATTCGCGAACAAACCGATTACCCGACGGAGAGCAACCGTATTGCGCGGTCCTGATCCAGAAGCCAAAGCAGATTGCGCACCGCCCTCCCCCTCGGGGTTTCAAGGCCCGGATCATCGGCCAGAAGGCGGCGGGCATCGGTCTGGGCAATGGCCATAAGCCCTGGCTGACGCTCCATGTCGGCAATGCGAAAGCGCGGCAGGCCGGATTGGGCCGTGCCGATCAGATCGCCTGCCCCCCGCATGGCCAGATCTTCCTCCGAGATGCGAAAGCCGTCCTCGGTGTCGCGGATAACCGTCAGCCGGCGTTCTCCGGGCTCGGACAACGGTGCCTGATACATCAGAAGGCAGGTCGAGTCGGTCGTTCCACGGCCCACCCTGCCCCGCAACTGATGAAGTTGAGCCAGGCCAAAGATCTCGGCCCGTTCGATCACCATGATCGAGGCATTGGGCACATTCACCCCCACCTCGATCACCGTGGTTGCCACCAGAACCTTGGTTTCACCGGCGACAAAGCGCGCCATGGCGGCGTCTTTTTCGACCGGCGGCATCTGGCCATGGACCAGACCGACCTGATCGCCCAAAGCCGCGCGCAAGGCAGCAAAGCGAGCCTCGGCACTGGCGTAATCCACCACCTCGCTGTCCTCGACCAGCGGACAGACCCAATAGGCCTGCCGCCCCTCAGCCACAGCGCGGGCGAGATGGCCCACCACCTCATCCATGCGGCTGGACGACACCAGAACCGTCTTGATCGGCTTGCGCCCCGCAGGCTTTTCATCCAGCACCGACACATCCATGTCGCCATAGCTCGCCAGCGCA
>VGDH01000167.1 GCA_016869835.1 Alphaproteobacteria bacterium
CTGTGTGTGCGAGATAGCCTGTGCAGATTCTGCACACAGTCTGCACAAAAAATAATTCAAACTATTGAAATATATTATATTTTATTATTTCCGGCGGGGATACTTGGGGCAAGATGAACCCCCTTGCCCGTTCATCTTGGTCTCAAATACCCCCCGCGGAGCGTCCGACATCTATCAAAACCGGGCCGCTGTGGCGCAAAGGCACTAGAGCGGCCGACCGCTTCCATGCTAGAAGGTTGCAAAATGTAAAGCCGCAGCACAAGCGGCAGGCATGAGGCCCGGGACAGATGATTGATCAGGACATGCGGGACCGCATTTTGGCGGAACCCGAGACGCTTCTGGAAGACCGCGATGTGATGAACGCGCTCGTGGGCGCGAATGAGCGATTGATGGGCGGCAATGTCGTCGATCTGCGCGGCATCGCGATGGAGCGGCTGGAAAACCGGCTGGACCGGCTGGAAGACACGCATCGCACGGTGATTGCTGCCGCTTACGAAAATCTGGCCGGCACCAATCAGGTGCACCGCGCGATCCTGCAGATGCTCGACCCCCTCAGCTTTGAGGATTTCCTGAAAACCATGGCCACCGATGTGGCGCAGACCCTGCGCGTCGATTGCGTGCGGCTGGTCCTTGAGACCGTGCAAGAGGCCGAGGATCCCGCCTTGCGTCGCCTTGGCGATGTGCTGTCGATCGCCGCGCCCGGCTTTGTCGCCGATTACCTGACCGCTGGGCGCAATTTGCCACAGCGCCCGGTCGTCTTGCGGCAGGTCTTGCCGCAATCGGATGCGATCCATGGCGAGCGCGCGGGCTGGATCCGTTCCGAAGCGCTGATGAAGCTGGATTTCGGCACCGGCCGGTTGCCCGGCATGCTGGTTCTCGGTGCCGAGGACCCGCATCAGTTCAAGCCCACCCATGGCACCGATCTTCTGGCCTTTTTCGCGGGCGTCTTTGAACGCACGATGCGGCGTTGGCTGTCATGACATCGGCCGGGCTGGCCATATCGCCCGCCCAGCGCGATGCGCTTTCCCGTTGGCTTGACCACTTGCGCGCGCTGAAGGGGGCGGCCTACAACACGCTGGCCGCCTATGCGCGCGACGTCGGGCAGTTCCTTGACTTTCTTGGCCAGCATCACGGCGGGACCGAGGGGCTTGCCGCGCTTACCGCCCTGTCACAAGCCGATCTGCGCGCCTTCATGGCCCATCTGCGCGGCCGCGAGGTGGCGCCCCGCTCGGTGGCCCGGAAACTCTCGGCGGTCAAGAACTTCCTCGCCTTTGTGGCCGATCAGGCCGAAACCGATGCCACCGCCGCCCTTTCGGCGCGCGGCCCGAAATACCGGCGCAAGCTGCCACGCCCCCTGTCCGAGACGGCGGCGCAAGACATCATCGCCGTGGTCGGCGATCAGGCGCGCGCCGAATGGGTCGCCGCCCGCGACATGGCGATCGTGACCTTGCTTTACGGCTCGGGCCTGCGGATATCCGAAGCCTTGGGCCTTACGGGGCGCGCCCACCCCCTGCCCGATGTGCTGCGCATCACCGGCAAGGGCGGCAAGGAGCGGCTGGTGCCGACCCTTCCCGTCACCGCGCGGGCCGTGACCCGCTATGCGGCCCTCTGCCCCTTCGAGCTCACCGCCGAAGCGCCCCTTTTTCGCGGCGCGCGCGGCGGCCCCTTGAACCCGCGGCTTGTGCAAAAAGTCATGGAGCAGGCCCGCCTGCAAATGGGCCTGCCCGCCACCGCCACCCCCCATGCCCTGCGCCACAGCTTTGCCACCCATCTTCTCGCAGCCGGCGGCGATCTGCGCGCCATTCAGGAACTTCTTGGCCATGCGAGCCTGTCGACCACCCAGGCCTATACCGCCGTGGACGCCGCACGCCTGATGGAGGTCTACGAAAAGGCCCATCCCCGCGCCTGAACTCCAGCTTGTGGTTGACACGCCGCCCTGATCCGCCAAAAAGGCCAGATGGATGTAAAGATCAAAGCCCTTTCCGTTCACTTGCTGACGGCTACCGGTGCGGTTCTGTCGATGTTTGCCATGCTCGCCGCGGTCGAAGGCAACTGGCAGACCATGTTCCTCTGGCTGGTGCTGGCGCTTTTGGTCGATGGCATCGACGGCCCCCTGGCCCGGCGCTATGACACGCCCAAGAACTTCCCGATCTATGACGGCGTCCTGATGGACCTGATCGTCGACTACCTGACCTATGTCTTCATCCCGTCCTATGCGCTGTTCAAATCCGGCATGCTCACAGGCTGGACCGGCTGGCTGGTCATCATCGTGATCTGCTACGGCTCGGTGATCTATTTTGCCGATACAAGGATGAAGACCAAGGACAAAAGCTTTTCCGGCTTTCCGGCCTGCTGGAACATGGTGGTGCTGGTCCTCTTCGCCATCGCCCCGCCGCAGCCGGTGATCCTTGCGGTGGTGCTCTTCCTGACAGTGGCCATGTTCCTGCCCTTGAAATTCGTCCACCCCACCCGCACCAAACGCTGGCGCGAGGTGACGATGCCGATCTCCATCGCCTGGGTGGCCTTTGCCGCCTGGGCGGCCTGGGTGAATTTTGCCGAAGGCACCTGGGCGCATTGGGGGCTGGTGGCAACCTCGGCCTATCTGGTGCTGGCCGGTGTCGCCCAGCAGATCGTCCCCGAACGCCTGCGCCGGATTTCCTGACCAGCGGATTTCCTGACCCACGCGCCTCGTACGGCTGTCGCCGTCTCGTTGCGCGGCGCGCGAAGAGTGACCGATGCGCGCCCCGCATCGGGCTCGATGAGCGGCGCTAAAGCCGCGTCAGCATCACGCCCCCGACAATCACCAGCGCCGCCAGCGCCTTGCCCCTTGTCATCTTCTCGCCAAAGACCAGCCAACCGATCAGAACGGCAAACAGGATCGAGGTCTCGCGCAGCGCCGCCACCACCGCAATCGGCGCCACGGTCATCGCCCAGACCGACACTGCATAGGCCCCGTACGAGGCCGCCGCCGCAATCATCCCCACCCCCCAGGCCTTGGCCTGACGCGGCAGCACCGCAGCGCCTTTCCAGGCCAGCATACCGCCTGCAAAGAACAGCCCATCCATCACAAAGACCCAGGCGATATAGGCCACCGCATCGCCCGACACCCGCGCCCCCTGCCCGTCGATCAGCGTATAGGTCGCCGTCGCACAGGCCGACCCCAGTGCATAGGGGATCAGTCGCCGGTTCTCGCCACTGGCAAACACCCCCTGCGCCATCAGCAAGATCCCCGCACCCAGAACCGCAATCCCGGCAAACTCCACCGGCGTAATGACATCGGGCAGGAAAAACGGCGACACCAACCCCACCATCAACGGGGCCGAACCGCGGGCAATGGGATAGACCCGGCTCAGATCACCGCGCTCATAGGCATAGGTCAGAAACAGCTTGTAGAAGAAATGCGCGCAGCCCGCCGCAATGACCCAAGGCGCGACCGCCCACTCCAGCGCCGGCCGCGCCAGCACGACGGCAAGCCCGATCGGGATCTCGCCGATCGACAGGATCACCATCGCCCCCATGCGCGAGGTGCCGACCTTCAGCAGCGAATTCCATAAGGCGTGCAGAAAGGCCGCGCCCAGAACGGCCAGCATGACCCAGAGACTCATGCGCTTTCCTTTGCCCGCCCGTCTGTCACCGAACCGTTACAAACTGCCCGTCAGGACCGCAAGCACCATCGCTTTCGCCGTTCATCTTGGCCCAAATACCCCCGCCGGAGGCCCCAGCCTCACGCCCGCACCACGGGCAGGGCTTCTTGCTGCATGCCCAAAGGCGCAAAGGCCTCACGCAGCATCGCGGCCATCCCTTCGACCGCAGGCGAGGTGCCACGCGGATTGCGCAACAAGATCACCCTCGCATAGTCGACGATCGGAAAACCATCTTCTGCCGTCAGCTCACGACATCCCGCCGGAATGGTCGACCGCGACAGAGGCGCCACGGCCATCCCATTGTTCACCGCCACCCGAAACCCGCCCGCCATGTCACATGACCACGCTGGTCGCCAATCAATCCGCTGTCGGGTCAAGCCGGCCTCGGCAAACTCGCGGCTCCAATCCGATTTGAAATAGACCGCCACCGGCACCGGGCGGCGCAGATGCTGCTGATGCGTGATCGAGGTGACCCAAACCGTCGGATCAATACACAGGATTTCACCCTCCTGCACGTAATCCCAGTCATAGATCACCGCCAGATCAATCTCGTCGGTCGCTAACGCCTTGATCTGCTGGGTCAAATGGTCAACCCGCACCGATACCTGCACCCCCTCGTGCCGCTCGTCAAAGGCGGCCAGCGCCCGGGGAAGAACGGTGCCGGAATACTCATCCGGGATCCCCACCCGCACCGGCCCGACCAGGGGCTTTTCGCGCAGGGCCACCGCCGCCTGATCCAAAAGTGCCACCACCTTGCGCGCATAGGGCACCAGCTGCTCGCCGCGCGGCGTCAGGCTGACGCCGCGCGCCTGCCGGGTGAACAGCGGCTGCCCAAGGCTGTCTTCCAACCGCTTGATCTGCAACGAGACCGCCGATTGCGTGCGAAACAGCCGGGCGGCGGCAACGGTGACTGACCCGCTGTCGGCCACCGCCAGAAAGCTGCGCATCAGGTCGCTGTCCAGGGGAACGCTCATCGGGCACATCCATGAGGATTTTCAATGCCAGCGATAAAACCTATTCGTTTGAGAAATGTCAACGCAAGGCGCATATCCGGCCCATGCACAGGAGTCCGCCATGTTTGCCCGTTTGATGTCCCTCTTCCAGACCCGCCGCTCGACCCGCTTCATGCTGGATCGCAGCGAAGACCGGCTTTTGGCCGATATCGGACTGACGCGCGCGGACCTTAAAGCGATGCATCTCGGCCTCGGCCCGGTTGAGGCCAGCCAGAAGGCGCACAGCTTCCCGGCCCTGCCCCTGCACACCCGTCTCCCTGCCTGACGCCAGACATCTTCGCGGGGGGCCGACGCGCCCCCCCGCGAGGTCTTTTATAGAAAAAAGGCGCTGATCCCCCGGATCAGCGCCA
>VGDH01000168.1 GCA_016869835.1 Alphaproteobacteria bacterium
GCCCGCATCGACAGCGCCGCACCCCCGCGCCCGTCGCCATCCATCCGCGTCAGGACAACGCCCGAAATCCCGACCTTCCCGTCAAACTCGGTCGCCACATTGACCGCGTCCTGACCGGTCAACCCATCGACCACCAACAAGGTCTCGCGCGGCTGGGCAATGTCCCGAACCGCCTGCACCTCGTCCATCAACACCTCGTCGATGTGCAAACGGCCCGCAGTATCCAGGAACAAGACATCATACCCACCCATCGTGGCCTGAGTCTTCGCCCGCTTGGCAATCTGCACCGCCGTCTCGCCCTTAACGATCGGCAGGCTATCCACCCCCACCTGACCCGCCAAAATCGCCAACTGCTCCATCGCCGCCGGACGGTTGGTGTCCAAAGACGCCAACAACACCTTCTTGCCGTTCTTCTCCTTCAACCGCTTGGCGAGCTTCGCCGTGGTCGTCGTCTTGCCCGACCCCTGCAAACCCACCATCAGAATGGCACTCAGCGGGTTGTCGATCTTCAGGGCATCCGGCTCCCCCTCGCCCGCCAAGACCCGCACCAACTCGTCGTGAACGATCTTCACTACCTGCTGGCCCGGCGTGACCGATTTCGTCACCGCCTGCCCCGTGGCCTTGCCCTTCACCGCCTTGATGAAATCCCGCGCCACGGGCAACGAGACATCGGCCTCGAGCAGCGCCACCCGCACCTCACGCAGCGCCGCATCGACATCCGCCTCACTCAAGGCACCCGCTTTGGTCAGCTTGTCAAAGACCGACCCAAGGCGTTCGGAAAGGCTTTCAAACATCGGCGCATCCTTTTGACGGTTCAGCCCCAGCAGGGGGCGGCGGAGGGGTGTTCCCAGACCCAAAGCAAAACGACACCTGCGGGCGCAACGCGCTGGCAGGTGGCGATCCTTCGCACAGGGCCAAGGACCGGAAGCGTTGAGCCTCCGGGGAATTCAGAGGCATCGATAGGGGGAAACGGCGGGGGAGTCAAGTTGGGTAAGTTCTTGCTGCAGGTGCAAATCAAGCATGCGGCCAACGCGCGCTTGACTTGACGCAGCCCATTGGTAAAGACTTTTCCACAGTGCGCGAGAAAGTTGTGCATTGATGGTTACAATAGACATTAAGACGAAAGTGCTTCCTACTGCTCACAGAGTTTACATGGTCCGCCCCGGAACAGGTTACCATCTACTTGGGCCAACTATAGAAAATCAGGCAATCGCCCCAGATTTAGCATTTTTGGAAATTGAGGACGGCTTACGTCCAAGAGATGATGTGCACATCGACAGGCAGATCACTCGAGCCCGAGCATTTGCCGATTGGGTCAAGACCGAGGAGCGCAGAGGTACAGAACGCCCGCATCAAGATTTGGCAAGCTATGCTGGGGTCGAGCCTCCGCCTCGTGTTGCGATGTACAGAAACAATGCTGACGAAATTCTGCACGGTCTGCCGGAAGGAACGGTTGTGTTTGTACCAAACCCAGACCTAACTCGTCATGGGATGTTCGGTGAGTTGGTTGCGGCGGACGCTCCACGAGTACGCTTTTCAGGGGCCGCTTACCGGGACAACTTCATCTATCTCGGACGTCGGCTTAGGAACGTAAAGTTCCTTCCGATGAGAAAACTCGACCCCGCCTTCTTTGATCCAATGCGGAAACGCAATTGGACTTTCGAGTATGCTGCGCGCGAGACTGACCTGCTTTACAGGCAATACTACGGTGATTTTGAAATCCTTCGCCAAAAAGTGATGACGGAAATCGAGGTCACGCGACAGCGTGTTTCGGGTACAGACCTCAACATCATCGGTACACTAACGAACTTAATTGACCAGACTCTTGCGCGTGTCGAACGTGGTGACCATCAGTACCCAACGATCCAAGATGTGGTTTTCATGCATCCTGAGCCACAAGGCCCGGTTCTGCATGCGGACATCGGTTCGCCATAGAATCTTCAAATTGAGTCTGTGACGCGAAGAGTGGCACCTGTGGTTAAGGTGATAGTGGCTTTGGCGGTTGCGGGTTACACCGGTTGGCAGGTGTACGACATGGTGCAGGCCAACTCGTTAGTCCTGAAGAACACGGACGATCTGGTGGGTGTGTCTGAAGCGCAACTTGCCGAAACCCACGCCAAGACATATTCTTTTGTTAGAGCGACCGGGAGAGAAAGCCTTAAGGAAATAATGGAATATGTGAACGAATTTCACGCGCGTACAGGCGGTAAGGTTGATGCAAGCATTAGTGACGATGGTTAGTCGTGGGGCTATACTGACAATAATCCGGTCGATTTGGGCCTTTAAGGGCATGATTTCTATTCTGTTGTTGATAGGAAGCATCCTTGGGTACATCGGTGCTGAGATGATAGAGCATCGGCGCGTGATGCTGACGGAATTCAATACTTCGCTTGCAGCAATAAACACTACTGAAGACAGGTTTCGCAAGGCGGGCGAACTCGCATTCGCAGGGCCGAGCCAAGCTGGAAATTCCATGACCATCGAGCAAGTTGTGCACCTTGAGGAGGTTGTACGAGCGCTTCGGGACGCCCTTCTTGGAAGTCTCGCTCCCAACAGCGTTATCGAGGAAACGCGCGCCGCATACGTAAGCAGTCTGACGGATCTGCAAGGTCGCTTGAACCTGTTTTCACCCGGCGTCGAGGGCACCGAAGCCGTCCTTGAAGGTTTGATCTTGGTACAACCACCCGCCGATGCTTACCACGAAGCAGCAAACAATTTTCAAACCAGCGTTTGGACTTCTTTCTGGGCCGCGTTCTAGAAGTTTGACCGACACACACCTACCCCCCCCTCACCCCACCTTCCCCTCCCAAGCCGCCTTGATCGCCTTCAGCCGCGCCTTTTCCGCCGCCTTCCCGGCCAGCCGGGCCTCGGCGGCGTCCTTTGCCGCCTCCTGCGCCCGGATCACCGCAAAGATCTCGTCCCGCACCCGGTGTTCGATCTCTTTCGGCGTCATCTCATATCGGGCCTCGGCCTTCACCACCTCGGCCAGACGGGCCAGCATGAAGGCCCGCAAGACCGCATTCATCCGCATCAGGTGTCCCTGTCCCATCGCGCGAAAGAACCGCACCATGTCCTGATCCAGCCGCAGCGTGATCTTCGATTTCAGCGGCTGTTCGCGTTCCTGGGCGATGCGGTGCCATTCGGCCGGGATGCGGACCGATCCGTCCAGCTTCCAGCGCCGGTCGCTTTCGAGATCGCGCAGGACCTGGCCAAGCTGGTGAAAGGCAAAGTCGGTCTGGGCTTTGGTGGGCATGGGCGGCCTCGGGCTGGGGGCGATGGCCGATCCTGCCCTGGGCCGGGTTGACGCCCCGTTACCGCCCCGCGCGGCCTGTCGGGACGGATGCCCGACGCAGGCCAGACAGCGGCGGGACGGCGGCGGGACGGCTTACCAGCGGGTCAGCGCCGCCTCGTCGCTCTCCTGAGCCGCCACCCAATCCGCCCCCGCCGCGCTGATTTCCTTCTTCCAGAACGGCGCGCGAGATTTGAGGTAATCCATCAAAAACTCCGCCGCCGCAAAAGCATCCCCCCGATGCGGCGCAGCCGTAGCCACCATCATGATCGGCTCCCCAGCGCGCAAAACGCCATAGCGGTGAATGACCAAAGCATCCGCCAAATCCCACCGCGCCACAGCCTCTTCCATGATCTCCGAAATCGCCTTTTCGGTCATGCCGGGATAGTGCTCAATCTCCATCGCGGTCAGCTGCCCGCCGTTGTCACGCACCACGCCCGTGAAGGTGACAATCGCGCCTGCGCCCTTGATATCATTGGAAAAACGATTGGCCTCCTGGCCCAGATCAAAGGCGGCCTCTTGCACGGAAAGGCGCATGTCAACCCCCTGTCATCGGCGGGAAAAACGCCACCTCTCGCACGCCCGCCAAGGGGGCGGCAAAGTTGGCCAACTCTTGATCCAGCGCGACGCGCAGGCTGGTCTTGTCAGCAAAGGCCAGCGCATGCCCGTCCGACCGCGCCTCCAGTTCAGCCACCAGATCGGCCACCGTGGCGGCCTCGGTTGCCACCCGTTCCCGATTGGTGCCGATGCGTTCGCGCAGCCAGGCAAAGTAGAGAACCTCGATCATTTTTCATCCCGCAGATAGGGCAGCGCCTTGCGGAAATAGTCGATCCCGGTCCAGGCCGTCAGCCCCGCCGCGATCCACATCAACACCAGCCCGATATCGGCCGCCAGCGAGGCACAATCCCGCCTGCCACAGGCCCGAACCGGGTCCGCCAGCCCCGCACTGACGGCCTGGGCATATTCCTCCGGCGTCATGCCCTGCATCGCAACCCCGTTGAGATAGCTCAGCCCGGTGCCCAGGAACAACACGGCAATCGCCACCATCTGCGCCGTGGTCTTCCACTTGGCCAGCCGCGTCACCTTGAGATTGCCCGCCGCCGCCCCCAGAAACTCGCGCAGGCCCGAGACAAAGACCTCGCGGAACAGGATCACCGTGGCGGGCAGGATCAGCCAGGGGTTCATGCCATTATAGCCGGTGATGACCATGATGGCGATGACCACCATCGCCTTGTCGGCAATCGGATCCAGCATCGCGCCGAACTTGGATTCCTGCTTCCACAGCCGCGCCAGATAGCCGTCGAACCAATCGGTGACGGCGGCCAGAACAAACAGCGTCAGCGCGAACCAATCGGCCCACGGACGGTGAAAATACAGAAACATCACCGCAACCCCGGGGGCCGCCAAAAGGCGCAGAACGGTCAAAACATTGGGCAGGTTGCATGTCATGGCGCAATTGGTAGCGGAAGCTGCAGTCGGGGGAAAGGGTTAAGGGCAGCGCACGCGCAACAGGCCCAAGGGCGCCCCTGCGGACCTGGCCTGCCCCAATCTAGTGGTCCGCTTTTAGTCTTAGTGCATGATTGGTCTTGACGCTACGGCTGGCGTGGCCGGCGGAGCGGCTCCGGATGGCGTAGCCGGCCACTGGATGACCTCGGGA
>VGDH01000169.1 GCA_016869835.1 Alphaproteobacteria bacterium
TATCGCTTCGTCGTCAACGGCCAGACCGGCGAGGTGCAGGGCGAACGCCCCTACAGCTGGTGGAAGATCGGCTTTGCCGTCTTGGCCGTCGTGGCGGTGGTCGGGGCGGCACTGGTCTTGTCCGACCCTTCGGCCTTTGGCATCAACCCCGCCGACCTGCCCGATTGGTTGAACTGACTGCCTGTTACGCGCGTCAGTCGCGGTCTCGATCAAGAAACTGGCGCAGCGCCTCAAGATCCGGCAAAAGCCGCGCGACCTGCTGGGGTGGCACGGCATGTGCCAGACGCTGGAAATCGGGGGCCAGCGAGGCAATCACCTCGTCGCGAAACTTGAGCCCTGCGGGCGTGATATGCACAAGTTTTGAACGTCCATCCCTCGGGTTTGGTCGAAACTCGATCATTCCGGCCCGTTCCAGAACGGCCAGCGAATGGGTCATGGATGTTTTCGGCACCTGAAATGCACGGGCGAGATCATAGGGGGTGCGGCCATCGGCCACCCGGACCAGATGGTTGAGGACCGAAAACTGCGCCAGCACAAAGCCCGGCGGCAACCGGGCTTCGAAGATGGTGCGCGAGAGCTGTTCGATGATCCCGATCTCATTGAAAAGTTGGAAGTAATCGGACATCGCGGTATCAGGCATGGACAATCCTGCTTTCCAAAGGCCAGCGCGGGCTTTGCCCCGCCTGCGGACCATAGCCGATACGCGCGAGCATTTGAACCGTTCCGCCGTCCGGGGCAAGGCGGTCATGCACGGCCCGGAATGGTCCCTGCATCTCGGGAAACTCCTGCAGGGCCTGGCTCAACGGGTGAAATCCAAGACCGCGCGCTGTGGCCGCAAGATTGACCCGCAACCAATCGGCCCCGACGGCGATCTGCGTCTCGCGGGTGTTGTCAGGCGTGATCAGCCAGACATGGCCCATGGCGGTATCGGCATTCGCAAAGACCGCGTCCATTCCGGACTTGTAGGCGAAACTGGTGGTGTTTGTCGCGTGTTCGCGGCTGAACTGGCCCGTCAGGCGCAAGGTTTCGAACAGGGGGCCGCTAAAATCGATGCCATCGGGATTGGCGTCCACCTCATGCCGACCGATGCGGAAGAGATCGACGCTTTCGCGATAGGTATGGGAGGTTTCGACCTCGATCTTCAACGCCTCGCGAGTCAGCGCCCGCCAAAAGGCAACATCGCCCGGTTCGACAGAGCCGCCAAAGCGCGCGTGGCCCACCACGGCGCCAAGTTCCGCCACACGTTCGGCTGCGACCGGGCGGGCAAGATCGAAGGGCTCTTTCAATGACCGCCGGTGCAGAACCTCTGCGAACAAGGGATCCCGTGCAACTTTCGGATCGGCGATGAATGTCAGGCGCGCGACAGGCCGGTCGTCCAGCGCTGCGGTGCTGCTGCCTTCGGGGAAAAGCGTGCTGGCCACGCGGTAGCCGTCTTCCGCTGCGGCCATGCGCAGAAGCTCGACAAAGCAGCCAAGGCCGATGGTGATCTGGCGATGGAAGGGGTCGGTCTGCGGCAAGAGCCTGTCCTTGTCGGCCAGCAGCGTGATGACCCCGTCTTCGGACAGATCGGCCAGCCATGGCTGGCGGTTGTGCGGGTTCGGCGCCAAGAGGGCCCAGGACAGCGCCCGCATTCTGGGCTCGCTATAGCTGCCCGCTTGCGACCAGGGCAGATAAGCGCTTTGCGGGCGGCGGGACACGGCAAGGCCAAAGCCGCCGGCCGCAGCCAGAACCGCACCCCCACCCACCAGAAACATCATCTTGCGTCGTGTCACAGTCATAGCGACCTCCATATAATACGATATCGCATTATATAGTACGATATCGTATTATATGCAAGCCGTTTCATCACGCCGCACGCGGGAGCCGTGACTGCCCTTCATGCGTTGAGGCCGGGCCTGTGACGACCGGGCGGTTGACATCGCCGCCCCCCCGCGCGATAGCCGCGCCATCCCTGCCCGGAGGCTTTGATGCGCGTTCTTGACCACGCCCGCATACCCGAATTGCCGAATCCCTATTTCGGCAAGGTGCGCGACTGCTACGACCTTCCGGCCACCGCCACCGAACCGGCGCGGCGCATCCTGATCTCGTCCGACCGCATCTCGGCCTTTGACCGCATCCTGACGGCGATCCCCTTCAAGGGCCAGGTTTTGACCCAGCTTGCCCGCTGGTGGTTCGACCGCACCGCCGATCTTTGTCCCAACCATGTGCTGGCCTACCCAGACCCCAATGTCGTGATCGGCAAGCGGGTGGATATCCTGCCGGTCGAGGTTGTGGTGCGCGGCTATCTGGCAGGCACCACCTCGACCTCGATCCTGACGCAATACAAGGCCGGCGTGCGGACCATGTATGGCCATACCCTGCCCGACGGCTTGCGCGACAATCAGGTGTTGCCTGCCGCCATCATCACCCCGACGTCGAAATCCTTTGACGGCGGCCATGATGAGCCCTTGACCGCCGATGGGATCATCGCGCAGGGGCTTTTGACCAAGGCGCGATGGGAGGATGTGTCGGCCAAGGCGCTGGCGCTGTTTGCCCGCGGCCAAAAAATGGCGGCCGAACGGGGGCTGATCCTCGTCGATACCAAATATGAGTTCGGGCTTGATGCCGAGGGACAGATTCTTATCGCCGATGAAATCCATACCCCCGACAGCAGCCGTTACTGGATCGCCTCGGGCTACCCGCAGGCGTTTGAGGCGGGAACCCGTCCCCCCTCATTCGACAAGGACGTGATCCGGTCCTGGGTCGGCGCGCGCTGCGACCCCTACAAGGACCCGATCCCCGAGATCCCGGCCGAGATGATCGAAAAAACCTCGCGCGTCTATATCGACGCCTATGAGCAGATCACCGGCGAGCGCTTTGTGCCCGACCTGAGCGGCGAGACGCCGCTGGCGCGGGTGCGGGCCTATCTCGCGCCATGGTTCGCCTGATATGTTTGCGCTAACATCCCCCGATCCGCTAAGGTCCCGCCGCATCCAAGGGGGACGGACATGATTCTCAGCTGCGGCGAAGCCCTGATCGACATGCTGCCACGCACCGCCACCACGGGCGAGGCCGCCTTTGCGCCCCATGCGGGGGGGGCGGTGTTCAACACCGCCATTGCGCTGGGGCGCCTCGGCGCGCCTTCGGCTTTTTTCTCGGGCGTCTCGACCGACATGCTGGGTGAGATCCTGGCCGAAACGCTGACAGCCTCAAAGGTCGACACCCGCTATCTGGCCCGGTCGGATCGTCCGACCACGGTGGCCTTTGTCAAGCTGGTGAACAGGCAGGCGACCTATGCCTTTTACGATGAAAACACCGCCGGTCTGATGCTGCGCGAGGCTGATCTGCCCACCCTGCCCGCCACGATCGACACGCTGTTCTTTGGCGGCATCTCGCTGGTCAACGACCCCGCCGCCAGCACCTATGAGGCGTTGCAGGCCCGCGAATGTGCCACCCGCGTCACCATGATCGACCCCAACATCCGGCCCGGTTTCATCGCCGGAAAGGAAACCGCCTATCGCGCCCGGATTGATCGGATTATCGCGCGGGCCGATATCGTGAAGCTCTCGGATGAAGACCTGCACTGGCTGATGGGGCCGGGAGAGGTCGAGCCGCTGTGCCATGCGCTGCTGGCCAAGGGGCCGAAGCTGGTGTTCATCACCGAAGGCGCGGCTGGCGCGCGGGCCATCACCGCCACGCAGAACCGCTTTGTCGCGGCGAAAAAGGTGGCGGTCGTTGATACGGTCGGCGCGGGCGACACCTTCAACGCGGGCGCGCTTTGCGCCCTGCATGAGGCGGGCGCTCTGACCAAGACACGGCTTGCCGCCCTGTCGGCTGAGACGCTGGATGCCGCCCTGTCCTTGGGCGTGCAGGCGGCGGCGGTGACCGTGTCCCGTGCCGGGGCGAACGCACCCTGGAGGAACGAGCTGTGAGGGCGGTTCTGCAGCGGGTCGACCGGGCCTCTGTCTCGGTTGACGGTGTCACGGTGGGCGAGATCGGCCAGGGCCTGATGATCCTGGTCTGCGCCATGCAGGGCGACAGCAAGGCACAGGCCGAAAAGCTCGCCGCCAAGATCGCCAAGCTGCGCATCTTCAAGGACGATCAGGGCAAGATGAACCTTTCCGTCAAGGATGCGGGCGGGGCGGCGTTGATCGTCAGCCAGTTCACCCTGGCCGCCGACCTGCGCGGCAACCGCCCCGGCTTCAGCCCGGCTGCCAGCCCGAACGAGGGCAAGCGGCTTTATGAGCATTTCACCGCCCGCATCGCCGCCGAAGGCATCGCCGTGCAAAACGGCATCTTCGGGGTCGATATGGATGTGTCACTGGTCAATCAGGGGCCGGTGACGATCTGGCTGGATACCGACAGCCTTTAGGGGGCCTGACGCCCGGCCCCCCGCAGCAGAAACAGGCTGGCTTCCCTACTTCGTCGGATTGGCCGCAGGAGCACCGCCTTCAAACCGGTTGCCATGGCGATAGTCGCAGGGCGCTTCCTGCATCTGCAAATGCAGGCCGGTTCCGGTAAAGGGATGGGCGCGGGCGAGGTCCTCATCAAACTCGATCCCCAGGCCGGGGGCTTCGGGGGGGATGATGTAACCATCTTCCCACTTGATCGTGTTCTTGATGAGCTTCAGGTGGAATTCCCCACCCGTTTCAATGGTTTCCGCGATCAGAAGGTTCGGGATGCTTGCGGCCAGATGCACATTGGCCGCCCATTCCACCGGGCCTGCATAAAGGTGCGGGGCCATTTCGGCGTTGAAAATCTCGGCAATGGCCGACAGCTTTTTCGCCTCCATGATGCCGCCGAGACGGCCCAAGGCGGGTTGCAGGATCTTCACCCCACCCGCGCGCAAAAGCGTGCCGAACTCGGCCTTGGTGGTCAGGCGTTCGCCCGTGGCCAGCGGGATGCGCACATGGCGGGCGACCTCGGCGAATTCCAACAGGTTG
>VGDH01000170.1 GCA_016869835.1 Alphaproteobacteria bacterium
CTCTGCCGCCGCCATGTCCTTGGGCACGCTGATTTCCGCCCGGCGCTTGCCGTTGATCTGGATCGGCAGGGTGACGGTGTCATCGACCAAGAGCGCGGGGTCGGCCTTGGGCCAGGGAGATTGGGCACAAAGGCCCGTGCCGCCCTGATAGGACCAGATGGATTCCGCGATATGCGGGGTCATCGGCGACATGAGTTTGGCCAGTGTGCGGATGGCATCCTTCATGGCGGGGGTGGAGGCATTGGCCCGCGCGATGGTGTTCGTCAGGCCATAAAGTGCCGCGATGGCCTTGTTGAAGGCGAAGGTTTCGATGGCGCGGGTCACCTCGTCGATGGCCTTCGCGACGCTGCGGGCCAACTCCTCGTCGCCCTCGCCCTTGTGGTCTGCGGGCATCTGGCCGATGCGGTCGCAGATGCCCCAGGCGCGGGAGAGGTGTTTGTAGGTGGCTTCCGCCCCCGATGCCGTCCATTCCACGTCACGCTCGGGCGGGCTGTCGGACATGACGAACCAGCGCGCGGTGTCGGCGCCGAAAGAGGCGATGATGTTCATCGGGTCGACGACGTTTTTCTTGGATTTCGACATCTTGGCCGAGGGGATGACCTCAACCACCGTGCCGTCTTTCAGCGTCGCGCCAGATTCGGAACGGATCACATCTTCGGGCAGGTGATAGACCGGGCGGCCATTGGCATCCCGCGTCATGTAAATCTCGTGCGTCACCATGCCTTGGGTGAAGAGCGCGTTGAAGGGTTCAATCGCCTTGGCAGGCAGATGCCCTGTCTTGTGCATCGCGCGGGCGAAGAAGCGGGAATAGAGCAGGTGCAGGATCGCGTGTTCGATGCCGCCGATGTATTGGTCGACGTTCATCCAGTAATCGGCATCTTCCGCCACCGTTGGCGTGGTGGCGCGTGGCGCGGTGAAGCGGGCGTAATACCATGACGAATCCACGAAGGTATCCATCGTGTCCGTTTCTCGCCAGGCTTTCGCGCCGCATTTCGGGCAGGTGCAATCGCGCCATGTCGGGTGACGGTCCAGCGGGTTGCCGGGGATGTCGAAGGTGACATCGTCGGGCAGTTTCACGGGCAGGTTGGCCTTGGATTCCGCCACCACACCGCAGGTGGCGCAGTGGATCACCGGAATCGGGCAGCCCCAATAGCGCTGGCGGGAAATCCCCCAGTCGCGCAGGCGGTATTTGGTGACGCCTTGGCCATAGCCATTGGCCTCGGCATGGGCGATGGCGGCGGTGACACCTTCATCGCCGGTCTGTTGGGCGTTGCCCGCGAAGCTGCGGATATAGGTCACCTTTTCCGACTTCATCGGCACATAGGCCTCGGTCAGCACGGCGTCTGACCCATCGGCCGAAAACACCGGTTTGATCGGCAGGCTGTACTTCGTGGCAAAGTCAAAGTCGCGCTGGTCATGGGCCGGGCAGCCGAAAATCGCGCCGGTGCCGTAGTCCATCAGGATGAAATTTGCGATCCAGACCGGAAGCTCCCAAGCGGGGTCAAGCGGGTGTTTCACGCGGATGCCGGTATCAAGGCCGATCTTCTCGGCAGTCTCCAGCGCCTCGGCTGTGGTGCCGCCCAGACGGCACTGGGCGAGGAAAGCGGCAACCTTGGGATCGGCTTCCAGCGATTTCGCCAGCGGGTGATCGGGGGAAATCGCGGCAAAGCTTGCGCCCATCAGCGTATCGGGGCGGGTGGTATAGACCTCAAGCTTTTCAGAGCCTTTCGGGGCGCCGACGGTGTCAAAGGCAAATTGCAGGCCACGGCTTTGGCCGATCCAGTTGGCCTGCATCAGCCGCACCTTTTCGGGCCAATCCTTCAGTCCGTCCAAAGCGGTCAAGAGTTCCTCGGAATAATCGGAAATCTTGAAAAACCACTGGGTCAACTCGCGCCGTTCAACGGCAGCACCCGACCGCCAGCCCTTGCCGTCGATCACCTGTTCATTGGCCAGCACCGTCATGTCGACCGGGTCCCAGTTCACCATGGCGGCCTTGCGATAGACAAGGCCCGCTTCCATCATGTCGATGAACATCGCCTGCTGCTGGCCGTAATACTCCGGGTCACAGGTGGCAAATTCGCGCGACCAGTCGATCGACAGGCCCAAAGGCTTCATCTGCGCGCGCATGTCGGCGATGTTGCCGTAGGTCCATTCCTTGGGGTGGCCGCCCCGTTCCATCGCGGCGTTTTCGGCGGGCATGCCAAAGGCGTCCCAGCCCATCGGGTGCAAGACGGAAAACCCCTGCGCCATTTTATACCGCGCCACAACGTCGCCCATGGTGTAGTTGCGCACATGGCCCATGTGGATGCGCCCCGACGGATAGGGGAACATCTCAAGCACATAATACTTGGGCTTGGCCGGATCGCGCCGCGCGGTGAAGGCGCCGGCCTTGTCCCAGGCGGCTTGCCATTTCGGTTCGATGGAGCTGGGTTTGTAGCGCGACATGTCTGGCCTCAAAGCGTTGCCCGGCGGGATTACACCGCCGCGCGCTTGGGGTCCAGTAGGTCGGGCGTCCGGGTTAAAGCTTGCCGTCCTGCACGCGCAACTGGCGAGCGCGGGTCAGGATCGCATCTTCCACCGCCCGCACGGTTGCCGGATCCACCGCGCCGCCGCCGCGCGATTGCAGCGACAGTTTCAGGCTGCGGGCATCGAGTGCAGGGTCCTGCACCAGAACCGTCGCCCGATAGCTGCGCCCCCCGCCGGGCGGCGTGCCATATCCGGTGACAATGACACCCGAGAAAGGATCGACCGATTCGATGGGCAGGAAGTTCAGCACCTCAAGGCTGGCCGCCCAGATATAGCGGTTGACCTCAAGCGTCGTGTTTGCATCTGCCCCGCCGCTGATCAGGTCGCGGAGCGTGGTGCGGGTGGTGCCCTGGAAATAGGCCTGACGGCCGCGCACGACGGGAACCGCCTCTTCCGGTGGCTGGAACTGCGCCCGGCCGCCGCCGCCAAACAGGTTGCTGCTGCCGATGCCGCCGCCGCAGGCCGACAGGCTTGCCACGGCAAGAACAAGAAAAGCGTTGCGGGCATGGCATTGCACGGTCATTCGGGCCCCCGGGGACAATCTGCCTTGTTGTCTAGACGAGCGCGCGGGGTGGAACAAGGCTTTTTGCCATATGCCGCACCGTTCCGCACCCCTGCCTTGGAACCGGGGTTGCGGCCAAGCCTGCAGGCAGGGCGCGGGGCTGGGCCGGAAAAACCACTGTGACATTGCTGCACCATGCCCGCGCTTCTTCCCCCCGCGGCCATGGTCTTGATTGCAATCCCGAACGCTTGGGGCGAGATATGCAGCATACCCAATTCGGATTCCTCTGAGTTGGGCCGCACCTTTGACACAAGAGGGAAAACGATGAAAAAGGTTCTTCTCGCGACTACTGCCCTGGTTCTCTGGGCTGGCGTTGCATCCGCCGAAATCAGCTTCTCGGGCTCGGCTGCTGCCGGTATCGGCCGTGATGACAGCAACGATGACCACGATTACAACGACGGTGAGTTCCACGCCTACAATTCCGGCTCGATCGACATCTCGGCTTCGACCGAAACCTCCAGCGGCATCACCATTGGCGTGTCGACCAGCGTCAGCTTCGGTACCAGCTTCGCGTTCGACGACGGTGGCTTTGCTGATGAAGATGGCACCATTGGCGCTCCGACCCTGACCATTTCGGGTTCGGGCGTGACTTTGACGTTCGCTGACGACGGCGTTGACCATCTTTACTCGGATGACACCGCTGGCGACGTGGGCGTTGCCTACTCGACCGACACCATGTCGGTGGGTGTTGTTTTGGATGTTGACAACACTGTGACCGACGTTGACGGCCAGGATGTTGAAGTTCAGTGGTCGGCCAACGGCTCGTTCACCACTTCGGGCGTGACCGTTTCGGCCGCGTTTGACGCCAACGAGAACTACTCCCTCGGCCTTGCTTACACTGCAGGTGCTGTGAGTGCTTCGCTTGAGAATGACAACGGCGACTCGAACACCGTCACCCTGGGCTACTCCGCTGATGGCATGTCGGCCGAGATCGAAATCAACGATGACAGCGAGTGGACCCTGTCTGGCGGCTACTCTGCCAATGGCATGGGCGTGTCGGTTTCGATGGATGACGCGTCCGATTGGAGCGCTTCCGCATCTTACGACCTCGGCGGGGCATCGCTCGATGCCGGCATCACCAGCGCTGACATCGCCTACGCTGGTATCTCGTTCTCGTTCTAATTCGAACGCGACTGCTAAAAGCTAAGAGAGAGCGGGCTACGGTCCGCTCTTTTCTTTTGTGCGTTGAGGTTTTGGATTTGCAGCTGGTAGCTGTACACTTTGAAGCACAGCATCAACTGTGGTGCCAGCACGAACTGCAACAGCTGTGCGTCGCAACAGCAGCTCACGTTCCACACGCAGTGTGATTGGATGCTTGCTCAAGTTTGCACGCAGCCACAGCACATGCTGCTCAGCCCTGCGCAAAGCCTGCAGCTGAGCCAGCATTCCCTGTTTTGCCATCAAGCCAACTCCACTGCCCTGCTGAGCAATGCTTCATTGACGGTGATGTAGCGTTGTGTGGTGCTGATATGACGATGCCCAGCCAATGCTGCCAGAAGATGTACAGCCACACCTTGGTCTGCCAATCTTGTGATGAATGTCTTGCGTCCACTGTGACTGCTGCAGCCACGTAGCCCAATACTGTGATAGATGTCTAAAAACAGCTGGCTCATGGTGTTTGCTGAGAACGCACGACGGTGCTGCGTTTGAAACAGAGCAGCATCTGGCGCACGGTCACGCACTACAGCCCAGTAATTGGACTGCCCCCATCGAGTGGTCCGTGTTGAATGTTAGTGCATGGTGGGCCTCGGGTCCATCGGGACGATGGTTTCCGGCGCTGGGGGACGGTATCCCAAGGCGCTGT
>VGDH01000171.1 GCA_016869835.1 Alphaproteobacteria bacterium
AAGTCCACGCTGACCAACTGGCTGACGCCCTGTTCCTGCATCGTCACGCCAAACAGCCGGTCCATCCGCGCCATGGTAACGGCGTGGTGGGTGATGACCAGAAACCGCGTTTCGGTGCGGCGGGTCATCTCATCCATCATGTCGCAAAACCGGGTGACGTTGGCATCATCCAAGGGCGCGTCCACCTCGTCCAGCACGCAGATCGGCGCGGGGTTGGCAAGGAACACGCCAAAGATAAGCGCCAGCGCGGTCAGGGTCTGCTCGCCCCCCGACAGAAGGCTCAGCGTCGAGAGGCGCTTGCCCGGCGGCTGGGCCATGATCTCCAGCCCCGCCTCCAGCGGGTCATCGGATTCCACCAACACCAGCCGCGCCTCGCCCCCGCCGAAGAGATGGGTAAATAGCTGCCCGAAATTGGCGTTCACCTGTTCAAAGGCGGTCAACAGCCGCTCGCGCCCTTCGCGGTTCAGCCCGGCAATCCCGGCGCGGAGCTTCTTGATCGCCTCTTCCAGATCCAGCTTTTCGGCAGCCAGCGCGGTATACTCTGCATCTACCGCCTTGGCATCTTCCTCGGCCCGCAGGTTCACCGCACCTAAGGCCTCGCGTTGACGCTTCAGCCGCTGCACATCGGTGTCCAGCGTCTCGGCATCCGGCATGCGGTCGGGGTCCACCTTCAGCGTATCGAGAAGCTCGGCCGGAGTGGCCCCGGCCTCTTCCATGATCCGCTCGGCCGCCAGCTGCACGGTTGCGCGCGCGGCCTCGGACCTTGCCTCGGCACGGGCTCGGATTTCGCGGGCATCCGAAGCCAGCCTTTCAGCATCACGCTCCATGTCCCGCGTCTCGCGCAACCGACCCTCGGCTTCGGCCAAGGCATCGGCGGCGCTTGCGCGGCGGGCCTCGGCCTCGGCGATGGCGTCGGCCAACTCCTCGCGCTTGATGGCAATCTCCTCGGGCGCGGCCGAGGCTTCGGCAAGTTCCTCCTCGGTCTCCGCCTTGCGGGAGTCGAGTTCGCCAATCCGCTTTGCGGCCGTGTCTAGACGATGCTTCCAGCCCGAAAGCTCTTTGGTCGCCTCTTGCCGACGGCGCACCCGCGCCTCGCCCTCACGACGAAGCTCGTCATGGGCAGACCGCCGCGACATCATGGTGATGCGTGCCGCCTCGACCGCCACGCGGGCGCTTCCCACGCCGGCGCGGGCCGTCTCCAGATCGCCAAGATCCTCCAGCGCAGCTGCGGCGCCGTCCAGACGCTCCCGCGCCTCGGACACCTCATCGGCATAGCGGGCCACCGCGATGCGAGCGGTTTCCAGCCGACCCTCGGCCAAAGACCGGTCTGCCTCGGCACGGGCGGCCGTGCGATTGGCTACGGCCACGCGGGCATCGGCGGCACGGCGGGCCTCGCGCGCCATCTGATCAGCGCGGGCCAGATCGGCCAGACGAGCCTGCAGCGCGGCATGGGCCTGCGCGGCCCCTTCGGCACGGGCGGCGACCTCTTCAAGATCGCGCTTCAACTGCGTCAACTTGTTCAACTGTTGCAACCGCAGCGCGGCGGCGGAAGGCGCATCTTCCGCTCCGGCACGGAACCCGTCCCAGCGCCACAGATCGCCCTCACGGCTGACAAGCCTTTGGCCGGGCTGCAACATGGGTTGCAGCCGCGCGCCATCGCCGCGTTCGACAAGCCCGATCTGGCCCAGACGGCGGGCCAGAACGCCGGGGCCTTCGACAAAGCGGACCAGCGGGGTGGCACCTGCGGGCAGGCTCTGCGGCCTGTCGTAATCGGGCAGGCCAACCCAGCCCGAGGGCCGATCCGCCGCCACGACGGGCGCGCGCAGGTCATCGGCAAGTGCGGCGCCAAGCGCCTTTTCCAAACCCGGTTCGACCTGCAACTGGTCCAGAAGTTGGCTGCCCGCGTTCGCCTCGCGCTGGACCATCTTGGCCAGCGCAGCCACCTCGGCGCGAATGGCCGCCGCCTCTCCCTCGGCGGCCGAACGGGCCGCACGCGCCTCGGACTCGCGGTCCTGCACTGTGGCGCGGGCCTCTTCGGCGCTGGCCAGCGCCTCATCGGCTGCCTCGGCCATAGCCACCGTCTCAGTCTTGGCCTCTTCGGCCAAGGCCATGGCCTCGCTTGCGGCCCCCAGCGCGGCCTCGGCGGCCCGCACGGCCTCGGCGGCCCGCGCAGCTTCTCCCTCGGCCTTGTCCACCGCCGTGCGGCTGTCGGACAGAAACCGCTGGGCCGACTGGTGACGTGCGGCCAGACGCGCGGCATCCTCGGTCGCCGCCGTCAAGACCTGCTCGCGGTCGGTCAGGATGCGTGATGCCTCACGCGCCACCTCGGCTGCTTCGGCAAGCCGCTCGTCATGCCCCTCATGGGCACGCTGCAGCTGCTCGACCTCCCATTCCAGCCGCTCGATCACCTCGCCGGCATCGCGGTTCAAACCCGTTTCCCGTTCGGCATCGCGAACCAGCTCGACGATCCGCGCCGTGAGCGTCTCGATCTGGTTGCGCGCCCGGGTTTCCTGTTCGGCAAGCTGATCGCGGCTGACCACCAGCCGCTGCAGGATAGCCGCCGCAATCGCCTCTTCCTCGCGCTTGGGCGGCAGGGCATCCTCGGCCACTTCGCGCAGCTTGGCAGCGTTGCGGGCATTGGCCTCGGCCTGGCTTGCCTCGATTACCCGCTGGCGCAAGACGCCATCCGCCTCAGAGCGCGCCAGATCGGCCTCACGCCAGCGCCGGAACAGAAGCTGCCCTTCGACCCGGCGCAATTCCTCGCCAATCTCGCGATAACGGGTGGCCTGCTTTGCCTGACGGGTCAGGGTGGAAAGCTGCTGGGCAAGCTGCTCCAGCACATCATCCACCCGCAAGAGATTGGCCTCGGCAGCCGAAAGCTTCAGCTCGGCCTCATGGCGGCGGGCGTAAAGGCCGGAAATCCCGGCCGCTTCTTCCAGAACGCGACGGCGGGCCTTCGGTTTGGCGTTGATGAGTTCCGAAATCTGCCCCTGCCGCACCAAGGCCGGGCTATGGGCGCCGGTAGAGGCATCGGCAAACAGCATCTGCACATCGCGGGCGCGCACATCCTTGGTGTTCAGCTTATAGGCCGACCCTGCATCGCGGGTGATGCGACGCACGATTTCAATCGTGTCACTGTCGTTGAACCCGCTGGGCGCCAGCCGGTCAGAGTTGTCCATCACCAAGGACACTTCGGCAAAATGCCGCGCGCCGCGCGTGGCCGCGCCGTTGAAGATCACATCCTCCATCCCGCCGCCACGCATCGCGGTCGGGCGGTTTTCCCCCATCACCCAGCGCAAGGCTTCCAGAAGGTTCGACTTGCCGCAGCCGTTCGGGCCGACGACACCGGTCAGCCCGTCATGGATCACCAGATCGGTGGGGTCCACAAAGCTCTTGAAGCCGTTGAGCCTGAGTTTGGTAAAGCGCAAAGGGCAGGTTCCGATGATTCCGTCAACATGGCATCGTCGGCACAGTTCGGGGCCAAGTCAACAAGCCGCCGCAGGATATAGCCGTTTGGGCCGGATTATCCCCAAGATATTGACCACGATCCTGCGAAACCTGGCAAGATGTCAGGCCAGATAGGCCCGAAAACTGTGCACCACCTCTTCATAGACGGCACTTTTGAACGGCACGATGCTGGCCACCATCTCATCGGCAGTGATCCAGCGCCATTGGCTGAATTCGGGGTGATCGGTGACAATGTTCACCTGATCATCGCGGCCCAGATAGCGATAAAGGAACCACTTCTGCTTTTGGCCGCGATACTTGCCGCCCCAGACCTTGCCCAAAAGCTCGGGCGGCAGGTCATAGGTCACCCAACCATGGGTCTTGCCGACGAACTCCACCAGATCAGCGGTGATCCCGGTCTCCTCCCACAGCTCGCGCAGCGCCGCCGCGCGCGGCTTTTCGCCCGCGTCAATGCCGCCCTGCGGCATTTGCCAGGCGGGCACGGTGCTGTCGAGCCGCTGGCCTCCAAAGACAAGGCCATCGGCGTTGATCAGCATGACTCCCACACAGGGACGATAAGGAAGGGTCTCGGGATCGATCATGGCATGATAGGCCAGCCGTGACCGGCTGGCCTCTGTTCCTTAAGGATTCGGTGCTACGGCGGCGAGGCCGCGCAGAATATCCACGGCATAGGCCAACTGGTAATCCTCATCGCGCAGCTTGGCCGATTCCTCAGTGCGGGCGCGCTCTTCCTCAAGCTGCTTGCGCTCGTCCTCGCTCATGGAATCATTGCTGATCGCGCCGCGCAGATCGGCTTCAGACCGGTCATTGCGGGCCTCTTCGGCGGCCTTGGCCTCTTCCTCTTCCTCGGTCAAAGGCTCAACTGTCGGCTGGTTCACCACGATATCGGGCATCACGCCCAGCGCCTGGATCGACCGGCCCGACGGCGTGTAATAGCGCGCGGTCGTCAGACGCATCGCGCCATCGCCCTTCAACGGGATCAGCGTCTGCACCGACCCTTTGCCAAAGCTCTTGGTGCCCACCACAATGGCGCGACGATGATCCTGCAACGCCCCCGAGACGATTTCCGAAGCACTCGCCGACCCGCCATTGATCAGCACGACAATTGGCTTGCCCTGCGCCAGATCACCCGGCTCGGCGTTGAACCGCTCGCCCTGTTCAGGATCACGACCCCGGGTCGAGGTGATCTCGCCCTTTTCAAGGAAGGCATCCGACACCATGATCGCCTGATTGAGAAGCCCGCCGGGGTTGTTGCGCAGGTCAATCACAAAGCCGTTCACATTGTCCATCCCGCCGGCTTCTTCGACCATCTTCTTGATACCCTCTTCGACGCCGGGATAGGTCTGGTCGTTGAAGGTGGAAATGCGCAAGACAACCGTGTTGCCCACAAGGCGCGGC
>VGDH01000172.1 GCA_016869835.1 Alphaproteobacteria bacterium
CCAGCATGGCAGCGCCGACGGCATCCTCAACACTTGCGTCGTCAAAGACCACCAGGGGCGATTTGCCGCCCAGTTCCATGGTGACATGGCGCACCCCTGCGGCGGCGGCGGCATAGACCTTTTGCCCCGTCGGCACCGATCCGGTCAGCGACACCTTGGCCACCCGCGGATCGGTGACCAAAGCTGCACCCACCGCTCCACGCCCCTGCACCACGTTGAACAGACCCGCCGGAAGCCCGGCCTCGACCAGTATCTCGGCCAGTTGCAACGCGCCAAGGGGGGTGACCTCTGACGGTTTGAACACCATCGCGTTGCCCAGGGCCAACGCAGGCGCCGATTTCCAGCAGGCGATCTGGCTGGGGTAATTCCACGCCCCGATACCAACGCAAACCCCCAGCGGTTCACGAATCGTATAGACAAAATCGCGGCCCACGGGAATGGTTTCGCCCGTGACGGTAGGGGCAAGCCCGGCGAAATATTCCAGCGCATCGGCCCCGGACGGCCAATCGGCAACCAACGTTTCCTGCATCGGCTTGCCGGTATCCAGCGTCTCAAGGCGTGACAGTTCGTGGTTGCGCGCGCGGATGATATCGGCGGCGCGGCGCAGGATGCGGGCGCGTTCCACCGGGCGCAGTGCCCCCCATTCACCTTGCGCGCGGGTGGCACTGGCCAAGGCCGCCTCGGTCACCGCGGGGGTTGCCTCATGCAAGACCGCGATCACCTCGCCGGTGGCTGGATAGATCACCTCGAACTGCGCGCCAGTGGTGTCTTCATGGTAGCGGCCATCGACAAAGTGACTGGCTTTCGGTTGCGCTTTCATAGTTCGCGTCCTTTAGGCTGAGAGTTCGGATTGTCCGCTGCGATGGCAAATGCGGCGGCCCGCTCGCGCAGAACGAATTTCTGGATCTTGCCCGTCGACGTCCGCGGAATGGTGGTGAACACATATTTCCCCGGCACCTTGTAGCCTGCCAGATGGCCGCGACACCAAGCGCGAAAAGCCTCGGCATCGGCAGATTGCCCTTCAGCCAGTTCGACAAAGGCGCAAGGGGTCTCGCCCCATTTGTCATGCGGCATGGCGACCACGGCGGCAACGGCAACGGCAGGATGGCGGTAAAGCACCTCTTCCACCTCGATCGACGAGATGTTTTCGCCGCCCGAGATGATGATGTCTTTCGACCGGTCCTTCAGCTGTAGATAGCCGTCGGGGTGCATCACCCCCAGATCGCCGGAATGGAACCAGCCACCGGCAAAGGCGGCGGCTGTCGCCTTGGGATTGCGGAAATAGCCTTTCATCACGACATTGCCGCGAAACATCACTTCGCCCATGGTTTGCCCGTCACGCGGCACGGGGCGCAGGGTTTCGGGGTCCAGCACCTCAACCTGCTCCAGCGGCAGATAGCGCACGCCTTGGCGGGCCTTGAGCCTGGCCTGCTGCGCGGGCGGTAGCAAAGACCACTCGGCGTGCCAGTCGTTCACGATGGCCGGGCCATAGGTTTCGGTCAGCCCGTAAAGATGTGTGACGTCAAACCCGGCCGCGTTCATGTCGGCCAGCACCTTTTCGGGGGGCGGGGCGGCGGCGGTGAAGAACTGCACCCGGCGGTCAAAGTCACGTTTGACGGCATCGGGCGCGGTCAGGATCAGCGACATCACGATGGGCGCACCGCAGAGATGCGTCACCCCATCCTCGGCCAGAGCCTTCCAGATCGGCTCGGCCCGGACCTGCCGCAGGCAGACATGCGTGCCGATGATGGCCGACAGCGTCCAGGGAAAGCACCAGCCGTTGCAATGAAACATCGGCAGGGTCCACAGATAGACCGCGTGTTTCTGCATCGAGGTGACCAGCGCATTACCCTGCGCCAGAAGGTAAGCCCCCCGGTAATGCGATACGACGCCCTTCGGGTCGCCCGTGGTGCCAGAGGTATAGTTGATCGAAATCGCATCCCATTCGTCTTCGGGCATCACCCAGTCAAATGCGGGGTTGCCCATGGCCAGAAACGCCTCATAGTTCGGCACGTCACTGGGCGTGGGGGCGCCGTCAAATTCCGGGTCGTCATACTGGATGACGAACGGCTTCACCTGCGCCAAGGCCAGGGCGGCCTGCATCAGGGGCATGAACTCGCGGTCGACGATCACCACCTTGGCCATCGCGTGATCAAGCTGAAAGGCGATGATCGCCGCATCAAGGCGGGTGTTGATCGAATGCAGCACCGCCCCGCACATCGGCACGCCGTAGTGCGCCTCCAGCATGGCGGGTGTGTTGGCGAGCATCACTGACACGGTATCGCCGCGCCCCAAGCCCCGCCCCGCCAAAGCCGAGGCAAGCTGCCGCGACCGCGCATAGAAATCGGCATAGCTGCGCCGCAAGGGGCCGTGGACGATGGCGATATGATCGGGAAATACCGATGCCGCGCGTTCCAGAAAGGTCAGCGGCGTCAGCGGCTGGTAGTTTGCCGGGTTGCGGTCCAGATCGGTGTTGTAGGGGTTCTGCGCCATGACCCTAGCAATCCTGCCACTGGGGCGCGCGCTTGGCGATGAAGGCACCGATGCCCTCTTCGGCATCCCGCGCCAGCATGTTTTCCACCATCACCGCCGAGGCATGGTCATAGGACGTCGCAAGGGTCATTTCACGCTGTTCGTAAAAGGCGCGCTTGCCGGTGGCGAGGGTCAAGCTGGACTTCGACGCGATCTTGCGCGCGAGGTCTGTCGTGGCGGCGCGCAACGCCTCGGGGGCGACAACCCGGTTCACCAGTCCGATTTCGGCGGCACGCGAGGCCGGGATCATGTCGCCGGTCAGCAGCATCTCCATCGTGTGCTTCGGCGCGACATTGCGCGACAGGGCGACCATCGGGGTGGAGCAGAAGAGGCCGATATGCACGCCCGGGGTGCTGAACTGCGCATTTGCGGCGGCCATCGCCAGGTCGCAGCTGGCGACAAGCTGGCACCCGGCGGCGGTGGCAATGCCGGTGACTTCGGCGATGACGGGCTTGGGGCAGGTCACAATGGCCTGCATCACACCGGAACAAAGCGCCATGATCCGCGCATAGTAGGCCCGGCCTTTGTCGGGCGCGGCGCGGCCGGCGGTCAGTTCCTTCAGGTCATGGCCTGCGCAAAAGGCTGGGCCATTGGCCGCCAGCACAACCACCCGCACCTGCCGATTGACGCCTGCATCGGCAACCGCCGCACCCAACCGCGTGAGCATCGCATCGGACAGGGCATTGCGGCGGCGTGCGTCGTTCAGGGTCAGACGCAGGATGCCGCAGTCGTCCAGTTCCGAGAGAAGGATGTCGCTGTCTTGCACGGTCATGGTCCTGCCATCGCTAAAGGATGTTGACCTTGACGCTGTCGGCCAGCGTGTTGGCGATGAAGCAATAGCGGTGCGCGCGGTCCTGCATCTCGGCCATCCTGGCATCCTCCACCGCAAAGTCCGCGTCAAAGCGCACCACCGGGTGCAGGTCGATCTGCGTCAACGACATCTGCCCCTTGGGGTTCCTGCCCAGATGGGCCACGGCATGGTCGTGGTAGCTGGCCACGGGCCAACCCGCCTTGGCCGCCAGCGCCAGAAAGGTCATCATGTGGCAACTGGACAGGGCAGCGGCCAGCGCCTGTTCGGGGTTGGTATTGGCCGGATCACCACCCCAGTCGGGGGCGGCGTCCACCTGTAGGTCGTGGCGGTCGTCATACTGCACGGTGTGGGCGTTGGAATACTTGCCGGTCACAAGTGCTGCCTCGCGGCGCTGCCAGTGCAGGCGGATCGAAAGTGCGCTCATCTGTTCACCCCTAACGCCGGATCAGGACGCGGCCAGCGTCTTCTTGGGATCGTAGAACGGATACTGCACCACAGTGGCCGACCGCGCGCCCTGGTCCGTGTCCACCATCACCTGCGTGCCCTTGGCGCTGTGATCCACACCCACCATCGCGAGGGCGATGTTCTGCTTGAGCCGGGGCGAATGGATGGCGGAGGTGACCTTGCCAATCGTGGCGCCTTTCCGGGTGATCGGCCAGAAGGTGGTGTTCGGCCCGGTCAGGGCTGCGCCGTCGATCCGCAGACCCACCTGCCGGCGGCTGACACCCGCTGCCTTGATCCGTTGCAAGGCCGCCTTGCCGATGAAATCAGCGCCGCTGTCCAGATTGACCAGCCGGTCGAGGCCCAGCTCATAGGGGTTTGTGGTGATGTCGGCATCGGCATGATAGGACAGCATCCCCCCCTCGATCCGCCGGATCGACGAGGTGTGGCCCGGGTTCAGGCCCAAGGGCTGGCCCACGGCCATGATCTTCTCCCAAAGCGCGTCGCCTTGGGTGGAATCCTGCAGGAAAATCTCATAGCCCAGCTCGCTGGACCAGCCGGTGCGCGACACGATCAGCGACATGCCATCAAGTTCCATGGGCCGCAGCCAGTAATACTTCAGGTCCAGAATGCTGTCGCCAAACAGCGCCCGCATCACCACGCCCGATTTCGGGCCCTGCAATTGCAAGGGGGACACATCGGGTTCATGTATGGTCACATCCATGCCGGAATGCACCGCAACCCCCTGCGCCCACAGCAGGATGTCGGTGTCAGCCAGCGACAGCCAGAACCGGTTCTCCTCCAGCCGCAACAGGACCGGGTCGTTCAGGATGCAGCCTGCGGCATTGGTGATCAGCACATATTTGCACTGGCCCACCGCCAGTTTCGACAGATCGCGCGGGGTCAGCATCTGGACAAAGCGCGCCGCATCCGGGCCCGCGACTTCCACCTGACGTTCGACCGCCACATCGCATAGGATGGCGTCGTTGATCAGGTTCCAGAAATTCTGCTCGGGGTTCCCGAAATCACGCGGAATATACATGTGGTTGT
>VGDH01000173.1 GCA_016869835.1 Alphaproteobacteria bacterium
GCAACCGCATCTGCCCCAGACTGCGCCCCACCATCAGACAGCCCGGCGTGATCAGCACCTCGACCGTGGCGGTCTGCACCGACGACAGCTCATCCACCTGCCGCAACTGCTTGTGATCTTTCAGCCCCAAAAGCTCGGCCATCGGCGTGCGTAGCACCACACGGTCGCCCTCTTGCAGCACCACCCCCGTCATGTCGCGGCGCAAACTCAGATCGCCGCGCAAGACGTCAATCACCCGCGCGCCCCCGCGCGAAAACAGATCCACCTCGCCCGGATTCTTGCCGATGAAGGCCGAACCCTGGGGAATGGCCACCTCGGTGAAGAACTTCATCCCCTTGCGGTCTGACAAAAGCGCCGACATGGAATCGCGGTCGGGCAGCAGACGCTTGGAGAAAAACGCCAGATAGGCCAGCCCCGCCGCCGCCACGATCAACCCCACCGGCGTCAGCTCGAATATCCCGAACGGCTCCAGCCCCTGCGCCCGCGCCACCCCATCGACCACCAGATTGGTCGAGGTGCCGATCATCGTCACCGTGCCGCCCAGAATGGTCATATAGGACAAGGGGATCAACAACTTGGACGGCGACATCTCCAACTGTTTGGCCAGCTGCATGAAGATCGGCAGCATCACGACCACCAAGGGCGTGTTGTTCACAAAGGCCGATGCCAGCGTGACACCCAGACCCAGGGTCAACAGGGTCAAGGCCGGATGCGCCTCGGCCTTGCGGGCGACCAGTTGGCCGACGGTTTCCAGAACCCCGGTCCGCACCAGCGCCCCCACGATGATGAACATCGCCGCAATGGTCCAGGGCGCGTTGTTCGACAACACATCACCCACGCTCTGCATCGGCAGGATGCCCAGGATCAGCATCACCGTCGCCCCGCCGATTGCCACCACCTCGACGGCATAGGTCTCGCGCAGGAACATCACGAACATGCCGCACAGGATCAAAAGCGCAATCACCGCTTGCGCGCCTTGGCTCAGCTCAAGTCCGATCATCCTTGCCTCCTGCTTGGGAAGCAGCCTTAGCGCGACTGGCCGCCAAAGGGAAGATTAATCTCTATCAGTTTTGTCGAGTTAAGTGGCCCGCCGCTCACGCGGCGCGACAAGCGCCAGCCCGCACAGCATCACAAAGGCCGCGCCCCAGACCCAAAGACTGAACCTTTCGCCCAAAAGGATCATGGCCCAGACAATGCCTGAGGCGGTGGTTAAATAGGCCGACTGCGAGGCAAAGACCGCACCGGCGCGGGCGGCAATCCAGACGAAGGTGGCGTAAAGCAGGGCATGCAAGGCCGACGAGCCGATCAGCGCCCATTCGGCGACACCGGGCCGCAAGGGCATGGCAAACCAGTGGTCCATAGCCAGCATCACCGGCGTGCAGAACAGCAGCCCCGCGATTGACGCGCCCAGCATGGCCTGAATGGCATCCATCCCCGCAGTGCCACGCGCCGCGACATAGGTGTTTTCCATGGCATAAAAGACCGGACCGATCATGGCGATGGGCAGAAAGGCCAGCATGGCCGGGTCGGGCAGGCTGGTCTGTGGCAGCACGATCATCAAGACCCCCGACAGCCCCAGAAGGATGCCAAGCATTCGCCGCAGGCTGAACTTGTCCATCCCCAGCGCCATGGCCATCGGAAAGGCGATCAGCGGGATTGTGGCAATGATGATCGACATGATGCCCGAAGGCAGCCGCGCCACCGAGACATAAAAAGTGTAATTCGGAATGAGCGTGCCCAGAAAGGCCACCACCACATAAAACTCCAGCGCCGCGCGATGCAGCGGCAGCCGCTTGCCCCGCATCAGCGTCAAGACGCCCAAGACCAGAACACAGACCACCAGTTGCCAGAAAATCAGCCCGAAAGGCGGACGCTCTGTCGAAGCGGCAATCTTGCCCAAAGGCTGCGTGCTGCCCCAGCCGATGCCGATCAAGGCAAGGATGATCGCATAGCCCAGACGCGAGGGGGTCTTGCCGCTGGCAAGGGTTGCAGAGGTCATGGTCCGACAGGCTCCAGTCGGCCGCCCTGACGCACCGGCACGATGCGGGTGGCCTTTCCGGTGCGGTCATCGGTTTCAACGTAAACACCCGAAAGGGTCGCCGGTCCAGCCGCAGGCTCAAACCGCCCGCTGGCCATGCCGGTGATGAACCGCCGCAAGGGCTCCATCTTCTCCATCCCGATGACCGAATTGTAATCGCCGCACATGCCGGCATCGGTCAAATAGGCCGTGCCGCCGGGCAGGATCATGTGGTCAGCGGTGGGGACATGGGTATGGGTGCCGACGACAAGGCTCGCCTGCCCGTCGCACCAATGGCCCATGGCCATTTTCTCGGATGTGGCCTCGGCATGAACGTCGATGATCGCAGCCTGAACGGTAGCACCGATGCGGTGGGTTTTCAGGATGGTTTCCAAGGTGCTGAACGGGTCATCGAAGGGGCGTTTCATGAAGACCTGCCCAAGAACCTGCGCCACCAGAACCTTGCGGCCCGATGGGGCGTCAAAGATCTTCACCCCCCGCCCTGGCGCGACCTTGGAAAAGTTCAGGGGCCGGATGATGCGGGTGTCGGTTTCGCAAAACTGCAGCATGTCTTTCTGGTCAAAGGCATGATCCCCGAGCGTGATGCAATCAGCCCCGGCCTGAAAGATCAGCCGCGCATGTTCGGCCGTCAGCCCCGCGCCTTGGCTGGCGTTCTCGCCATTGACCACGACGAAATCCAGCCCCCAGCGCGTGCGAAGCGCGGGCAGCATTTCGGTCACCACCGCGCGCCCGGCACGGCCCATGACATCGCCAAGGAACATCAGTTTCATGGGGCCAGCGTTAGGGGGTTTGGGCGCGGCCCGCAAGCCCGCCCCCGACGCCTCGTCGTCGGTCTTCGGCCGCTCCTCGGATGTGGCGCTCGACGAGCGGTCGCAGACCGACGAGGAGAAGCGGTTTGGAGAGTTGCGGATGACAACAGCCGGGCTATCTTGCCGCCATGACCCTGCCCGCAGCCCTAGAAAACTGGTTCACCGCCCAAGGCTGGCGGCTGCATCCGCACCAGCGCGCCATGCTGGACCGCGCCACCGCCTCCTCCACGCTCCTCATCGCCCCCACCGGCGGCGGCAAGACACTGGCCGGGTTCCTGCCGTCGCTGGCCGAACTGGCCCATGGCCATGACGGGTTGCACACGCTTTACATCTCGCCCCTCAAGGCCCTTGCCGCCGACATCCGCCGCAACCTGCGCCGCCCGGTCGAAGGGGCGAACCTGCCGATCCGGATCGAGGACCGCACCCGCGACACCCCCTACACCCAGCGCCGTCGCCAACGCGCCGACCCGCCGCATATCCTCTTGACCACGCCGGAAAGCCTGGCACTTCTTCTCAGCTACGAGGACGCCCCCCGCATCTTTCAGGGTCTTAAGCGCGTCGTGGTAGACGAACTGCACGCTTTGGCGGACTCCAAACGCGGCGATCAGTTGATGCTGGCCCTTGCCCGGCTCGAAACCCTCGCCCCCGGACTGCGCCGCGTCGGCCTGTCGGCCACGGTCGAGGACCCGCCCGCGCTGGCCACCTATCTGGGCGCATCAACCGAAATCCTCATGGCCGATCCCGGCCCCAACCCCGATATTTCCATGCTGGACACCGCCGCCCCACCGCCCTGGGCCGGGGGCGGTGGGCGCTATGCGATCCCCGAGATCCTGAACGAAATCACCCGCCACCAGACCACGCTGATCTTTCACAACACCCGCGCGCAGGCGGAAATCTTTTTCCACCACCTGTGGCTGGCCAATAGCGAAGATCTGCCCATCGGCATCCATCACGGCAGCCTGTCGCGCGAGCAGCGCGAGCGGGTGGAGGCGGCGATGGTCACAGGCGCGCTCCGCGCCGTCGTCTGCACCGGGTCCTTGGACCTTGGCATCGACTGGAGGGCGGTCGATCTGGTCATTCAGGTCGGCGCGCCGAAGAATATCAAACGCCTTGTCCAGCGCATCGGCCGCGCCAACCACCGCTATAACGCGCCCTCCAAGGCGCTTTTGGTGCCCGCCAACCGCTTTGAAGTGGTGGAATGTCAGGCAGCACTTGAGGCCGCCCGTGCCCATTCACTGGATGGCGAGCCGCGCGGCCCCGGCCCCCGCGATGTGCTTTGCCAGCATATCCTTGCCACCGCCTGCGCCGCGCCTTTTGACGCCGATCAGCTTTATGCCGAGGTCATCTCTGCCGGCCCCTATGCCGCCCTGACCCGCCCCGAGTTCGACGACTGCCTGACTTTCGTCGCCACCGGCGGCTATGCGCTGCGCGCCTATGACCGCTGGCAGCGCCTGATGCTGCGCGGGGGCAAGTGGACGCTGCGCGCCCCCCGCGCCGCCAGCCTGATCCGGCAAAACCTTGGCACCATCATCGACATCGAAACGCTGAAGGTCCGCATGGGCCGCTTTGGCCCGCCCCTGGGCGAGGTGGAGGAATCCTTCGCCTCCACCCTGTCGCCGGGCGATACCTTTCTGATCGGCGGGCAGATCGTGCGCTATGAGGGTCTGCACGAAATGACCGTCGAGGTCAGCCGCTCGCCGGGGCGCGAGCCGAAGGTGGCTGTCTTCAATGGCACAAAATTCGCCACTTCGACCCAGCTTTCGGCCCGGATTCTTGACATTTTCCAACAAGGGCGCTGGCCCAACCTGCCCGCCCATACCGCCGAATGGCTGACCCTGCAGACCGAAGTGTCACGCCTGCCCGAACCTGACCGGCTTTTGGTCGAAAGCTTTCCGCAGGACGCGCGGCAACATCTCTGCGT
>VGDH01000174.1 GCA_016869835.1 Alphaproteobacteria bacterium
GCTTTCGGCACCCGTCAGAAACAGGGTCGGACCATCGAACTGCCCCGGCGTGCCGGGCCAGCCGACGATCTTGGGCATCTCGGCTTCAAGAACGTCGAAGTTGAGCCGCCAGCGCGGGCCGCCTTCGGCCTTGAGATCCAGCGACTGCAGGAAGAACGCCCGCAGGCCGGGATCTTCGACCGTGGCGGCAAGGCGACGGTCAGCCTCGCCCCGGGTGGCAAGGCCCGTCAGATCAAGGCCGCGCATCGCCTGAATGTGCCGGGTCTGGTCATGGGAATAGGCGACTGGCGCGATATCGGCCACCACAAGCCGCCGGATCAGCGCGCCTTGGGTCAGCGCCAACTGCATTGCCGCCTTGCCGCCCATCGAATGGCCCAGAAGGTCCACCGGCCCGCCAAGGGTCGCGATGACCTCGGCCAGATCGGCGGCGAGATCGGGGTAGGAATGGGTCTGGGTCCAGGGGCTGGCGCCGTGGTTGCGCATGTCGACCGCCACCACGTTGCGGATATTGGCCAGCCGCCGCGCTATCACCCCCCAATTGCGCCCCGAGCCGTAAAGCCCATGCGCAATGACAAGGGTTGGCGCGTTGCTGGGCGTGGTGGCGGGATGCTGAAGGGTGGCAAGCATGGCACGGGTTTTACCCAAGACCCCCCGAAAGGGCCAGAGCCCTTGGATCGCCGTTGCGTGGCGCCCGGTTCGGCCCCTATCATGCCCCCCAAGGAGCATTTTCATGAGCGCGATTTCCATTCAGCAGATGGCAGACCGCATTGCCGGATTGATGCAGGACAGGCTGGGGGCCCGGGGCGGCGGGCTTGAGGCGAAACTCGCCTCGCGGGGCCGGGCCTTGCCGCGCAAGGTCAGGCAAGCGGCCGAGGCTGTGGCCAAGGCGGCGGCCATGGCGCAGAACCCCAAGCTTTTGTTGCAGATCGACCATGCGGCCCTGGCGCAGGATTATGACCTGTGCCTGCGCCATCTGACGGCATTGAAACCACGCTCGGGGCTTTGGTCAGGGGCGGTGGCGATTGCGGCTCAGGTGGCGGTGTCGGTCTTGCTGGTGGTGATGCTGGTGATTGCGCTGTTGCGCTGGCGCGGTTTGATCTGAGGGTGGCTTGTGCGACGCCTGCAAGAAAAAGCCCCGCCGAGGCGGGGCTTTTTCATGTGCCAGTCCGGTGCCGATTACAGGGTCGGATAGATCGGGAACTTTTCGCACAGCGCCTCGACCTTGGCTTTCACCGCCGCCTCCACCGCGCCGTTGCCCTCTTCGCCGTTCTTGGCCAGACCGTCGACCACCTCGACGATCCAGTCGGCGATCAAGCGGAATTCCGGTTCGGCAAAGCCGCGCGTGGTGCCGGCGGGGGTGCCAAGGCGCACGCCCGAGGTCACGGTGGGCTTTTCGGGGTCAAAGGGGATGCCGTTCTTGTTGCAGGTGATATGCGCCCGGCCCAAGGCCTTTTCGGTCGCATTGCCCTTCACGCCCTTGGGCCGCAGGTCCACCAGCATCAGATGCGTGTCGGTGCCGCCGGTCACGATGTCTAATCCGCCCTTCATCAGCTGATCGGCCAGCGCCTGGGCGTTCTTCACCACCTGCTTTTGGTAGTCGACGAAGTCGGGCCGCAGCGCCTCGCCGAAGGCCACGGCCTTGGCCGCGATGACATGCATCAGCGGGCCGCCCTGAATGCCCGGGAAAATCGCCGAGTTGACCTTTTTGGCGATGCCCTCGTCATTCGTCAGGATCATGCCGCCGCGCGGGCCGCGGAGCGTCTTGTGCGTGGTGGTGGTCGCCATATGGGCATGCGGGAAGGGCGAGGGGTAAAGCCCGGCCGCGATCAGGCCCGCGAAATGCGCCATGTCGACCAGAAGATAGGCGCCCACCTTGTCGGCGATCGCACGCATGCGGGCAAAGTCGATGATGCGCGGAATGGCCGAGCCCCCGGCGATGATCAGCTTGGGGTTATGTTCCACCGCCAAAGCCTCCAGCTGGTCATAGTCGAGCTGGCTGTCCTGCGGGCGCACGCCATATTGCACGGCCTTGAACCACTTGCCCGACTGGTTCGGCGCCGCGCCATGGGTCAGGTGACCGCCGGCGTCCAAGGACATGCCAAGGATGGTGTCGCCGGGCTGGATCAGCGCCTGGAACACGCCCTGGTTGGCCTGGCTGCCTGAGTTCGGCTGAACGTTGGCGAATTGGCAGTTGAAGAGCTTGCAGGCCCGCTCCATCGCCAGGTTTTCCGCGATATCAACGAATTGGCAGCCGCCATAGTAACGATTGCCCGCATAGCCTTCGGCGTATTTGTTGGTCATCACCGAACCCTGCGCCTCCATCACGGCGCGGGAGACGATGTTTTCCGAGGCGATCAGCTCGATCTCATGGCGCTGACGCCCCAACTCCTGACGAACCGCCCCGAAAATCTCGGGGTCGCGGGCGGCGAGGGTGTCGGTGAAAAAGCCGGTGGAAACATTGGGAGAAACGGTCATGGCGGCGCTCCTGAGGATAAGGGTTAGGGGCTATCTAGGGCAAAGACCGGGGGCAAGGAAGGTGCGAAAACGACGCCTTCCCGTCCTGGGACGAAAAAAGTTTCGTATCGGAAACAGCGCGCAGGGGTGATAGGCTGAGGTTTCCGCGATCTGTCGGGGCTTGAGTTTGCCAAGCCGGCCCGCCAAGGTTGGCGGGAAACAAAGGAAAACGCCCGTGGCCCTTTCGCATATCGCCTTTCTGGCCAGCCCCGTTCCCGCCGCGCAAGAGGCGCTGGAGGTGCTGACCGCCGCGCATGGCCAATGCCCGCCCTACGCGGCCGATGTGATCGTGGCCCTGGGTGGCGACGGGTTCATGTTGCAGACCCTGCACGAGACCCAAGGGCTGGGCCTGCCGGTCTATGGCATGAACCGGGGCACGGTGGGGTTCTTGATGAACGAATATGCCGCCGAAGGGCTGGCCGAGCGGCTGGCGGCGGCGGAGGAGGCGGTGATCAATCCCTTAGCCATGCGGGCGGTGGATGCCGAGGGCAAAGTCACCCATGCGCTGGCGATCAACGAGGTCTCGCTTTTGCGCGCGGGCCCGCAGGCGGCCAAGCTGCGCATCCTGATCGACGGCAAGGAAAGGATGCCGGAACTGGTCTGCGATGGTGCGCTGTTGGCGACACCGGCGGGATCGACGGCCTATAACTATTCCGCCCATGGCCCGATCTTGCCGATCGGGGCCGATGTGCTGGCGCTGACCGCGATGTCGGCCTTTCGGCCGCGCCGCTGGCGTGGGGCGCTGATCCCGAAATCGGCGGTGGTGCGCTTTGAGGTGCTGGAGGCCGACAAGCGCCCGGTGCGCGCCGATGCCGACAGCCGCCCGGTGCCCGATGTGGTCTCGGTCGAAATCCGGTCAGAGCCTGCGGTGCGTCACCGCATCCTGTTCGATCCCGGTCACGGGCTGGAAGAGCGGCTGATCGTAGAGCAATTCGTCTAGGGCGCGCGGGCCTAGCTGATCTGTCGTGCCACCCACCAGCTGACCGGCAGCGCCAGAACCGCGCCAAGGGCGGCGGCGATCAGGATCGGCTGCAGCGTGTCATTGCCGGTAGTGAGCGCTATCACGACACCGAACCCGGCAAGGACGGTGCCGATCATGGAAAACAGGATCATAGTCAGGCGGGTCATGGGAACCTCCAAGGGCGCGCGTCGCCCTTATCGTCGCCCAAAGCCGCTGCCCGCGCCTTGATCCGCATCAAGCGCGGGCAGGATTAGTCTTGCGGACGCTTCATGCGCAGCAAGAGCCCATCCTTCAGTCAGAACTGGTGCCAAAGGGCCGCCAGCACATGGGCTGCGACAAGGGCAAGAAGCGCCACCTTCATCAGCTCATGCGCCTCGGCGGCGGGGTCGATGCCGCCGAACTAGGCCGCCATGCCGGAAAGCGGCATCGCGATCATCAGGGCATAAAGCGCCAGATAGCCAAGATGCGCGGCACGGCGCAGCAGGGGCGGTTCGCTGTCGGGCGGGGGCGGCACACCACGTGTGGCGCGCAGGGCCAGACGCCAAAGCGCGAAGATCAAGACCAGGATGCCGCCGATCACATGGGACATAACCAGCCAATCGGATCCGGGGCCTTGGCCGTCCTCGATCATGTCCCAGGCTTCGGACATCGGTTCGTGCAGCAGGAATTGCAGGATGATCAGGGCGGTCACGATCCAGTGCAGCCGGATCTGGCGGGCGGAATAGCCTTTGGGCGCAGTCATGCCCTGTTCTTTCGCTGAAAAAGCAGGGTCAGACTAGGCCCGAGCGCGGGGTGCGGCAAGCCGTGCCGGTCAGGATTTGAAGGTGATGGGCAAGGAAAAGCTGTAGCTCGGCTCGCCCAAGCCTTTGGGCGCGCGGGCGAAGGGGCTGCGGATTTCACCGCCCTCAGCGCAGCCGCATCCAGCGCCGGTTGGCCCGAGCTTTGGGCGATGCCCACCGCCAGAAGCTTGCCCGAGGCCGCGATTTCCAGACGCACCCTGACGGTGCCGGGTGTGCTGTAGGCGGGCAAGGCGACCTTGCGGTTGATGCGGGCGCGTACCTTGGCGCCCCAATCGGCCTTGAGCGCCTTGGCCTCGCCTGCGTTGATGCCTGCGGTGGAAGGGGGCGGGGCAGAAGGCGCGGGGGCAGAAGGCGCGGGGGCGGCTTGCGCGGCGGCTTTCTGGGTGGGTTTCTGGGCGGGTTTGGCTTTCG
>VGDH01000175.1 GCA_016869835.1 Alphaproteobacteria bacterium
CAGCGCAGCATTGGTGCCCGAGGCTTCGATCAGCCGGTCCATCCAGCCTTCGAACCCCAGCCCGTTGGCGACAATGACCTGCGCCCCCGCAACGGCTTGCGCATCGGCGGGCGCGGGTTGGAACACATGCGCATCGCCGTCGGGGCCGACGAGGGTCGTCACCTCGACCCGGTCACCGCCGACATTGGCGACGATGTCGCCAAGGATCGAGAAAGTGGCGATGACCTTCAGTTTCTCCTCGGCAAAGGCAGGGGCGGCGAAGGCCAAGGCTGCGGTGGAGGCGAGCAGGAGACGGCGGGTGATCATGGTTGTATCCTTTCAGGCTTCAAGATGGGCGCGCGGCCAATAGCGGGCGGCAAGGCTGCCCGAGGGACCGAAGGCGAGCGACAGGAGGTAAAGGGTTCCGGCGGCCAGGATGATCGCCGGGCCCGACGGGAGCCCTGCGTGGAAGGATGCCAGCAGACCCGCGACCGAAGAGACGGCGACGACCGTGGCGGCGACCGCCAGCATTCCGCCGATGGAATTGGCCCAGAACCGGGCGGCGGCGGCGGGGAGGATCATGATCCCCACAGCCATCAGCGTGCCGAGCGCCTGAAACCCTGCAACAAGGTTCAGGACCACAAGGCCGAGGAACAGGAAATGCACCGGTCCGCTCCACCGGCTGACGGACGCCAGAAACCGCGGATCGGCGCATTCCAGCACCAGCGGGCGGAAGACCATCGCCAGGGCGACCAGCGTGAACGTGGTGATCGCGCAGAGCAGCGTCAGCGCGGCATCGTCCAGCGCCAGCACCGTGCCGAACAGCACATGCATCAGGTCGACGTTCGATCCCTTCAGCGAGACGAGCAGTACGCCCAAGGCCAGCGAGATCAGGTAGAAGGCGGCCAGTGAGGCATCCTCGCGCAGGGCGGTAAAGCGGGCGACGGCCCCGGTCAGGACGGCTACGATCAGGCCCGCCACCACCCCGCCGATAGTCATGGCACCGAGGTTCAGCCCGGCCACCAGATAGCCCACCGCCGCTCCGGGCAGGATCGCATGGGCCATGGCATCGCCTGTCAGGCTCATCCGGCGCAAAAGCAGGAACACGCCAACCGGCGTCGCCCCCAGCGAGATCGCTATGCAGCCCAGCAGAGCGCGCTGCATGAATACAAAGTCGGCGAAGGGATCGATCAGCCAGCTCATGCGGCCCCCCGTGTGGCGGGGCGCACGCAGACGTTGGCGGTGTCATCGAAAGCCTCGGACATCTGGCGGGCGCGGAAGAGGTTTTCCGCGGTCAGGACCGTATCGGTTGCCCCATGCGCCACCTTTTCGCGCGCCAGCAGCAGGGTTTCGGGAAAATGCCGGCGCACCGCCTCGATGTCGTGCAGCACCGCCAGCACCGTCCGCCCCTGGCCGTGCCAGCGCTGCACGACGGCCAGCAGGTCAGCGGCAGTCTTGATGTCGAGCGCGGTGAAGGGTTCGTCCAGAAGGATCAGGTCGGCATCCTGCAGCAAAAGCCGAGCGAACATCACCCGCTGCACCTGCCCCCCCGACAGGGCCGAGATGGGGCGTTTATCGAATCCGGTCAGTCCAACGGCCGCCAGCGCTTCAGCTACCCGTGCGGCATCCTGGCCGCCGACCCGACCAAAGGCACCGACGCGATGCCACAGCCCCATGGCAACAAAGGCCCCGACGGCGATCGGAAAGCTGCGATCCACCTCGGAGAGTTGCGGCAGATAGGCCAGCCGCGCCACCCCCCGGTCGATGCAGCCTTCCAGCGGCGCAAGCTCGCCGGTCAGGCCCTTCAAGAGCGTGGATTTCCCTGCACCATTCGGCCCGACCACGGCCGTCAGGCTGCCGGGAGCAAGGTCAAGGTCAAGGTGATGCACTGCCGGATGGCGGTCATAGCCCAGGGTCAGATCACGGATACGCAGCGCCATGTCAGCCCGCCACCAGCCAGAGCCCGACCCACAGGGTGGCGGATAGACCAATCGCCAGCGCCAGCCGCAGGACCACGCCGGAAAGGAGCAGGTCCTTCATGCCCGGCCCCCCGTGCAATCGCCGCAGCGGCCATGCACCTCGATGGTCTGGCGCGCCTCGGCAAAACCTTCGGCAGCCAAGCGCTGATGGAGACTTTCAAACAGGCTTGGCGCTTCGACGCTGCGCACGGACCCGCAATAGTCGCAGATCGCCACCACCCCCGGCACGGGCGAGGTGACCACGGCCCAGGCGCGCAGCGTTTCGATCCGTTGCACAACACCGGCCTCTTCCAGCCCTTTCAGGGCGCGATAGACCGTGGGTGGGGCCACTGCACCACCCTTGCGCTGCATCCGGCCAAGCAGCTGATAGGCCGTCATCGGGCCATTCGCCCCGCGCAAGAGGGCCAGCACTTCGGTCTCGTTCGGGGTCAAAGCTGTGCCCAATTCTGCCTCACAAAATCGTCGGGTTCGGCGCATCGCCGTAGACGGCGACTGGGTCGAACCGGCGTTCGGTCTCGGTGAACCGCAGCGGGCCACCGGCAGCGGGGCCGACAGGCACCTCACGGTAGAAGCAGGACCGATAGCCGACATGGCAAGACGCGCCTGACCCTGCGACGGTAACCTCCAGCCACAAAGCATCCTGATCGTCATCGATCCGCATGCGGACCACTGTCTGTGTCAGCCCAGAAGTCGCGCCCTTGTGCCAGACCGCCTGCCTTGTGCGGCTGAAGTAATGCGCCTCGCCCGTCTCGATGGTCAGACGCAACGCCTGATCGTTCATCCAGCCCAGCATCAGCACCGCGCCGTCCGCGGCATCGGTCGTGACGCAGGGCATCAGGCCATTCGCCGGAAAGCGCGGGGCGAGGGCCAGGCCTTCTTCGACATCACGGACAGACAAGCGGGGGGCGAAGGTTACGGTCATGGTGGCTTGCTTTCAGGGGAGCGATGGCAGATATACGTTATAGTATTACATAGCACAAGCCGATGATGTCCCGTATCCCCCTGACCCTGATCACCGGCTACCTTGGTGCCGGAAAGACCACGCTTCTCAACGCGCTTTTGCGCGATGCCTCGGCGGGCCGCATCGCCGTTGTCGTCAACGAGTTCGGCGATGTGGGCCTTGACCACGACCTGATCGTCGAGACGACCGAGGAGACGGTGCTGCTCTCCTCCGGCTGTATGTGCTGCACGGTCCGGGGCGATCTTGTGCAGGCGTTGGAAGGCCTCTTCGAAAGGCGTAGCGCCGGGAAGCTGGACTTCGACCGCATCGTCATCGAGACGACGGGCCTCGCCGATCCCGCCCCGATCCTGCACACGTTGATCGTGACACCCGGCCTTGGCGCCGCGCTGCGGTTGGATGGGGTGGTCACGGTCTGCGATGCCTTAAACGGCCCTGCCACGCTCGATGCCGGGTTTGAAAGTGTTCAGCAGGTCGCGATGGCGGATGTTCTGGTGCTGTCCAAGACCGACCTCGTGACGCCATCGCAGGCCGAGCGGTTGCGCGCCCGGCTGGCGGCTCTTGCCCCCGGCGCGCGGATTGTCACCGCGACACGCGGGGCTGTGCCCGTTGCCGAACTCTTCGGCCATGGGGCCCCCGACATGAACGGCGCGCTGCCAGAGGCCGAGGCTTGGGTAAACGCCCCGGCCTATGCACTTTCATCCTTGCCGCTTCCGCCCTTAGCAAACCCGCCTGCCCCCTTTGCCACCGGCCCGACCCATGGCCTCTTCGGGTTGGCCCCGGCGCCGAGGTCAAGCCTGATGACCGCGATCGCCCCGGAGGCCCACCATGATGACCGCATCTCCTCGGTCTCGATGGTCTTCGGTGACCCGATCCATCCGATGATGCTGGACATCTGGATGGAAACCCTTATCGCCGCCCGCGGCCCCGACATCTTGCGCCTGAAGGCGGTGATCTGGGCCGACGGCTTCGACACGCCCTTCGTCATCCACGGCGTCCAGCACATCATCGACCCACCCATCCGCCTGGCCCGCTGGACGGGAGAAGACCGCCGAAGCCGCGTCGTCATCATCGGCCGCGATCTGCCGCGCGAGGCTTTGCTGGAAAGCCTTGAAGTGCTGAAAACGCGGCCGATGGTGCATTCGCAACCGGCCTGAGGAGAACGTCCGCTTCAGTTGATACCTGCGACCAAGAATGAAAATGCGGACGACCGCTGTCCGCCCGTTGCGACCTAGGGCCAGAAGCCTGACCCAGCGCTGAATTTCGTGCCACCCCGCACGACTACGCCGCCTTCGGGTGTCTCTGTTCGCACCGAGAGCGGACAATCTCGCTGCAACTGCGGCGCAATTCGATTTCGCCAACTTACTGAAAATGCTTTACTTTTTGAATCCGTCTCGATTTGGGTGAAGGGCGGATGGAAAGAGACGCGGCGCATTCAGAGACCGATTTCCGCCGGAGCGCCAGTCTCCGAAAGTCGGATGGCCTCGCTAAACCCCTTTGAAACAAAAAGAAAAAAGGCCCTGCGGGGAACCTCATTTCGGGTTTGCGATGTGTAAGTGGCGGAGGGGATGGGTCTGGCGCCCAACCCTCTTGGCCTGCCCCCTGAAAAGTGGTCCTCCCTGAGGTATGGTTTTTGAGCCATTTG
>VGDH01000176.1 GCA_016869835.1 Alphaproteobacteria bacterium
TCGGCGTTGATCCCGCGATCTGGGTCGAGCTGAACGCCACCTTTCGCCGCGCCGCTTTGATGCTGGTGAACACCCTTTAGGATAGGCCGTGTTGCCCCTTCTGCCGCCCTGTCATAGGCTCGCTCCAACGGAGGACACCCCATGGCAAACACATCGCAATCGCTTTTTGACCGCGGCATGAAAGTGCTGGTCGAAGGCGTCTCGTCGGCTTCGCGCGGGCCGGCCACCTTTGGCGGCGCGCCGCGTTACATGAGCCATGGCGCAGGGGCGCGGCTTTATGATGTGGACGGGCGGGAATACATCGACTGGATGATGGCCTTTGGCGCGCTTCCCCTTGGCCATGCCCACCCCAAGGTGGTCGAAACCATCACCCGCGAGGTGGCGCGCGGCACCCATTTTGCGACCGCCTTGAAGGTTGAGGTGGAGGTGGCCGAAATGCTGGTCGCCCTGCTGCCCCATGTCGATAAGGTGCGCTTCGCCAACACCGGAACCGAGGCGGCGATGGCCGCTTTCCGCCTTGCGCGCGGTTACACCGGGCGGCGCAAGATCATCAAGTTTGAAGGCCATTATCACGGCTGGTGGGATTCGGTTCTGGTCAACACCAACCCCCTGCCGCCCACCATGCTGGGCCACCCGAACGACCCGATCCGCATCCCCGACAGTTCCGGCATCCCCGAAGAGGCGTGGAAGGATACCATCGTCGTGCGCTGGAACGATGTTGAAGCGCTGGAACGCGCCATGGCGCTGCATGGGCGCGACGCGGCCTGCGTGGTCACCGAAGGCGTCATGTCGAACATGGGGGTGATCCCGCCGAAACCGGGTTACCTGAACCGCATGCAAGAGCTTTGCCACCAGCATGGCGCGCTCTTTTATCTGGATGAAACCGTCACCGGCTTCCGCCTCGCCGCCGGGGGCGCGGCTGAAATCTACGGGCTTTCCCCCGACATCGTCACCTATGGCAAGGCGCTGGGCGGTGGTCTGCCCATGGCGATGATCGGCGGGCGGGCCGAGATCATGGCGGGCCTCGAATGGGGCAAGGTCCTGCATTTCGGCACCCATAATGCCGGGCGGTTGGCACTGCATCTGACCAAGGTCATGCTGGAAACCATGCTGGCCGACAATCAGGCCGGCTTTGCCAAGATCAAGGATCTGGGCCTGAAAATGGCCGCAGAAGTGCGCTGTGTCGCCAAGGCCAGCAATCGCCATGGCGTCGTGGTGCAGGGTGTGAATTCGATGTTCCAGATCTTCTTCACCGACCGCGAAGAGATCACCGATTTCCGCGATTTCTGCACCCATGTCGACCGCGCGAAATTCCGCGATTTCGCCCTGCGGCTGATGGACAAGGGCATCTACATGAACCCCTCGGCCACTCTGCATTCACTGTCGTCGATTGTGCATACCGAGGCCGATATCGCCGCCACCGCCCGCGCCATGGCCGAGGTGCTGGAAGAAATGCCATGAAGATCGGCATTCTGGGCACCGGCAATCTGGCCGCCTATCTGGTGCAGGGCGCGCAACAGGGCGGGCACCAGTTTGTCTTGTCCCCGCGCGGCACGGCCAAGGCCGCCGATCTTGCGGCGCGGTTCGGCTGCGCCGTGGCCGCCAGCAATCAGGCGGTGGTGGATGCCTGCGACCATATCCTTGTCTGCCTGCCTGCCGCCGAGGGGCTGGCCGTGCTGCGGGGCCTGACTTTCCGCGCCGGGCAAGAGGTCTGCTCGGCCATGGCCGGGGCCTCTTTGGAGGATATGCGCGCCGCCATCGGCCCGGCTACGGCGACGCTGTCGATGATGCCCGGCTACGCCAATGCGTTTTCGGCCGGGCCAACCTTTCTTTACCCGGCCAACTCCGACTGGGCCGCCTTCTTTGCCGCCTGCGGCCCGGTGCATGAAATGACCGATGCCCGCAGCTTTGAAACCACCGCGGTCTTTGGTGGCATGTCGGGGGCCAGCGTGTTCCTCATGCGCCATCTGGCCGCGTGGTATGAGGCCGAGGGGCTGGACCCCGCCACCGCCCGCCGTTTGGTCGCCGAAACCCTGCGCGGCAACGCCGAGGTCTTGCTGCAATCAAATGAGCCGCTGGATGCCATCTGCAAAGGCGTCACCACGCCGGGCGGAATCACCGAACAGCTTCTGTCCGATCTTGGCCAAGACGGTGCCTTGGACAGCTGGCACCGCGCCATGACGCGCGTTTTGCACCGCATGGCCCCCGCGCGAAAGGGCTAACCCGCCTCTGCTTTTGCCAGCACTTTCGGATAGGCCGCGCGCATCGTGATTCCGCGCGTGATGTTCAACACCATCAGCGCCGCCCAAAGCCCGTGATTGCCCATCACCGGGATCAACACCACCAGGGCCACCGCATAGACGGCAACTGAAACCATCATCGCCCGCAGCATCTCGCGGGTTTGCAAGGCCCCAATGAAGATACCGTCGTAGATCCAGCTGGCCACCCCGATCAGCGGGGCAGCGACCAGCCATTCCAGATACCAGCGCGCCTCGATCCGCACATCTGGCGCGGTGGTCATCAGATCAATGATCAGCCCCCCTGTCAGCGCAAAGCACAGCGCCATCACCGCTGCCCCGCCAAAGCCCCATTGCAGGCAAATGCGCGATGCGCGCCGCACCTCGCCTGCCGCCCGCGCGCCCACGGCTTGGCCCACCAGCGTTTCGGCCGAAATGGCAAACCCGTCCAGCGCATAGGCGGTGATTTCCAGGAACTGCAACAGCACCTGATTGGCGGCCAGGGTCACATCGCCAAAGCGGGCCCCCAGAAAGACAAAGCTGGTAAAGGAAAGCTGCAGCAAGATGGTGCGGCCCATGATGTCGCGGCTGGCGGTGAACATGCGCACCACGGCCAACCGGTTGCCCAGCCGCGCCAACCCCGCGCGGAGCACCGCAGGCGTCAACGCATCCCGCGCCAGCCACAAGGCCAGTATCAGCCCGATCAGCTCGGCAATCAGGGTTGCAACGGCGACCCCCTCGATCCCCCAGCCAAGGCCCAACACGAACCACAGGTCCAAAACGATGTTCAGCCCGTTTTGCCACAGTTGCAGCACCAAGACACCCTTGGTACGCTCCACCCCGATCAGCCATCCTGTCAGCGCGTAAAGCGCAATGGTGGCGGGTGCGCCCCAGATGCGGATGGCAAGATAGGTCCGCGCCAGCCCCTCCACCTCGGCACTGGCAGGTGCGGCGGCAAAGGCGGCCCAGAACAAAAGCCCCTGTAACAGGATCAGCCCGAACCCTGCCAGAACCGCCACCATAAGCGCGCGCAACAGAACGGCCGAGCGTTCGGGCAAATCCCCCGCCCCATGGGCCTGCGCCGCAAGGCCCGAGGTGGACATCCGCAGAAACCCGAAGGCCCAGTAAAGCGTGGCCAGCACCACCGCTCCGATCCCCACCGCGCCCAAGGGGGCGGCCTCGCCAAGCTGCCCGATCACGGCGGTATCCACCGCGCCCAGAAGCGGCACCGTGACATTGGACAGCACGACCGGCACCGCAATCCGCGTCACACGGGCATGGGTGATCTCGCTCATCCCTCGATGTCCGGCATCAGGAAATGCACCACGGCGCTTGCAAAGGGCCGCTCGGGGTGCTGGCAGACGAATGCGAACTCGTCTCCGTTTGCCCTACCCAGGCTGGCTGTCAGGCAGCGAATAGGCCGCGCCACTCTGCAAGAGCGGCGGTGCGGGCGGCCTTGTAAATGGTCCGACTGGAAAGTGATCGCTCCTGGTTGAAGTGGTTAGAGACTGAGGCATGGACGGAAGCGAATGTCTGCAGGGTTCGCATGCTCCTGAAACGCAGCATCGCGCGTTCGCGCCTTCGAAACGGCAAGTGCGAATTCTCTGCGCGATTGTTGGCCCAGCGGCCAGTTTGCTGCTTGTCTCCGACCCCAAGCTCGCGAAGCGCCGCGCCGTAGGACCGCAGGCAATCCGTGACGAATTCTCCAACATGGCCATGCCGCTTCAGTGTTTTCCTGAGGAACTTCAACGCGGCCTTCTTGTCCCGCGTCTTGGTCACGAAGCTCTCGAGCACGTCGCCTTCATGATCGACGGCGCGCCAGAGGTAGTGTTTCTCGCCGTTGATCTTCACGAACATCTCGTCGAGGTGCCAGCGCCAGTGGCTCGATCGCATTCGGTCGACACGGCGCTTGCGGATCTCAGCGGCAAACATCGGGCCGAAGCGATGCCACCAGAACCGCACGGTTTCGTGGCAGATGTCGATGCCGCGCTCATGCAGAAGATCCTCGACGTTCCGCAGCGACAGCGGGAAGCGGATGTACATCATGACCGCTAAGCGGATGATCTCGGGGCTGGTCTTAAAGTAGCAAAAGGGAGAGCGTTTGGTCATGCGATCAGGCTAGCAAGCCGCGTCCGCCGCCTCAAGCCGCGCTCCTCTCACAGGACCCTTCAACTCCAAGCTCCGCGATGAGCTGCTCAACGGTGAGATCTTTTACAGCCTCGCCGAGGCGAAGATCGTCATCGAAACTTGGCGCCGCCACTACAA
>VGDH01000177.1 GCA_016869835.1 Alphaproteobacteria bacterium
CTGGCGGGCTGGGTGCATTACCTGGCCTTTGACCTGTTCATCGGGGCCTGGATCCTGCGCGACGCCCGGCGCGAGGGTTTGGCCCATTGGGCCGTGATGCCGATCCTGCCCTTCGTCTTTCTGTTCGGCCCCGCGGGCTTTGTGGCCTATGTGGCGCTGAAACTCGTGCGCCGGGGGATCCCGGCGGCGAAAAGTGGGGTTCGCCATGGTTGATGCGCCGATCAGCCTTGCCCCCACCCGGTCCAGCCTCCACGCGATCCGGATCGAGGCGGAGCCCGCGCTTTTGCGCATCGCCGTCGCGGTGACGCTGTCGCTGCTTCTGACCCTGCCCGCGCTCTTGCTCGATAGCCGGATGCTGAATGGCGAAAATGTCTGGGTAAAGCCGATCAAGTTCCAAGTTGCGCTCGCGGTCTATCTGGCGACGCTGGCGGTCTTTGCCAGCCTGTTGCCCAAGGATGCCGCCACCCGGCGCCGGGTTGGCCGTATTGGCCTTGCGCTGACGCTTGCCACCGTGGCCGAGCTTCTCTGGATCGGCGGATCGGCCATGTTTGCCGTGCCCTCGCATTACAACACCCACCCGCTGATGTATGGGGTCTATCTTCTGATGGGCGGGCTGGCCACGGTCATGATCCTTGGCAGCCTCTTCATGGGCCTCAGCTTCTGGCGTGCGCGCGACCTTGCGCTGCCCGAACCGCAGCGCCTCTCCCTCGCCCTTGGCCTGATCCTGCCCTTCGCGCTGACCCTGCCTACGGCGGGCACCCTCTCGGCCCTGCCCGGCCATTTCATCGGCGCGCCGGTGACGGGGGCGACATTGCCCGTCTTTGGCTGGTCGCGCGAAGTGGGTGATCTTCGGGTGGCGCATTTTCTGGCCACCCATGCCCTGCATGTCGTCCCGCTGATCGGGGTGGCGGCGATGGGGATGTCCAATCCGGCCCTTGCGCGCGGCCTCGTCTGGGCGGGCGCGCTGGGCTATGGGTTGCTGACGGCCATGACCTTCGTGCAGGCCCTGCTTGGTCAGCCGCTCCTCTGATCCGGTTTCCCGTTGTGAAAGGTGCCCCCATGCCTCGCCTCGCCCGCATTTTCGCCCTGGCGCTCCTAACCGCGGCCCCTCTGCCGGCGCTCGCACAAGATGCCACCGGGCTCTGGCGCAGCGAGGCCACCGAGGAATGCTATATCGAGGTCAAGATCGCCCCCTGTGGCGCGGCCCTTTGCGGCACGATCCAGCGCGCCCGTGACCTTGCCGGGGTCGAACAACCCTATCCCCACAGCGGCAAGCGCATGATCTGGGATATGGTGGCCGACGGTCAGGGCAAATGGTCCGATGGCCAGATCTGGGACCCGCGCAATGACCGCACCTTCGCCTCCAAGATGGAACTGAAGGGCAACCGGCTTGCCGTGGCGGGCTGTGTCCTTGGCATCTGCCAAAGGCAAGACTGGCAGCGGGTGAACTGACCCGCCGCGCCCTCCCGCCCACCACCCGGACAAAGCCCTTTGCAACCGCCGCGATTTGCCTTAAAGGCAGGCGCATGATCGCCCATGGCTGCCCCTCGCACCTGCCCCGACGCCGACGCACCCTCGTCTAGGCGCCCGATCAGCCATGGCCACCTGGCATCTGCCCCGCAGAACGCCATCCTGCCACATCCTGCCCTTCCCGCATTGACCTTTCGTCCCGGCCTTGGCACTTCTTGGCCTTCGCACAAGGAACCGACCCATGATCACTGCCGTCCTGCCCACCTATAACCGCACGCCCATGGCCTTTGTCTCGGGCAAGGGCTCGTGGCTCACGGCCGAGGATGGCAGCCGATACCTTGATCTGGGCGCCGGCATCGCGGTGAATGCGCTGGGCCACGCCCATCCGGCCCTTGTGGAAACGCTGACCGAACAGGCGGCCAAGCTCTGGCATGTCTCCAACGTCTACCACATCCCCGAACAGGAGCGGCTAGCACAGGCGCTGGTCGAAAAGACCTTCGCCGATACGGTGTTCTTCACCAATTCCGGCACCGAAACGGCCGAGCTGGCCATCAAGATGGCCCGCAAATACCACTACGACAAAGGCCAGCCCCGGGCCGAGATCATCGCCTTCGAAGGCGCCTTCCATGGCCGCTCCACCGGCGCCATCGCGGCGGCGGGGTCGGAAAAGATGGTCAAAGGCTTCGGCCCCTTGATGCCCGGCTTCACCCATCTGCCCTTTGGTGACCACGCGGCGCTCAAGGCCGCCATCGGCCCGCAAACCTGTGCCGTCATCATCGAACCCATTCAGGGCGAAGGCGGCGTCCGCACCCTGCCCGACGCCTGCCTGAAGGGCCTGCGCGACCTCTGCGACCAGCACGGCGCGCTCTTGATCTTCGACGAGGTGCAATGCGGCGTCGGTCGCACCGGCCGGCTCTTTGCCCATGAATGGGCGGGTGTTGCGCCCGATATCATGATGGTCGCCAAGGGCATCGGCGGCGGCTTCCCCTTGGGCGCGGTGCTCGCCACCGAAAACGCCGCCTCCGGCATGGTGGCGGGCACCCACGGCTCCACCTATGGCGGCAACCCCTTGGGCTGCGCGGTCGGCGCCAAGGTGCTTGAGATCATCTCCGACGACAGCTTCCTCGCCGAAGTGAACCGCAAGGGCGGGCTTTTCCGGCAGGGCCTTGAATCCCTTGTCGCCCGCCACCCCAAGGTGTTTGAGGCCGTGCGCGGTCAGGGTCTGATGCTCGGGCTGAAATGCAAGGCCACCAACACCGATGTCGTCAAGGCGAATTACGACCAGAACCTGCTGACCGTCGCCGCCGCCGATAACGTCATCCGCCTGCTGCCGGCCCTCAACATCCCCGATGACGACATCGCCGAGGCGCTGGCCCGCCTTGATCGCGCCGCCACCGCAGTGGAGGCCTGATGAACGCCGTTCTCGAAACCACACACCGCAGCCGCCGACGACTGTGAACCGACCTGATTTCATCTGTTCACAAATATCCTCGGGGGTCCGAGGGGTGAGCCCCCCGGCGACCGGCAGAAAGCACCAAGACATGAAACACTTCCTCGACATTCACAAAACCGAAGCTTCCGAACTCCGCGCCATGATCGACACGGCCCATGCGATGAAATCGGCCCGCAACAACCGGCCCAAGGGCATGGCCGATGACGACCAGCCCCTTGCGGGCCGCATGGTCGCGCTGATCTTCGAAAAGCCCTCCACCCGCACCCGCGTCTCCTTTGATGTCGGCGTGCGCCAGATGGGCGGGCAGACCATGGTGCTGTCCGGTAAGGAAATGCAGCTTGGCCATGGCGAAACCATTGCCGACACCGCCCGCGTGCTTTCGCGCTATGTCGATCTCATCATGATCCGCACTTTCGAAGAGGCGACCATTCTGGAAATGGCCGAACATGCGACCGTGCCGGTGATCAACGGGCTGACCAATCGCACCCACCCCTGCCAGATCATGGCCGATGTGATGACCTATGAAGAACATCGCGGCCCGATCGCCGGGAAAAAGGTGGTCTGGGCAGGCGACGGCAACAACGTCTGCGCCTCCTTCCTGCATGCCGCCGGGCAATTCGGCTTTGACTTCACCTTCACCGGCCCCGAACCTCTGGACCCGGAGGCGAGGTTCGTCGACTTCGCCCGCGCCAAGGGGGCGAATGTGCAGATTGAACGCGACCCGCACCGCGCCGTCGAAGGGGCCGATCTTGTCGTCACCGACACCTGGGTCTCCATGCATGACCCCGAATCGGCCAAGGAACGCCGCCACAACCAGCTGCGCGGCTATCAGGTGAACGAGGCGCTGATGGCGCGGGCCAAGCCCGACAGCCTGTTCATGCACTGCCTTCCGGCGCATCGGAATGACGAGGCAACCAGCGCCGTGATGGACGGCCCGCATTCGGTGATCTTCGACGAGGCCGAAAACCGGCTCCACGCGCAAAAGGCCATCATGCGCTGGTGTCTCGGGGTCTGAGGGCCCGGATCTGCCCGGCACGACCGGCGCGATGCCGCCCGAATACTGCCATACCCGCGCTGCATTGATCGTTCTCATTGCCGCGCGGGAAAAACTCTGTGATGGAAGGGCATCGCATCGCGGGCCCCTTTGCCCTAAATGATGCACAGGGGGTTGCCCCCGCCCCCCGGCAATTGGCCGGGGATACGGATTTGACAAAGGCCATTGGGTTGGAAAAAGGGGTTGGGCGGATGCCGATGGATGTCACCAGCGCGCGGTTGCGGCGGTTGGACTTCGTCACCCGCACCGCCTGTCCCGGCTGCGGCGCCACCGGCGCGCACCCCTTGTGGTCCGGCCGGTTTTCCGATGTCGATGTCGCCGACCATCTGGCCCAGTTCCACTACAGCGCAGACCTTTCGGCGGAACTCGGCGATCAGCCCATTGATCTGGTCGCCTGCACCGCCTGCGGTCTGGCCTATCACCGGCTGATCCTGTCGG
>VGDH01000178.1 GCA_016869835.1 Alphaproteobacteria bacterium
GCGTTCCGCAGGGTCGGCCTCGAAATGGCGGATGATCGCCATCGACACCACCTGATCGCCCGCCGCAAGCCGGATGCCGCGCACACCGGTCGAGCCGCGCGATTTGAACACACGGATTTCCTGGGTGGAGAAGCGTATGGCGCGGCCAAGTTCCGTGACCAGCATCACATCGTCATTCTCATTCGCAATCGCGGCATTCACCAGCGTCACCCCTTCGGGCAGCTTCATGGCGATCTTGCCGTTGCGCATGACATTGGTGAAATCCGAAAGATCGTTCTGCCGCACATCGCCATCAGAGGTGGCAAAGACGATCTGCAGGTTCTCCCATTCCGCCTCGGGCACATCCACCGGCATCAGGGCTGCGATCGACACCCCTTGCACGATCGGCAGGATATTGACCATCGCCTTGCCCTTGGCGGTGCGCCCCGCCAAGGGCAGACGCCAGGTTTTCATCTTGTAGACCATGCCATCGGTGGTGAAGAACAGCAAAGGCGTATGGGTATTGGCGACAAACAGTGTCGTCACCACGTCGTCTTCCTTGGTCTGCATCGAAGCCAGACCCTTGCCGCCACGGTTCTGGGCGCGGAATTCGGCCAAGGGGGTGCGCTTGATATAGCCGCCCGAGGTGATGGTCACGACCATATCCTCGCGCTCGATCAGGTCCTCGTCTTCCATGTCGCCCGACCAGTCGACAATTTCCGTCCTGCGCGGCACGGCGAACATCGCCTTCACTTCGCGCAACTCGTCCGAGATGATCGCCATGATCCGGTCGCGACTGCCCAGAATTTCAAGGTAATCCTTGATCTTGGCGGCCAGCTCTTCCAGCTCGTCCGTGACTTCCTTGACGCCCAACTGGGTCAGGCGTTGCAGGCGCAGGTCCAGAATGGCGCGGGCCTGAATTTCCAACAGGTTATAGGTGCCGTCCTCGTTGATCGTGTGGCTCGGGTCGTCGATCAGCCGGATGAAGGGCGCGATTTCATGCGCGGGCCAGCGCCGCGTCATCAGCTTGTCGCGCGCCTCGGCCGCATCGGCGCTGGCACGGATGGTCTTGACCACCTCATCCACATTCGACACCGCAACCGCCAGACCACACAGCACATGGCTGCGTTCGCGCGCCTTGCGCAGTTCAAAAGCGGTGCGCCGCGCCACAACTTCCTCGCGGAAGGTGATGAAATAGCTCAGGAAGTCACGCAAGGTCAGCTGTTCCGGCCGCCCGCCGTTCAAGGCCAGCATGTTGCAGCCGAACGAGGTTTGCATTGGCGTGAAGCGGTAAAGCTGGTTCAACACCACATCCGGCGTTGCGTCGCGTTTGAGTTCAATCACCACCCGCACGCCGATCCGGTCGGATTCGTCGGCCACGCCGGAAATGCCCTCGATCTTCTTGTCGCGGACCATTTCGGCAATGATTTCAATCATCCGCGCCTTGTTGACCTGATAGGGCGCCTCATCAACGATGATCGCCCAGCGGTCCTTGCGGATCTCTTCGACATGGGTCTTGGCCCGGATAATCACTGACCCGCGCCCTTCGAGATAGGCCTTGCGCGCGCCGGACCGGCCCAGAATCGTGGCCCCCGTCGGGAAGTCTGGGGCGGGGATGATCTCCATCAGCTGTTCCATGCTGATGTCGGGGTTTTCGATCATCGCCAGCGTGCCGTCGATCACCTCGCCCAGGTTATGGGGCGGGATGCGGGTGGCCATGCCCACGGCAATGCCTTCGGCACCGTTGACCAGCATATTGGGGAAACGGGCAGGCAGGACCGTGGGTTCGCGGTCCTTTCCGTCGTAATTGTCTTGAAAATCAACTGTTTCCTTGTCGATATCGGCCAAAAGGAAGGCGGCGGGCTTGTCCATCCGCACCTCGGTATAGCGCATCGCCGCCGCCGTATCGCCGTCCATCGAGCCAAAGTTGCCCTGACCGTCCAGAAGCTTCAGGCTCATCGAAAAGGGCTGCGCCATCCGCACGAGGGCGTCATAAATCGCAGAATCGCCATGGGGGTGGTATTTCCCCATCGTATCGCCCACGGGCCGCGCCGATTTGCGATAGGGCTTGTCATGGGTATTGCCGGATTCCTGCATGGCAAACAGGATGCGCCGATGCACCGGCTTCAGCCCGTCACGCAGGTCGGGAAGGGCGCGGCTGACGATCACGCTCATCGCGTAATCGAGATAGGCCGTCTTCATCTCGTCGACGATGTCGATCTGGGGGCCGTGATAGGCCGGGCGTTCCGGCCTTTCGCCTGCAGAATCAATGGGTTCTGGTGTGTCGGTCACGATGTTCTGTGCCTTCCCGGGCAAAGACTAGATATTGTTGGCCAGACACTACACCATCACAAGGCATGGGTGCAATGCCGCTGGGCCAAGGCTGTTGGCAGCCAAGGGGTTTGGCTGATAACATTATGTTTTCATTGATTTTTAATTCCGATTTGGCATCATCTGATTGTCAGGCCGAAAGGAGGCTGTCTTGATGCGCGTGACCGAAACCGAAAAGATGCTGCAGGGCTATGGGTTGACCACGGCGGAACTCTACTACCGGATGCCCGATTATCGCAATGTTCTCAACAGCTTCATCTGGCAGAACTATGATCTTGCCCCCTATTATCCCGAACTTTTTCGCTTTGTCGAATTCTGGCAGGGCAATATCGAGGGACCGCTTCATTCGGTGCGGTTCACCCATCGCAAGCTGATCGCGCCGGGCGAATGGCGCAATGTGGTGGGGGAGTTTCGGCTGCATTAGGGCGCACTCCTCGTCGACTGCGTCGCTCGTCGTAGGGTCCCGACGAGAAGCGCTTTGCGCGTACGAGGAGGTCCCTCAGGCCGCCCGCATCAGCATCCCGAAAAGGTCGCGCGGATCGTCGGGGTCCGCGATCATGTCCAGCTGGTCGCACAGGCCCAGCGATGTCAGCTTGCCATGCACATACCGCAGGGCGCTGAAGTCCTCGATGGCAAAACCGACGGAGTCAAACAGCGTAATGTCGCGCACATCTTGCCGCCCCTTGGCCTGTCCGTTGATGACCTGCCAAAGCTCGGTCACCGGGAAATCCTCAGGCATCTGCTGAATTTCGCCCTCGATCCGGGTCTGCGGCGGATATTCCACGAAAACACCGGCGCGGGTCAGGATATCCTTGTGCAACTCCGTCTTGCCCGGACAGTCGCCGCCGACCGCATTGATATGCACGCCCGCGCCGACCATGTTGCCGGTCAGGATCGTGGCGTTCTGTTTGTCCGCCGTGACGGTGGTGATGATTTGCGCGCCAAGGATGGCTTCTTCCGGCGTCGCACAGGACACCACCTTCAATCCACGCCCGGCCAGATTTGCCGCGCATTTCGCGGTGGCCTTGGCGTCAATGTCGTAAAGCCGCACCTCGGAAATCCCGCAGACCGCCTTGAATGCCAGCGCCTGAAATTCCGCCTGCGCGCCGTTGCCGATCAGCGCCATGGTGGCGGCCCCTTTGGGCGCCAGCCACTTGGCCGCCATGGCAGAGGTGGCGGCGGTGCGCAGCGCGGTCAGGATGGTCATCTCGCTGAGAAGCAGCGGGTAACCTGTCGAGACATCTGCCAAAAGCCCAAATGCCGTGACCGTCTGCAAGCCGCGTTTCATGTTCGAGGGATGCCCGTTCACATATTTGAACCCATAGGTTTCGCCGTCCGAGGTGGGCATCAGCTCGATCACGCCAATCTCGGAATGGCTCGCCACGCGCGGGGTCTTGTCGAACAAAGGCCAGCGGCGGAAATCGGCCTCGATCTCGGCCGCCAAATCCACCATCACCTGCTCCACACCGATGGCATGCACCAGTTTCATCATATTGGCGACAGAGACGAAGGGCACAAATGCCTGCTTTGAAGGGGCGATCATCTTAAAAACTCCGGGTCGGACGGTCGAACACCTTGCGGCCCATCATGGAGCCGACAAGTTCCACTATCAGTTTCGCGGTGCGGCCGCGTTCATCGAGAAAGGGGTTCAACTCCACCAGGTCGAGCGAGGTCACAAGCCCGCTTTCGTGTAAAAGCTCCATCACCAGATGCGCCTCGCGAAAGGTGGTGCCGCCGGGAACCGTGGTGCCGACGGCAGGGGCGATGGAGGGATCAAGGAAATCGACATCCAGCGAGACGTGCAACATGCCGCCCGCCGCACGCACGGTGTCAAGAAATTCGCGCAAGGGGGCGACAATGCCGCGCTCGTCCAAGACGCGCATGTCATTGATCGCGATATCGGCTTTCAAAAGGGCCGCATGTTCCGCCGGATCGACCGAGCGGATACCAAAGAGGCAAATCCGTTCT
>VGDH01000179.1 GCA_016869835.1 Alphaproteobacteria bacterium
TCCTCCCTGAGGTATGGTTTTTGAGCCATTTGGAGGATGAAGGAATGCCCCAGAAGAAGCACAAGCCGGAGGAGATCGTCGCCAAGCTCCGGCAGGTCGATGTGTTGGTGCGGATAAACCGGCACATGGTCAACCGTGCCCTTGGCCTGTTCCTCATCAGCGATCAGCACATTCTTGCGGTCTAGAAACAGGATCCGGAACTGTTCGGTTTAACGGTGCGCCATGGTGGTGTGGCAATAGTCCAGAAGCGCATCCCAGGATGACAGCACCGGCCGGTGCATCACCCGTGCCCGCATCATGCGTTGCGCCGCCGCTTCGACGATCTTCAACTCGGTCATCACCGCCTCACCCACCCCTTTGACCAGCGCCAGCCGGGCTGGGGCGGCGGTGATCACCCGGTTGAAGTCCCCAAAGGTGTCGAGAAGCAGCCGCACCAGCGGCTTGACGTCTTGCCGGGGCATGGCCCGGAACAGGACCAGCTCCAGCATTTCGTAATCGGGCAGGGCACTGGCCCCACCCTCGCGGAAGCGCGCGCGCAGCCGGGCGCGGTGATCGGCGATATAGCTGGGCAGCCGACCCTGTGGCAGCCCATCGGGCAAAGCCGCCTCATCCGCGTCGCCCGAGGGCGCGAAAAGCGGCAACGAGCCATCATGGAAGCCGTGGGTTCTGGTCATTCCGAAAGCCTGCCGCAAAAGGGTGAATGACTGGTTAAGGCACCTCATCTTCTTGCAATGAAGGTCCAAGCGGGCTAATCCGCACCGGCAACAGGAGAGCGCCATGACCACTGCACTGCACTATTTCCGCTGGGCCTTCATCGTGACCTTTGTCGGCCTTGTGCTGGCGGCCTGGCTGGGCTGGATCTACACCCACAGCGTCACCGGCATCATGGCCTTCCTGTTCGTCGGCGTTGTGCTTTCGGTGCTGGAAATCAGCCTCTCCTTCGACAATGCCATCGTGAACGCCAACAAGCTGCAAGAGATGACCCCGGTCTGGCAGCAGCGCTTTTTGACCTGGGGCATCCTGATTGCGGTCTTTGGGATGCGGATCATCTTCCCGCTCTTGATCGTGGTCTTTGCCGCCAAAATTGGCCCCTGGCAGGCCATCGAACTGGCCGCCACCCAGCCCGAGGAATACTCGCGCATCATCGGCGAGGCGCATCTGTCGATTGCCGCCTTTGGCGGGGCCTTCCTGATGATGGTGGCGCTGAAATACTTTTTCGACGAAGGCAAGGACGTGCACTGGATCGCCGCCATCGAACGCGGCATGGCCCGGTTTTCCTCGATCCAGGGGTTGGAACTGGCCATCGTGCTGTCGATCATCCTGATCTTCGCCTCGATCATGCCCGAGGCCGTGCTGGCGACCTTCCTCTATTCTGCGGTTGCCGGGTTGGTCACCTTCATGGCGGTCGATGTGCTGGGCCATCTCTTGGACCGGTCGCAAGAGGGCATGGACATTGCCGTCAAGGGTGGCCTTGGCGCGTTTCTCTATCTTGAGGTGCTGGATGCCTCGTTCAGCTTTGACGGGGTGATCGGGGCCTTCGCGCTGACCCAGAACCTGTTTCTGATCGCCATCGGTCTGGGGATCGGCGCAATGTATGTGCGGTCGATGACCATCATGCTGGTCGAACGCAACACGCTGGCCCAGTTCCGCTATCTGGAACATGGCGCCTTCTGGTCGATCTTCATCCTGTCTTGTGTGATGTTCGGCCAGACCCTGGGCCATATCCCCGAGGTGATTACTGGCCTTCTGGGGGCGGGCTTCATCGGGGTGGCGCTGTGGTCGTCAATCCGTTGGAACCGGCTTCATTCCGGCACCGAGGCTGAAATCTAGGCCCGCTGGTGCGGACCTAGCCTTTCATCCCGTCCCAAAACCCCTTGACCTTGGAAAAGAAGGTCCGGCCTTCGGGGTTGTTGTCCTCGGACAGCTCTTCAAACTCGCGCAGGATCTCTCTCTGGCGGGCGGTCAGGTTGACCGGGGTTTCCACGGCAAGTTCAAGCAGCATGTCCCCCACGCCACCGCCGCGCAGAGCGGGCATGCCCTTGGCGCGCAGGCGCATCTGCTTGCCGGTCTGGCTGCCTGCCGGAACCTTCACGCGCGCCTTGCCGCCGTCGATGGTGGGAACCTCGACCTCGCCGCCAAGGGCGGCGGTGCCGAAGGAAATCGGCACGCGGCAGAACAGATGCGCGCCGTCGCGTTGGAAGATCGGGTGTTCTTTCACCTCGATGAAGATGTAGAGATCGCCCGTCGGCCCGCCGCGCAGGCCCGCCTCTCCCTCACCCGCCAGCCGGATGCGGGTGCCGGTTTCCACGCCCGCCGGGATGTTCACCGACAGCGCGCGTTCCTTTTCGATGCGGCCATGTCCGTGGCAGGACTTGCAGGGGTTCTTGACGATCTGGCCCGCGCCCGAACAGGTGGGGCAGGTGCGTTCAACGGTGAAAAAGCCCTGCTGGGCGCGCACCTTGCCCATACCCGAACAGGTGGGGCAAGTGGTGGGCTCTGACCCCCCCTCGGCCCCGGTGCCACGGCAGGCGTCACAGGCGACCGAGGTCGGCACGTTGATGCTCTTTGGCACGCCGGCAAAGGCCTCTTCCAGCGAGACGCGCAGATTATAGCGCAGGTCTGATCCGCGCTGTGCGCGCGACCGGCCCCCGCCGCCGCCACCCCGGCCCATGAAATCGCCAAAAAGGTCCTCGAACACATCCGAAAAGGCCGAGCCGAAATCGCCTTGCCCGCCGCCGAATCCACCGCGCTGACCGCCGCCGCCCATGCCGCCTTCAAAGGCCGCATGGCCATAGCGGTCATAGGCGGCCTTCTTGTCGGCATCCTTCAGGACGTCATAAGCCTCGTTCACTTCCTTGAACTGGGCTTCAGCGTTCGGGTTGTCGGAATTGCGGTCGGGGTGCAGCTCTTTCGCCTTCTGGCGATAGGCTTTCTTCAGCTCTTCGGCCGAAGCGCCTTTCCGGGTCCCCAGAACCTCGTAATAGTCGCGTTTTGCCATGGCAGAACCCCGTTAAGGGGAACAGGCGAAGGGCGGCCTTTCTCAAGGCCGCCCCCGGAAGTTCCCTGCGGCTTACTTCCGCTTGTTGTTGCCCATGTCCTCGAAATCGGCGTCGATGATGTCATCATCCACGTCGCGGGGCGCATCGCCGTCGTCGCTGCCACCTTCGGCCTGTTGGGCCTTGTAGATGGCCTCGCCCAGCTTCATCGCGGCTTCGGTCAGGTTCTGGATCGCACCCTTGATCTTGCCGGCATCGTCGCCTTTCAGCGCCTCTTCCAGGGGCTGCATCGCAAGTTCGATCGCCTCGACCGTCGACGGATCCACCTTGTCGCCATGCTCTTTCAACGACTTCTGGGTCGAGTGCAGCAGGCTTTCGCCCTGGTTCTTGGTTTCCACCAGCTCGCGGCGTTCCTTGTCGGCTTCGGCATTGGCTTCGGCGTCCTTGATCATCTTCTCGATGTCATCATCCGACAACCCGCCCGAGGCCTGGATGGTGATCGCCTGTTCGCGGTTGGTGCCCTTGTCCTTGGCCTTCACGGTCACGATGCCGTTGGCGTCGATGTCGAAGGTCACTTCGATCTGCGGCATGCCGCGGGGCGCGGGCGGGATCTGTTCCAGATTGAACTGGCCCAGCATCTTGTTGTCCGCCGCCATTTCGCGCTCGCCCTGGAACACCCGCAGCGTCACCGCGTTCTGATTGTCCTCGGCGGTCGAGAAGATCTGGCTCTTCTTCGTCGGGATCGTGGTGTTGCGGTCGATCAGACGGGTGAACACGCCGCCAAGGGTTTCGATGCCCAAGGAAAGCGGGGTCACGTCGAGCAGCACCACGTCCTTGACGTCGCCCTGCAAGACGCCTGCCTGAATGGCGGCACCGGCGGCAACCACTTCATCCGGGTTCACGCCCTTGTGAGGTTCCTTGCCGAAGAACTTGGTCACTTCCTCGATCACGCGCGGCATGCGGGTCATGCCGCCGACCAGAACCACCTCGTCGATATCCGAAATCGACACGCCAGCATCCTTGATCGCGGCCTGGCAGGGCTTGATCGACTTCTTGATCAGATCCTCGACCAGAGATTCCAGCTTGGCGCGGGTCAGCTTGACCACGAGGTGCAGGGGCTGCCCGGTGTTCTTGTCCATCGAGATGAACGGCTGGTTGATTTCGGTCTGCTGGCTGGACGAAAGCTCGATCTTGGCTTTTTCGGCTGCCTCTTTC
>VGDH01000180.1 GCA_016869835.1 Alphaproteobacteria bacterium
GCTTGGCCCAAATCCCCCCGCCGGAGGCATGCAACAGTTCCCTTGGGCGCCGGGGTTCAGGATGGCGCCCTCCCCTCCCCCTCGCGGGGAGGGGCTGGGGGTGGGGGGAATTGAGGGCAAGGGGAAGCGTCATGTCAGTGCAGGTTGTGTTGGCTACCGGTGCCTTCCTCATCGAGGATCTGGCCCGCGCGGAAGCGGTCAAGGCGGAAGCGGCGGGCGACCTCGTGCGGCGCGCCCGTTGCCATCAGATGGGCCATGCACCAGCCCGAGGCGGGAACCGCTTTGAACCCGCCGTAGTTCCAGCCGCAATCGACAAACAGCCCGTCGATATGGGTCTTGTCGATGATGGGGCTACCGTCCGGCGTCATGTCCATGATACCGCCCCAGGACCGCAGCACCTTGGCGCGTCCGATCATCGGCATGAGTGTCATGCCGGCTTCCATAACATGCTCGACCATCGGCAGGTTGCCGCGGCTGGCATAGGAGGCATAGAAATCCAGATCCCCGCCGAACACAAGCCCGCCCTTGTCGGACTGGCTGATGTAGAAATGCCCCATCCCGAACGAAATGACATGGTGGATCACCGGCTTAAGCCCTTCGGTGACGAAAGCTTGCAGGATATGGCTTTCGATCGGCAGGCGCATCCCCGCCATGGCCGCGACCTGGCCCGAGCGTCCAGCGACAACGATCCCCACCTTGGCCGCCTTGATCGCGCCGCGGGTGGTCTGCACGCCCGTGACCTTGCCGTTTTCAACGTCGATCCCGGTAACCTCGCAGTTCTGGATCAGATCGACCCCCAACTGGTCGGCGCCGCGCGCATAGCCCCAGGCCACCGCATCGTGCCGCGCCGTGCCACCGCGCGGGTGCAGAAGGCCGCCATAGATCGGAAAGCGGGTGTTCTCGAAGTCAAGATAGGGAACCAGATCGCGCACGCCTTCGCGGTCCAGAAGAATGGCGTCATCGCCCTGATTGACCATCATGTTGCCGCGCCGGGCAAAGGCATCGCGCTGCCCGTCGGAATGGAAGAGGTTGATAAGACCGCGCTGGGAATGCATCACGTTGTAGTTCAGCTCGGCCTCAAGGCCCTCCCACAGCTTCATGGAATGGCTGTAGAATTCCGAATTGCCCGGCAGGAAGTAGTTGGCGCGCACGATGGTGGTGTTGCGGCCGATGTTGCCGCTGCCGAGATAGCCCTTTTCCAAGACCGCGATGTTGCGCAGCCCATGGTTGCGCGCCAGATAGTAGGCCGTTGACAGCGCATGGCCACCGCCGCCGATGATGATGGCGTCATAGCTGGCCTTGGGGGCCGGATCGCGCCAGACGGGCGTCCAGCCCTTGTTGCCGAAAAGCCCTTCGGTAAAGACCTTGAAGCCGGAATAGCGCATCTCTCGCCCCATCTTGTTGCCGCCAGTGAAGCGGCATCACGGGCTATATGCAAGAGCCGACAACGGTTTCCTGCGCCGCGGGCGACAGGGTTTGTCGCAATCAGGCGCGCGACAGGCGCAGCCAGAGGCGGCTGAGCGTCTGTTCAGCCGACATCTGCCCACCGTTTTCCACGCCTGCGGCCCAAAGAGCGGCCCCTGCGGTATAAGAGCCGGGCGCAAGCCCGCCTGCGGCGCTTTGGCTGACGGCGATCATCGGCTTGCCTTTGCGGGCGAAAAGCGTTTCGGCCAGAGTGGCGGGCATGGTGCCCGCGCCGAAGACACGCAGAACGACGCCGTCCAAGGCATCGAGCATCGCGCCAAGGGCGGCGGGGGCAAGGCCCGGCGTCAGGGTAACAAGGCCAAGGTGTTTTGAGATGTCAAAGCGGCGGGCCGCGGGATCCAGCAAATCCGCCGTCCCTGTCACGGCAAAGGCGGCGGCTTCGGTGGAGTTTACCTTGGACACCCGACCCGCAGGCAGGATTTCCCCGTTGAAGGCCAGATGCAGGCCGGGCTTGCCGCCCAGCGCCGTTGCAATGGCCAAGGCGAGGTTTGCCTCGGCATCCGACCCCGCGACGCCCAAGGGGTGCATGGATCCGGTCAGCACCACGCAGCGCCCCTGCCCTGCCAGCGCGGCATCAAGGGCGGCGCCGGTGAAGGCCATCGTATCAGTGCCATGGGTGACGATAACCGGGCCGGGGGCGGCGTCGATCCGGTCCAGAAGCCGGTTCCAGACCAAGGGGCCGACATCGGCGCTGTCCACCAGCGGTTCCAGCTTTTGATGGTCAAGCCGCTGGCCCGGCGCTATCTGCACAAGGGCCGCCGCCACCTTTTCCGGGGCCGGGATCAGCCCATCGGGGCCATCCGTCATGCAGATGGTCCCGCCCGTCTCGATCAGGGTCAGCGTCGTCACTGTCTCTTACAGCCCCTTGGAGCGGTAGGTTTTCGCCACGCGGTCAATCGCCACGATATAGGCCGCCACCCGCAGGTCATTCACATCGGTCCGGCCATGCCAGACCTCGCGCATCGCCTGATAGGCGGTGCGCATGGTGTCATCAAGACCCGAGCGCACCAGCGCCAATTCGTCCGACCCTTGCAGGAACTTCTGCTTGAAGTCCTGCGACATGGTCCAGCCCAGACCCTGATCGGACGAGAGCCGCTCCAGCTCTTCGACCAAGAGGCGCGAACGCGCCTCTTCGGCCCGGCGCTGCATGCGGCCAAAGCGGATGTGCGACAGGTTCTTGACCCATTCGAAGTAAGATACCGTCACCCCGCCCGCGTTGGCATACATGTCGGGGATGATGAGCGTCCCTTTCTTGCGCAGGATCTCGTCGGCGCCAAAGGTCACGGGGCCGTTTGCCGCCTCGATGATGAGCGGGGCCTTGATGAGGGCGGCGTTGCCAAGGTTGATGACACCTTCCAGCGCGGCCGGAATAAGGATGTCACATTCCATTTCCAGAACGGCCGCGCCCTCGGGCAGATGGCGTTCCTTCGGGAAACCCGCAAGGCCCCCGGTGCGGTTCATGTGCTGGCGAAGTTCCTCTATGTTGATGCCCTTTTCATCGACAATCGCGCCGTCGCGTTCGATCACGGCAATCACCCGGACGCCGTCTTCTTCCGACAGGAACTTGGCGGCGTGATAGCCCACATTCCCAAGGCCCTGCACGATGACGCGCTTGCCGTCGAGATCGCCGGTCAGACGGGCAGCCTCGCGGTCTTCGCGGTAGCGGAAGAACTCGCGCAGCGCATATTGCACGCCGCGGCCTGTGGCCTCGACCCGGCCCTGAATACCGCCCGCATGCGGCGGCTTGCCGGTGACGCAAGCCTTGGCGTTGATGTCGGTGGTGTTCATCCGGGCGTATTGGTCGGCGATCCAGGCCATTTCGCGTTCGCCGGTGCCCATGTCAGGCGCGGGCACGTTTTGCGCCGGGTGGATCAGGTCGCGCTTGATCAGCTCATAGGCGAAACGGCGGGTGATCTGCTCCAGCTCATGCTCATCCCACTGGCGCGGATCAATGCAAAGCCCGCCTTTGGACCCGCCAAAGGGCGTGTCGACCAAGGCGCATTTGTAGGTCATCAGCGCGGCCAGTGCCTCGACCTCTTCCTGATTGACGCCGAGCGAATAGCGGATGCCGCCCTTGACCGGTTCCATATGTTCGGAATGGACCGAGCGATAGCCGGTGAAGGTTTCGATCTTGCCGCGCAGGCGGACGCCGAATCGCACGGTATAGGTCGAGTTGCAGACCCGGATCTTTTCTTCCAGCCCGGGGCTCAGGTCCATCAGAGCGGTGGCGCGCTTGAACATCAGATCAACGGATTCCCGAAAGCTGGCTTCGCCGGCAACAGACATGTGCATCCTCCCTGTCATCGCAGCCCGAGGGGCAGCGCATGGGTCTGGTGTAGGCGAAAAGACGGGCAATTGTCTGCAGCGATTGGCCGAACCTTCGCGCCATTTTGTAGCGTGATGTGATTCGCGGCTGTCCATTTTGGGCAAGTCTGCCGCAATTGATGGCCGGTTTGGACAGAGGATCGTTTCGCGTCAGCGCACAGTCTCGCGCTTGGCCGCTGCTTCGTTTCCAATCCACCGGGACGAGTCCGGGGTTTGCCGCTTTTGCCATAATTTCGCCACAACTTCTTGATAACTCGAAGG
>VGDH01000181.1 GCA_016869835.1 Alphaproteobacteria bacterium
CGGAGAGATCGTTCGCGCAGGCCTCATCCCGGCGCATCTGGTCTATCAGAACGAGGCTTATGAACGTGCCGTGGTCGGCTTTGTGCCGCCTAAAGGGGTGTATTCCCATATCGTTGGCATCGACATCGTCCGCACCGGGCCGACCGATTTCTTTGTGCTGGAGGACAATTGCCGCACCCCGTCTGGCGTGTCCTACATGCTGGAATCGCGTGAAATGATGATGCGGATGTTCCCCGACCTCTTCCGCGAAAACCGGATCGAGCCGGTGGACCGCTATCATGAACTTCTCCGCCGCACGCTGGCCAGCGTGGCGCCGGCCAAATGCAAGCGTGACCCGACCATCGTGATCCTGACGCCGGGCCATTACAACTCGGCCTATTACGAACACAGCTTCCTGGCCGATCTGATGGGCGTCGAACTGGTCGAGGGGGCGGATTTGTTTGTGGACGGCGCTTTTGTCTATATGCGCACGACCCAAGGGCCAAAGCGGGTGGATGTGATCTACCGCCGTATTGATGACGCCTTCATCGACCCCCTGTGCTTCCGGCCTGATTCCATGCTGGGTATCCCCGGCCTGATGGATGTCTACCGATCCGGTGGGGTGACGATTTGCTCAGCCCCCGGTGCGGGTGTGGCCGATGACAAGGCGGTTTACACCTATGTGCCGGAAATGATCCGGTTCTACCTTGGCGAAGAGCCGATCCTGAACAACGTCCCCACCTGGAAATGCGCTGAGGCGGAGGATCTGGGCCATGTTCTGGCCAATCTTGGCGATCTGGTGGTGAAAGAGGTTCACGGCTCGGGCGGATACGGCATGCTTGTGGGGCCGAAGTCGACCAAGGCGGAAATCGAGGAATTCCGAGCCCGCATCATCGCTGATCCCGGCAATTACATCGCGCAGCCGACGTTGGCGCTTTCCACCACGCCGTCCTTTGTCGAAGAGGGCATCGCGCCATGCCATGTCGATCTGCGGCCCTATTGTCTGGTGGGCGAGAAGATCGAACTGGTGCCGGGCGGCATGACGCGGGTGGCCTTGAAAGAGGGGTCCTTGGTCGTGAACTCGTCCCAAGGGGGCGGCGTCAAGGATACCTGGGTTCTGGCGGAGTAGGACAGATGCTTTCAAGAACCGCCGACAACCTTTACTGGATCGCCCGCTATATGGAACGCGCCGAAACCGCCGCGCGACTGCTGGAAGTGGGCGCGCGGATTGCGCTTTTGCCCACCGCCGTCGGCTATCGCAGCGATTGGGACAGCCTGTTGCGCGCCAGCGGAAATGCCACGGGCTATGCCGCGAAATATGGCCCGCCCGAACAGAAACACATCGAAAGCTGGCTCTTTTTCGACCGCGACAACCCCAATTCTGTGGCCGCCTGCCTGACGGCGGCGCGCGAGAACGGCCGTATCGTGCGCACGGCGCTGACCCAGCAGGTCTGGGACGCGCTGAACACCGCCTTTCAGGAATTGCGCCAGATCGAGGCGCGGCGCGACAAGGCCGAACTTTCCCGCCTGACCGATTGGGTAATGAAACAGGCCGCCATGGTGCGCGGTGCGATTGATGGCACGATCCTAAGGAATGACGGGTTCAACTTCTTGAACATCGGCTATTATCTTGAACGCGGCGATGCCACGGCGCGTCTGATGGATGTGAAGTATTATGTCCTTCTGCCGCGCGCCGATTACGTCGGCTCGGGGCTGGACAATGAGCAATGGCTGATGCTTCTCAGGGCGCTGGGCGCGCATCGGGCCTTTCACTGGGCTTACGGCGGCGAGGTGACCTCGGCCAAGATCGCCCATTTCCTGATACTCAACCCGCAATCTCCGCGCAGCCTGATCACCTGCGTGGCCGGGCTGAACAACCACCTCAGCCGTCTGGCCAAGGCTTACGGCCGCGAAACAGCGGCGCAGGCGGCCTCGGCCCGGCTTCTGGCGGGGCTTGAGGGGCTGACGCCCGATCACATCTTTGACGAGGGCCTGCACGAGTTTCTGACTCGCTTCATCACCGAAAGCTCGGCCTTGGGGGCGGTGATCCATGACAGCTATCTTTCGGGGGACATGTGATGCTGCTGACTGTCGATCACAGCACGCTTTACCACTATGACCAGCCGGTGCGCGCGGTGATGCAAAGCCATCGGCTGACGCCTGCGCGGTTTGACGGGCAAAGGGTGGTCAGCTGGAGCGTCACCGTTTCAGGCGGCGAGATGGGGGGCGGGTTTCGCGACGGGGCAGGGGATTGGGTGCAGGGCTGGACTGTGAAAGGCCCGGTCTCCGAGGTGGCGGTGCGCGTCCAGGGTCAGGTCGAGACGACCGATCTGGCGGGTGTCCTGCGCGGCCACCGCGAACTGGTTTCACCCCTGGCCTATCTGCGCGACACCCCCGCCACGACAGCCGATGACGCCCTGCGCGCCCTGGCCGATGAGGCGCGGCAGGACGACCCGCTCAGCCATGCCCATGCGCTGGCCTTCGCGGTTGCAGGTGCGATTGCCTATCGGCCTGGCACGACACATTCCCATACCACAGCGGCCGAGGCTTTGGCCCAAGGCGAGGGGGTTTGTCAGGACCATGCCCAGGCCCTGATCGCCTGCGCGCGCCATGCGGGATTTCCGGCGCGCTATGTGGCCGGCTATCTTTTTGCCGCGCAAGACGGCCTGCCGCACGAGGCCTCGCATGCTTGGGCCGAACTGCATGTGCCGGGCTATGGCTGGATCGGATTTGACCCGGCCAATCGCGCCTGCCCCGATGACCGCTATATCCGGCTTGGCTCGGGCTTCGATGCGGCTGAGGCGGCGCCGATCAAGGGCATCGCGCGGGGGCAGGGGGTGGAAAGCCTTTCGGTGACGGTTGCGATCCAGTCGCAGGCCCAATAGGGTCGCGCCACGAAAAGGCCGGAGACGACGATGACATATTGCGTGGGACTTCTTCTGAACGAGGGCATGGTCTGTCTGTCGGACACCCGCACCAATGCCGGGCTCGACAATATTTCCACCTATCGCAAGATGTTCCATTTCGAAGACCCGGGCGAGCGGGTCATCACCATCATGACCGCAGGCAGCCTTTCGGTCACCCAGACTACGCTGGCCCGCCTGCGCGAGGCGATCGACGATCCTGACGCCAGCGAGGTCACGTCGATCATGAAGGCACCGACCATGCTTAATGTTGCCTCCATCATCGGCAAGATGCTGTGCGAAGTGCGCCTTGAGATCGACGAGAAGCTTTCGACGATGAAACAGGCCGCCAGCGCCTCGATGATCGTCGCAGGGCAAAGGAGGGGCGGCGCGATGCGGCTTTTTCTGATCTATCCCGAAGGCAATTTCATCGAGGCCACCGAGGACACGCCGTTTCTGCAGATCGGCGAGCACAAGTATGGCAAGCCCATTCTCGACCGGGTGGTCAAACCCGACACGCCCCTGGCCGATGCGGAAAAGGCGGTGCTTTTGTCGATGGATTCGACGCTGCGGTCGAACCTGTCGGTGGGCATGCCGCTTGATCTGGCGGTGATCCGGCGTGACGAATGCAAGGTTGGACGCCAACGCCGGATCGAGGCGGGCGATCCCGCCTTCCGCGCCATGTCAGAGGCCTGGTCCAAGGCGCTGCGCGACGGGTTTACGCAGATCATGCTGGGGGCCTGAGGCCCGGATTATTGCCATAATCCGGACCGGAATTTGTGCCAAATTCCGGCTGGTCTACGGGTGCAGGTCAAACAGCGCGCAGGATTCGTCAAAGAACCGCGCCCGTGTGTCCGGACGCTCCATCATCACCTCATGCTCTGCGCCAGGGTAAAGCGACAATGTGCCTTTCGGCCATTGCGCCATGCGGGCATGGATCGGCGCGGTGTCCACGATGCGCTCTTGCAGGCCAAGGGCCGTCAGCGCCGCCAGATCGGGCGCTGGAAGGGCGGCCAAGGCGCGACACTCGGCCAAAGCCGCCTGCAACCAGCCCAGCGAAGGGCCCGCCAGCGTCAGCGCGGGCACCACAAGCGCCTGTTGGCGCATGTAGTCCCACATCTCGGCGTCTGTGGTCAG
>VGDH01000182.1 GCA_016869835.1 Alphaproteobacteria bacterium
CGACATCACCACGATCTTGGTGGACAGATACACCGCCTCAGGGATCGAATGGGTCACAAAGCCAATGGTCTTGCCGGTCCGCGCCCACAGCTTCAGCACTTCCTCATTCAACCGGTCGCGCACGATCTCATCCAAGGCGCCGAACGGCTCGTCCATCAACAGTATATCGGCATCAAAGGCCAAGGCGCGGGCAATCGACGCCCGCTGCTGCATGCCGCCTGACAATTGCCAGGGGAATTTCTTACCAAATCCAGAAAGCTCCACCAGCTCCAGCACCCGCGCCACACGTTCTTCCTGCTCAGCCTTGGAAAATCCCATGACTTCAAGTGGCAGCTTGATGTTCCCGGCAATCGTGCGCCAGGGATAAAGCCCCGCCGCCTGAAACACATAGCCATAGGCCCGGGCCTGCCGCGCTTCATCGGGGGTCATACCGTTGACAGTCAGCGTGCCCCCTGTGGGATGTTCCAGGGCGGCAATGGCGCGCAGGAAAGTGGTCTTGCCGCATCCCGAAGGCCCGATGAAACTGACAAAATCACCCTTGTTGATCGTCAGGTTCACGTCCTTTAGGGCATGCACGGGCCCGTCATTGGTTTCAAACACCAATTGCAGGTTCTTGGCCTCGATGACCGGCTCTGCCGTGACTTGCAAATCCTTCACACGCCCGTTCCTTCACATTTTCGTAGCCTGGCCGTGCCTTGCTTGCACTGACCCAACCCCGTTCCCATCTGGTCAAACATAGGAGGACCGCCATGCTGATCCCGTTTGCCCCGACCACGCTTGCCTTCGCTCCCAGCTCCGAAGATCTGGAGGAAATTTCCTTCGGCGCGCCCGTCACCCAATATGACTTTACCCCGCCGCCGCAAGTCAGCGAGGAAAGCGAACAGGGCGAACCCTAGGGGCGCGGCAGCCGCCATTACACCCCCGTCGCGCTCATGCCCGACCGGGTGACGGGACGCGGGGCGGTCAGGTCTTTCCACTGGCTCAGCGCCCGGTTCACCGCAGGCTTCGGCGCGCGGGCAACGAACTGGCCGTGGCCTTCCTTCGGCATGACCTTGCCATCCTCGAAACCCACCCGGCCCCGGCTCAGCGTATAGCGCGGCAGGCCGACGACCTTCTGGCCTTCAAACACGTTGTAATCGATCGCCGATTGCTGGGTCGCCGCCGAGATGGTCTTTTCCTTCTTCGGATCCCACACCACCAAATCTGCATCTGCGCCCACCAGAACCGCACCCTTTTTCGGATAGCAGTTCAGGATCTTGACGATATTGGTGGAGGTAACCGCCACAAACTCGTTCGGCGTCAGGCGGCCCGTATTCACCCCATGCGTCCAGAGCATCGGCATGCGGTCCTCAAGGCCCCCGGTCCCGTTCGGGATCTGAGCAAAGGACTTCAACCCGAACCGCTTTTGCTCGGTGGTAAAGGCGCAATGGTCGGTCGCCACAACCGACAGCGACCCCGATTGCAGGCCCGCCCACAGGCTGGCCTGATGCTGCTTGTTGCGGAAGGGCGGCGACATCACGCGCCGCGCGGCATGGTCCCAATCGGGGTGAAAATACTCGCTTTCATCCAGCGTCAGATGCTGAATGAGCGGCTCCCCCCAAACCCGCTTGCCGGCCGCCCGCGCCCGGCGAATGGCCTCATGCGCCTCTTCGCAAGAGGTATGCACCACATACAAAGGCACGCCCGCCATATCGGCAATCATGATGGCGCGGTTCGTCGCCTCGCCTTCAACCTGCGGCGGGCGGGAATAGGCATGGCCCTCCGGCCCCGTGTTGCCTTCGGCGATCAGCTTGGCCGTCAGTTCCGCAACCACATCGCCGTTCTCGGCATGGACCATCGCCAAACCGCCAAGGTCCCCAACCCGCTTGAACGACTGATACATTTCATCGTCGTTGACCATCAACGCGCCCTTGTAGGCCATGAAATGCTTGAAGCTGGTCATGCCCGCCTTGACGCTGTCGGCCATATCCTCCCACACCTTTTGCCCCCACCAGGTGATGGCCATGTGGTAAGAATAGTCGCAATGCGCCCGGCCCGACTTGTTGTGCCACATCTGGGCTGCATCCATTAGCCCCTGCCCCTGCCCCGGCAGCACGAAATCAACCACCATCGTCGTGCCACCCGACATCGCCGCCCGGGTGCCGGCTTCAAAGTCATCCGAGGAATAGGTGCCCATAAAGGGCATCTCAAGATGCGTATGCGGGTCAATCCCGCCCGGCATCACAAAGCAGCCGCTGGCGTCCAGCACCTTATCGCCCTTCAACCCCTTGCCGATCTCGACAATCACACCGCCTTCGATCCTGACATCCGCCTCATAAGAGAGGTCGGCGGTGACAATGGTTCCACCCTTGATCACAGTTGACGCCATGCTAACCTCCTCATTTCATCTGTTTGCAAATATCCTCCGGGGGTCCGGGGGTGGAAAACCCCCGGGGCCGGACAAGCGCGCAGCGGCTGCAGGGTCATGCCGCATCCTTTTCCTCATCCCCGTCATCGGGGGCCAAATCGTCCAAGGCCATGGGCCTGAGCCGCTGTTCGGTTTCCGTCTCCAGGCGCCCAAGTGCAGCCTTGCGCTCCTCTACGGTCATCTCGGCCCATCTCTCGCCAGCCACAAAGCCTGCCGCCTGCAGCGCCTCCCACATGGCCGCGCGCGACGGTTCCAGATAGACCAGATTTGCATTGCGGTATTTCTTCGGCGCATGGGCCCCGACACTCTGGTCAAGCCGCAGCGTCTTGCCACCCAGAAACCAGTCAAGATGGTCGCAGATCTGCCCGAAGGTCGGCGAGCGGCGACGCTGGATCACCGCAACCTTACAGCCCGCCTGCCCCGCCATGGCGAGAAGGTGAAAGGGCGAGCCCTCGGTGCCCACGACATGGCTTGCCGCACGCAACAGGGCGACCTGACGGGCCAGCTTGAAGTCCGCGGGCCGGATCACCTCATAGCCCTGATCGGCAAAAAGCGCTTCAAGCGCAGTCTCGCCCACAATCATCCCGCGCCGGGCGGGTTGACCGCTGCGGGTGATGTAGAACTTGCGCCCTGAGCCTTCCGGGGCGACCTTTGACAGGCGTTCGCGCAGAAAGGCCCGCGCCTCTGGCCGCCCATTCAGAAGATTGCCCGAGCCAAGCCCCTGTTCTGCCGCCAAAAGCCGGTCCACCGTCACCGGCGCCTCCAGCACCGTCACCGGCGGCAAGTCCAATTGAGCGGCCATCTGCTGAAACATCTTGCCGCATTGCCGGGCCTTGTCGAACGGTCGGGCAAAGAACAGTACCCCCGCCACATCTGCACGCCCGTCCAAGGCCCAAAGCCGAGCGGTGCCTTCCACCAGCATATGCCCGAAATGCCCCGACCGGATGCCGCCGAACAGATAGGTCCCGGCCATATGCGTTTCGGCCGGCCGCGGGTCGGGAAAGCAGTTGATCGGATGGCCCGCATCGCCGCCGAAACACAACGACTCTTCAACCAGAACCCCGCCCTCAAAGACGCCGCACGGTTGCGGCCGTTCTGGCCCGGCGGGCGGCACCAGCAATGCGCCCGCCACCTCGCGGATGCGGCCCCGCAGGGGCAGCGCCGGATCAAGGGGCAGGGTTTGGGACATGTGCCGTGCTCCTTCGCTCTTTCAGCTGACCACCTCGGCCACCTCAAGCACCGCATGCAAAAGCACATCGGTCCCCGCGGCCGCCCATTCCGGACTGATCTTTTCCGCCTCGTTATGGCTCAGCCCATCCACGCAGGGGCACATGATCATCACCGTCGGCGCCACGCGGTTGATCCAGCAGGCATCATGACCGGCCCCGCTGACGATATCCATGTGCGAAAATCCAAGGTTTTCCGTAGATTGCCGGACGATCTTCACAAGGCTCGGATCAAATGTCACCGGGTCGAAATGCCCGACCTCCTCGATCTCGCAGCCAAGGCATGG
>VGDH01000183.1 GCA_016869835.1 Alphaproteobacteria bacterium
GGGTTCCTTTCGGTTGACCGACACATATTCCATTTTGTCGATACATAAAACCCTACCCGCAAAAAGAAAAAACCCCGCGCAAGGCGGGGCTGTTTTCCTTCGAAACTGGCGCGGTGGACGGGGCTCGAACCCGCGACCCCCGGCGTGACAGGCCGGTACTCTAACCAACTGAGCTACCACCGCGCAGTTTCCGGCACGGGCTGATTTCGGGGGGATGACTGGCGCGGTGGACGGGGCTCGAACCCGCGACCCCCGGCGTGACAGGCCGGTACTCTAACCAACTGAGCTACCACCGCGCATCATCAACCCCGGGGTCAGCCCCGGCGTGCGTCGGGTATTACGGAAGGCCCGCGGCGCCGTCAAGCGGGAAAGCCGGGAAAAATCAACGATCCGGCGCCGGGATGAATTCCCCGTCATCCCCCAGCGGCAGGCGAAAGCGCCCATGTGCCCAATCACCTGTGCGCCAGGCCTCTTTGGCGGCCTCGATCCGCTCTTTGGAAGAGGCGACAAAGTTCCACCAGATATGGCGCGGCCCCTCCATCGTGGCGCCGCCAAGCAACATCAACCGCGCACCCTGCCCGCCCGCGCGCACTGAAAGCGCGTCGCCCGGCCGGAACACCAGCATCCGCCCGGCTGCATGTTCAACTCCGCCCGAAATCACCGAACCGGCCAGCACATAGATGCCGCGATCTTCGTGATTGTCGGGCAAGGGCAAGGCGGCCCCTTCCGCCAGCTTGGCATCGGCATAGAAGGTTTCCGAGGCTGTCGGCACCGGCGCCTGCGACCCCCAGGCCCGACCAAGGATCAGCCGCACGGTCTTGCCCTTGCCCTCCAGCACCGGCAGCGCGGTTTCGGGGGCATTGTGAAAGGCGGGCGCGCTGTCCTCGGCGGCCAATGGCAAGGCCAGCCAGGTCTGAAGGCCGAACATCGCATGAGGGGCTGCGCGCATAGGCCCGTCCGTGCGTTCCGAATGGGTAATGCCATGGCCCGCCGTCATCAAGTTGACCTCGCCCGGCGTGATCCATTGATCGGTGCCAAGGCTGTCGCGGTGATGCATCCGACCCTTCAGAAGATAGGTCACCGTGGCCAACCCGATATGGGGATGCGGGCGCACATCAATCCCCTGCCCCGTCAGAAACTCGGCCGGGCCCATCTGGTCGAAAAAGATGAAGGGCCCAACCATCTGTCGCGCCGCCGACGGCAAGGCACGCCGCACCTCAAACCCGCCCAGATCGCGCGCGCGTGGCACGATCACCGTCTCGATCGCATCCACCGCGTCGCCGATCGGGAGCGAAGGGTCAAGAATGGGGTTCCAGCTCATTGCAGGTCTCCTTTGGCCTTGACCAGCATATAGGGCAAAGCCGGCCATCGGCCCATCAGCATCAGCGCGCAAGGATTGTGCAAAGGGGAATGGTGGGCGGTGAGGGACTCGAACCCCCGACATTCTCGGTGTAAACGAGACGCTCTACCAACTGAGCTAACCGCCCCCGCCGCGCGGATTAGCAGAGCCCTTGCGGCACGGCAAGCGCCTATCATCCCGGTGATATTGCCTAGCAGCCCCGCTTTCGCCCAAATCCGGCCCAGCCTTCATGTGACGCTTGGCCCTGGCCGCTGTGAAGGCAAAGGACGCAAGCCCGGGCCACGCTTTGGAGTTGACGATGGTACAGACCTTGATCCGACTGCCCTTTGCCGGTGCAACCCTGGTCACCCAAGGGGTGGGCAATGGCTTTAGCCACACCGGCAGCAGCCATTTCGCCTATGACTTCGATCTTGACTTCGGCCAACAGGTTCTGGCGGTCGCGGCGGGCCGGGTGGTGGCCATGCGCGAAACCGTGGTGGATGGTGGTCCCGCCTCCTATGCCGGAGACCCGTCGCTCGGCCCCTCGAATATCGGCAACTTTGTCACGCTGGAACATGTGATCAATGGCTGGGTGTTCTATTCTTCTTATTTCCATCTGCGTCAGGGCTCGGTGCCGCTGACCGTAGGATCGGTGGTCGAGGAAGGCACGGTTTTGGGCCAGGTCGGCAATACCGGGGCGCGCAGCGGCACGCATCTGCATGTCCAGTTCGGCGCGACGGCGATCCAGTGGCAAGCAGGTCTGGTCGCCTATGCTGCCCCCACAAGCACCAACAGCACGCTTGCGCAAGAGTTGCGCTTTGTCGGTTACGATGAGGTAGAAAGCCTGACCGCGAGGAGCCGGGTCACGGGCGCTCTTGCAGGCGATTTCGCCGCCAACACCGGAACCGAAGCCGAGCTTGCGCTGGGCGTCACCGGCAGCGGCGCGGTTGCCCTGCCCCGTGACATGGATTGGTTCCGCATCGAGGTGCAGGCCGGTCAAAGCTATACCGTCACGGTCAATGCAGCCGCCGGGTCAAGCCTTGACGCCCATCTGCGGCTTCATGATGCCAATGGCCGCCTGATCGGATCGGATGATGACAGCGGTCCAGGCAGCAATGCCCGCCTGAACTTCGTGGCCAACCAGACGACGCATCTGTTTATGTCGGCTGGCGGATTTGGCAACTCGACCGGTAGCTATACCGTCAGCTTCGATCCGCGCGGCGTGATCAAGACCGGAACCGCCGGGGCTGACCGTCTGACCGGCAGCCTTGGCAACGACCAGCTGCGCGGGCTTTCAGGCCATGACACGCTGATTGCAGGGGCAGGCAATGACCGGCTTTCGGGCGATGCGGGCAATGACGTGCTTTATGGCGGAACCGGGCGCGATACGCTGTTTGGGGGCAGCGGCGCCGATGTCTTCGTGTTCCAGCAAGGCGATGGGATCGACAGCCTGCGCGACTTTCAAAACGGCGTTGACCGGATTCAAGTCGAAGGTGTCCGCGGCTTTTCCGCGCTGGCCTTCAGCACGGCGGTGGGCGGCACCTGGGTGGATTACGGCAATGGCACGGTCTATGTGCGCGGCATGACGCCCGCCCAGTTCGACGCCAGCGATTTCATCTTTGCCTGAATGGCCATCGGACGAAAAAGCAAAAAGCGCGCCCGAACAGGGGCGCGCTTTCGCTATGATGGTGGGCGATAACGGATTTGAACCGCTGACATCTTCGATGTGAACGAAGCGCTCTACCGCTGAGCTAATCGCCCGATGAGTGGGCTTTTAGCTGGCTTCATCCGGCTCTGCAAGGGTCTCTTTTTTCGATGCTTTCTTGCCGTTCGCCTCGGAGGCACGACGCAATTTCAGCTTGATCGGACTGGTATCCGTGTCGGATTTGCGCGGGCTGACCGAAAGCTTGCCCAAGGGCGGAAGCTGCAGCGTATGGCCCAGATCCAGCGCCTTGCCCAGTTCGGCAAGCGTCGCCTCGACCAAGGGGCGCACCATCTTGACCTTGGCACCTGTTGCCTCGGCCACGCTGGCGACCAGATCCTTGCCGCGCAGGACCGGCCCGTCGACGACCGCAGGTTTGGCCGCCTTCGGCTTGGACTTGGCATCCTCGGCAACCTTGACCGCAACAGCCGGGCTGACCACAGGTTTGGGCGTAGGCTTTTTTGCAGCGGGCTTCGATGGAGGTTTGGTGGCCGTCTTGGCAGCCGACTTGGCGGTGGCAGAGGTCTTTGCAGCAGAAGCGGTTTTC
>VGDH01000184.1 GCA_016869835.1 Alphaproteobacteria bacterium
CAACACCGTCAGGCCCCACAGCGCCTTGGGATACCGTCCCCCAGCGCCGGAAACCATCGTCCCGATGGACCCGAGGCCCACCATGCACTAACATTCAACCCGGACCACTCGATGGGGGCAGTCCAGCGTCAGCACCTTGTTTCCGGTTGTGGACAGATCGGCGGTGCCGGTCTCGAGCAGAAGGCTGCCGGGCGTGCCATCTGCCAGCGCGTCATAGACGACAAGCTTGCACAGCGCTCCGGCAACGGCGGTCGAGCAGTTGACGCCAAGCGCGTTGGCCTCAAGATCAGCACCAGCAATGTAGGGGAAGATGTCGATCCGGTTGGCAGCACCGCTGAGGACGGTCGTCGCGCCGCCGCTGCCCATGGTCGTCGAGGCATACTCGCCCGAAAGGGGCACGAGGCAAGGGATATCGGCCTGCTGGTTGATCATCCGACTTTGCCCGGCGATGCGGGCCATCAACTGCCCGCGCGTGCTGTCATGCCACAGATGCCCGTTGGCGGGGCTGGCCGGAGGGCTCGACTGCCCGGTCAGCAAGACGGGACGGAACAGCTCTACCCCGGCGCTGGTCGCATTGACCTCAAGCGCGGTGGTATAGCTGGTGCCGTTGCCAGAGACTTTCAGCGCGAAGTTGTTGTTGCCCAGCGTGCCCAGTTCAGCCCGGCCCGAAAAGTTGGTCTGAAACAGGATGGCCGCGGTCTGGGCGGTGCTGGCCTTGTTCAGCTTCATCTGATGACCGGCGCCGGCGTGGTTGAAGAGCGAGGCCGGTGAGGCGACGGCCAATCGGTTGGTGGCGTCGGACGTGGCCGAGATGCCGACTTCGTCCACAGACAGGACCGGCGGGATCGCCGGGCCTGCCCCTGTGGCCCAGGCGCTGCCCGAATATGTCACCCGGGTTGCCTCGGCCGTCACCCAGGCCTCCCAGCCGACAAGCGGCGTGATGAACTGCCAGGCCCCGTCAAGCTAAAGCGCGATCTTCCCGGATTGCCCCGCCCATGCCCCGGTGGCTGCGGCGGCGACGATGTGGCGCTGGCCTTGGACCGGGCCGGGGGGCGGCGCGGTAAGCGTGCGGTCAGCCACCGTCAGTTGCACCAGCAGGTCCAGCCGCATCAGCGCCTCGTTATGGGTGATGTGCTTTTGTGCCTGTGAGGCTTGCAAAAGGGGCAGTGACAGGATCGGGGAAAGGTCTGACATGAAAGCCTCCGCGGGGAACGTTCTGGGGCGAGAGGCTAGGCAGACAGGTTTGACGCGGGCTTCCGTGCCGTGCGCTGGGCTGGCGCTGGACGCAACGGCCTAGGCTTCGGCGGTGGGGGCCGGGGCGGGGCGCTCCCGCCAGGTGACCCAGCTGATCGCGCCGATGATCAGCCCGCCGCCAAGGATCACCCAGATATCCACCGGCTCGGCGAAGAAGAGACTGCCCATGAGCGCGGCCCAGACAAGGTTCAGGAAGGTGACCGGCTGGGTCACTGTCAGGGGGGCGACGGAAAAGGCGCGCGACATCAGGTAATGGCCAAGCGTGGCCAGCAGCGCGACCAGCGCGAGCCCTGCAAGATGCCAGCCCGACACCGGCCGCCAGTCCAAAAGCGCCAGCGGCAGAAGGCCCATGGTGACGGTGAAGGTCAGCATGGCCACCACCACAGTGGCGGGCACGAAGGCGCTGAGTTTCTTGGCAAAAAGATAGCTACCCGCAAAGCAGGCGGCGGCGGCCATCTGGCCCAGATGGCCGATCCCCACCGGCTCTAGCCCTGGGCGCAGGACGATGAGCGTGCCGATCACCGCCAAGGCCACGGCAAGCATCCGACGCCGCGTCAGGCCTTCGCGCAAGAGCAGGGCTCCGGCCAAAAGCAGGATCACCGGCGAGAGATAGCCGATTGCCGTGACATGGGCGAGCGGGATGCGCGCCATGGCAAAGAACCAGAACACCACCGCCGCCGTATGCACCACCCCGCGCCAGGCCAGAAGCGGCAGCGCGCCTGCGGGCAGGCCCTGTCGCATCAGACCGGGCAGCATCGGCAGGAAGAACAGCACGCCAAAGGCATAGCGGATGAAGGCCGATTGCGCGGCGGGCAGGTCGGTGCCAAGCGCCCGCACGGTTGCATTGACGCCGACAAAGGCCAGGCCCGAGCCTACCATCCATGCCACCCCTTCAAGGGGCCGTTGTGTTGCGGTCATCGCCGTCGTCATGATGGGCGGAGCTAAGGCGTTTCAGCCGCCAAAGGCAAGCCCCGCCGCGATGGCCCACATGGTGCAGCCGATGACGATTTCCAGCACGACCCAGGCCCGGGGATTGGCGAAGATCGGGGCCAAAAGCCGCGCGCCAAAGCCAAGGGCGGAAAAGAAGCTGAAGCTGCCAAGCGCTGCGCCGATGCCGAAGGCGGTCTGATGCGGGGCATATTGTGCCGAGATCGACCCGATCATCGCCACGGTGTCCAGATAGACATGCGGGTTGGCCCAGGTCAGCACCAGGCAGGTGCCGATGACCGATTTCAACGAGGCCGCAGGCCCCGCGCCGGGGGCAAGCGAGGCCCCGCCCTGCCAGGCGGCGCGAAACCGCAGCGCGCCATAGGCGACGAGAAAAGCGACGCCCCCCCAGCGCATGGCATCGCCAAGCCACGGCAGCGCCTTTGATGCCGCCGAAAACCCAGTCACCCCGGCGGCGATCAGGATGGCATCCGATGTGGCGCAGACCGCGACCACCCAGGCCACATGCTCGCGCCGCAGGCCCTGGCGCAGGACAAAGGCATTCTGCGCGCCGATGGCGAGGATAAGGCTGATGGCCACCAGCCAGCCCTGAAGGGCCGTTTCAAACATGAGAGAGCTCCTGCAGGGCAGTCAGCGCCTTGTCCCGGCAGGCCCAGGGCACGAAGATATGGTCATGGTGAAAGCCCGCCACCACATTGGCGCTGATCCCGTGATCCGCCAGCGCGCGGGCGAAGGCGGCCGTCAGGCCGACGGCGGCAAGGTCGGAATGGATGGTCAGGCTGATGCGCGCCCAGGGCGGCCCCGGGTTGATCCCGGCCAGCGCCAGCGCATCCTGGGGCGCGATTACGGTGAGGCCCTCATCCTCGGCCGCGGTGGCAAAGCTGCCGGGAACAGCGGTGTCCGTCACGGCATAGCCATAAGGAGCCGGGTGCAGGACCGGTTCCATGTGGGACAATAGCTGTTGAAGATCGCTGATGGCGGGCATGGCATCCTCGGGTTTCGGCTTGGCTAACAGGGTGAGTTGATTTAACGAAGTTAAAAATGCTGCATTTGGATTAGCTAGGCTAATGTTGGACCTTGATCAGCTTGCGGCCCTTGCAGCCGTTCATCGCCGCGGCTCTTTCGAGTTGGCGGCAGCCGAGCTGCATGTGACCCCTTCGGCGATTTCGCAGCGCATCAAGGGGTTGGAGGATCAGGCGGGCAGCCTTTTGATCCGGCGCGGCAGCCCCTGCGTGGCCACACCCGTCGGGCTGCGGATGATCCGGCATCACGACGAGGTGGTGTTGTTGGAACGCACGCTGGCCGCTGACCTGCCGCAACTTG
>VGDH01000185.1 GCA_016869835.1 Alphaproteobacteria bacterium
CGTTTTCTGGGTGGATCGGCAGGAAGCAGGAATAGGTCTGCTGACGTTCCTCGCGAAGGGACGCCATCATGATTTTCATAATGGCATCATAGCGTTCGGCGGCAAGGCGCAGGGTGTCGTCGAACTGGCCGGATTTGTAGAAATCGGTCGCCGAGATGAAATCATACTGGAAGCCGAATGTGTCCAGAAACCGGCGCAGCATGGCGTTGTTGTGGTGGCCGAAGCTTTCGTATTGGCCATAGGGGTCGGGCACGCCGGTCAGCGGCTTTTGCATGTGCTGACGCAGCATGTCCTGTTGGGGGACATTCTCGGGCACCTTGCGCATGCCGTCGACGTCGTCGGAAAAGCAGATGAGCCGGGTGGGGATGTCGGAAATCACCTCAAACGCGCGGCGGATCATGGTGGTGCGGGCCACCTCGCCGAAGGTGCCGATATGGGGCAGGCCGGAAGGGCCATAGCCTGTTTCAAACAGGACGTAACCCTTTTCTGGGTCTTTCTTTTCATAGCGTTTGAGAACGGCGCGGGCCTCTTCGAAGGGCCAGGCCTTGGACTTCATCGCGGCATCACGGAGCGCGGTCATGATCAGTTCCTCAAACGCCGCCGACCCTGTGTCGGCTGGGCTTTCGTGCCATATTGCCATGCAGGCGGGGCGTCAATAATCTTGCCGCAGACGCAAAGGGAAATGGACATGTCTGATACGGCGCCGATGTCGGCACAAGATGCCCTGGTGGCGGTGATGGTGGCGGCGAGTGCGAGCGATCAGAACATCCGCACCGCCGAGCTGGTGGCCATTCAGCGCATGGTCAATCATATGCCGGTCTTTGCCGATTATGACGCCGACCGGATCCGGCGGGTGAGCCAGATTGTCTTTGATTTGTTTGAAGAAGAGGACGGGTTGGATGCCCTTTTCGGGCTGATCCGCGAGGCCTTGCCGCAGCGGTTGAACGAGACGGCCTATGCCTTGGCCTGCGATGTGGTGACGGCCGATGGCAAGCATAGCCAGGTCGAGTTGCAGATGCTGGAAGAGGTGCGCGAGGAATTGGAGATCGACCGGCTGCATGCGGCGGCGATCGAGTGGGGGGCGCGGGTGCGTCACATGACGCCGTGACCCGCCGAGCCTGCGGCTGCTTTCATTGAAATTGCCAGCGGGGTGCTTTCTGGCCCCCGTCTGGCCTCCGTCTTGCCTTCGTCGGGTTTGCGTCGGGCATCCGTCCCGACATCTGTCAGGCGGGCGTTGCGGGGATCAAGCGGCGCGATTCGGCTGTTTGCCCCGCTTTCGCCCCCGCCTTCGCCCTAGCCTTTGCCCCCGCCTTTGCCTCTGCCCTGCCGATGTTGTCAGGGTCGGGGATGTGTCAGCCCGGCGCGGGTGGCGCCGTCGATCAGGTCGCGCGCCAGATGGTGCGCCCAGCGGCCGGTGGCCTGCCCGACATCGGGCACCTGCACCACGGTGCAGCCGGCGCGGTGGGCGGCCTCGGCCCCGGTTTCACTGTCTTCGAACGCCAGGCAGCGGTCGGGCGCGACGCCCAGACGGCTTGCCGCCAGAAGATAGGGTTGGGGCGCGGGTTTGGGTGAGGTGACATCGGCCAGCGTCACCACCACGTCGAAATAGGCGTGAAGCCCGGTGCGGCGCAGTTTGTGATGCGCCTCGTCATGGCCCGAGGAGGTGACCAGCGCCATGGGGCGGTGGCGGGCCGACAGAAGTTCGAGCGCGCCGGGTTTCAGCGGCAGGTCGCGGTCGATCTCGGCCACGAAGGCGCGGTGCCAGTGGTGTTGCAGCGCCGCATGGTCAAGCGTCGGCAACGCGGCGACGATGATCCCGGCGGCGGTGGGCAGGTCGACGCCCACAAGGCGCTGCATGAATTCGGGCCCGACGGGGTGGCCCAGGGCGGCAAAGGCGGCCATGCCGGTGGCTATGGCGACGGTTTCGGTGTCGATCAGCGTGCCGTCTAGGTCGAACAGGAGGGCGTCATAGGGCATGGCGGGTCCGGGGAAGGGGGCTTTGGCCTGAGGGTTGTGAGGGGATTAGCCGATCACAGGGGCAGGCGAAAGCGCAGAAAGCCCGAGGGTTGCAGGCCGATGGCTGTCAGCCCGGAAAGGCTGGCGGGGCGTTGGGCGAGATGGGCTGCCGCCCCCGGCCCGCTGTCAAGGATCACCGAGGTGCCGGGCATCGGGGCAAACCGCCAGTCCGACACGAGCGCGCCCGGCCGCGCGTCTGCGGTGCGGATATGGTCGTGCAGCACCTGCCGGATGGGGCGGCTTTCCTCGATCAGGACATCTGTGGGATGGGTTCCGGCAAAGCCCGCCCCTCCTCCGGCGCGGTAGCTGTTCGTCGCCAGAACAAAACGGTCGGCGGCCTGCACTGGCTGGCCCCGGTGGCGCAGGTCGCGGATGCGGCAGGCCGTAGGGGCCACGAGATGGCCGAAGTGGTCGTAGCGGGCGGGTTACGACAGGTCGATGGCAAAGCTGAGCCCGTGGATCATGTCGAAATTGTAGGAGGGGAAGGCCGGGTCAACCAGATTGGTATCGCGGCTGCCGGGGGCGATGCTGTGAAAGAGGCTGACCGAGCGTTCGAGCCAGCGTGCAAGATCCGCCCCTGTCATCCGCAGGGCCACCGGGCTGTTGGGGTGGATGTGCAGATCGGCGACATGGCGGGTGGTCAGGGGGCCGGGGGGGATGTCGGTGTAGTTCATCGGCCCGCCGCGACCGCCCGCCTTGAATGGCGCGACCGCGACGAGAAGCGGCCAGTCGGCCTCAACCCGCCCAACCAGAAGCCGCCGCATGTTGGCGGCCTGCGCTTCGGCCAGCAGGTCCTGCACCGGGGACCAGCCGATTAGCGCGAAGTAAGAGTGCAGCGCGGTTTCGGTGCTGCCGATTGGCTGGATGGCTGGCGGCGGCGCGCATGGCCGTGACAGCCGGGGCGACAAGCGCTGCCAGCGCGGGGTCGGGCTGGACAAGGGCGCGCAGCCGCCCCTCGGCCCCGCTGCGCCGGGCGACGGGCCGCAGCGACGCGCGGGCGCGGTCAACCTGCCAGCCGGTCGGGGTCTGGCAAAGGTCAAGATCGAGCACGCCCAGATGTGAGCCGAAGAACCCCGGCATCAGGATGGGTGCGCCCCCGAGCGCCCCCCTCGGCGCGGGAGCCTGTGCGGTCCCGGCCTCGGGGTTGGGGAAAAGCTGATGGGTGTGGCCGGCGATGACCGCGTCGATGCCGTTGAGGCTGGCCAGCAGGTCCGAGATGTTTTCATCATCCGGGTCATCCTGCCGATTGGCGGCCGCGCCCGCGGACAGGCCGGAATGGCTGAGCGCGATCACCAGATCGGCCCCGGCCCGGCGCAGGCGCGGCAGGGCGGCGTGGGCGCTGGCAAGGATGCAGCGCGCATCCAGCCTGCCTGCAAGGTTATGGCGTTCCCAGCGCATGGTCTGCGGTGGCAGAAAACCAAGCAGGCCCACCGTTACCGGATGCAGGCGGCCATTCTGGTCTGCCAGCATGCGC
>VGDH01000186.1 GCA_016869835.1 Alphaproteobacteria bacterium
TCTCTGCGTCTACGGCTTTGCCGGGCGCAACGCTCAGCAGACGCTGGGCCTCCTTTTGACAAAACGAATGGAAGATCAGGGTCTTGCCCCCTTGGGCTTTGTCGCCACTGATTACGCCACGCTGATCTGGGGGCTGGAGCCGGTTCTGGATGCTGCCCCCCTTCTGGACATCACCAACCTGCGCGAGGGGCTGGAAGGCTGGCTTTCGGGCAATGCGGTGATGAAACGCACCTTCCGCAATGTCGCCATCGTCGCGGGGCTGATCGAGCGCAGCCATCAGGGCCGCCGCAAGACCGGGCGGCAGGCGACGTTTTCCTCCGACATCCTTTACGACACGCTTGTCCGCCACGACCCCGACCACCTTCTCTTGCGCCTGACCCGCGAAGAGGCGATGCGCGGGCTGATCGACTTTGGCCGCTTGGAAGAGATGCTGGCGCGCATCGGCGGGCGCATCGACCATGTCACCCTGCCCCGCGTTACCCCGCTCGCCGCGCCCCTGTTTCTGGAACCCGGCAAGATCCCCGTGCATGGCAAGGGGCGCGAGCGGCTGGCCGAAGATGCCGCGCGGGCGCTGTTGCGCGCGGCGGGGCTGGACGGCGGGGTCTGACAACAGGGCTTGAATCCGCCCGCCCGCCTTGGCACATCTGCCCCATGTCGCACAGCTTCGCCCTTGGACCTGCCGCCTTGACCGCCCTGCCCTGGGGCGCGGTGCATTGGCCGGATCAGCGGCTTTTGTGCGTGTCAGACCTGCATTTCGGCAAATCGGAACGGCTGGCCCGGCGCGGCGGGGCGCTGTTGCCGCCCTATGAAACGCGCGCGACGCTTTTGAAACTGGAAACCGATCTGGAGGCGACCGGCGCGCAGGTTGTGGTCTGCCTTGGCGACAGTTTCGACGATCTGGCCGCCGCCGAAGGGATGGACGAGGCCGACCGGCTCTGGCTGATCCGCCTGATGGCGGGGCGGGATTGGGTCTGGATTGAAGGCAACCATGACGCGGGCCCCACCGATCTGGGCGGCACGCATCTGGCCGAACTGGCGCGCGGCGGGCTGGTGTTCCGCCATATCGGCGGCGGGCCGGGGGTGGAGATTTCGGGCCATTATCACCCCAAGGTGCGGCTGGCGGGCAAGGGCTGGCGTGCCTTCCTGCACGATGAGACGCGGCTGATCCTGCCGGCCTATGGCACCTTCACCGGCGGGCTCTGGGCCGAGGATGCCGCCCTTCAGGCGCTGATGGGGCCAAAGGCCCGCGCGATCGTGACCCTGCCCGACCGTTGCCTTGCCATCCCTATGCCGCGCCCCGCTGCTCCTCGGGCTTGAGCGCTACGGGCGGCAGAGTGTTGGCCGGAAACTTCGCCTCAACCTTGGCGCGGTTGTTGCGGCTGACCGGGATCTCCTAACCGGTATTGAGCTGCAACACCATCTTGCCGCCGTCCCGGCGCACTGTCTGCACCGCCGCCCAGGCCACCCAATGCGACCGGTGAACCTGTGCGCCCGGCTGGCAATCCACCTCGTCGATCGCATCAGACAGGCGCATCAACAGGCTGGCCCTGCCCCGGCTGGTCTGCACATCGACATAATGGTCGCGCACGGAAATCGCCCATATTTCGCCCGAAATCGCCGGATCCAGCCGCCGGGCAAGACGCGGTGGCGCGCCGGGTGACGGCTCTGCCTGCGACGGGGCCACACGGTTTTCAACCGCCGCCCGCAGCGCGCAGATACCCAGTGACACCGCCACGATCAGCACGGTAATCTCCATGCCCCGCACATGCGACCGCCCCGGTTCGATCAGCACAAACGCCAGCAGCCCATACAGCAATGGCGCCAAAAGCACCCCGTTCAGGGCCGCGATCAAAAGGCTTGCGCCAATGCCCGGATGCGGGCTGACCCTGACCGTGACCAGCGTCCGGATCATCACACCCAACACCACCAAGGCCCCCAGCACCGGGGTCCAGAACAGGGCGCGCTCGCCCAGGGGCATGGCCCCATAGCTGCCGAAAGGTCCCATGATCGACACGACGACAGACAGGGCCAACCATGCCACCAAGGGCACGGGCGAATTCAATTCCGCCGACAATGTTTTGCCGAAGGCCCCCACACAAAACCCCTAACCAAATGCCATCTTTTTGCCAGATATCGGATTACCCGATCCGGATCAATCAGCCGAAGGTCTTGGGCAAAGGGCCGCCTAGCCGCAGGGACAGGGCGGCGGCCAGTTTCAGGGCCAGTTTCAGGGCCAGTTTCAGGTTCAGGCCGTCAGGCCCTCGGGCTCGGGCAGGCCATGGGCGCGGCAGCAGGCGGTCAGCGTATTGGCCAAGAGACAGGCAATAGTCATCGGCCCCACCCCCCCCGGCACCGGAGTGATGGCACCGGCCACGGCGGCGGCGCTCTCATAATGCACATCGCCCACAAGCTTGCCCTTGCCGTCACGCTCGATCCGGTTGATGCCCACGTCGATCACCGTCGCGCCGGGCTTGACCATGTCGCCGGTAATCATCTCGGGCCGGCCCACGGCCGCAACCAGAATATCGGCCCCGCGGCAGACCGCCGCCAGATCTTTGGTGCGGCTGTGCGCAATGGTCACGGTGCAGCTATCCCCCAAGAGCAATTGCGCCATCGGCTTGCCGACAATGTTCGACCGCCCGACCACAACCGCGTTCAGCCCCGCCAGCTTGCCATGATGATCCCGCAGCATCATCAGACAGCCCAAGGGCGTGCAAGGCACCATAGACTTCTGCCCGGTGCCCAACAGGCCCACGTTCGAAATGTGGAATCCGTCCACATCCTTGGCCGGATCAATCGTGTTGATGATCAGCTCGGAATTCAGATGAGAAGGCAGCGGCAACTGTACCAGAATACCGTGAACTTTCGGATCGGCGTTCAGCGATTTCACCAGCGCCAGAAGATCGGCCTCCGACGTCTCGGCCGGCAGGCGATGTTCGAAAGAGGCCATTCCGACCTCGATCGTCGAGGCGTGCTTGTTCTTCACATAGACCTTGGACGCCGGATCCTCGCCCACCAGCACCACCGCAAGGCCGGGCTGGATGCCCTTCTCCTCGCGCAGTTTCGTCACATGGGCCTGCACCTGCGCCCGCACCTTGGCCGCAAATTCCTTGCCGTCGATCACCTTGGCCGTCATCTCGTCTCTCCCTTACACCGCCGCCGCAAAGGCGCTGCGGTAATGTTCCATCTGCAAGCTCGTCGCCAGAACCGCGTTCTTCATCAGGATCGACACCGTCACCGGCCCCACCCCGCCCGGCACCGGCGTGATCCAGCCCGCTACGGCGGCGCAGCTGTCATAATCGGCGTCGCCCACGGTCTTTCCCTCAACCCGGTTAATCCCGATGTCGATCAGCGCCGCGCCGGGTTTCAGCATCTCTCCCGTCACAAGCCCCGGC
>VGDH01000187.1 GCA_016869835.1 Alphaproteobacteria bacterium
AGGCGGTCGGGCGTGGCAACGCCCAAGGTTTTCATGATCGCGGCCTTGTCGGGGGCGCCGGGGATGGCGATTTCGTCAAAACCGGAGAGGCCGGTTTCAAGGCTGGTCAGCGCCTTTTGCAGGGATTCATGGATGGTGCGGCCGATGGCCATGGCCTCACCTACCGATTTCATGGCGGTGGTCAGGTTGGGGATGGAGCCGGGGAATTTCTCGAACGCAAAGCGCGGAATCTTGGTCACGACATAGTCGATCGAGGGTTCGAACGACGCGGGCGTCACTTTGGTGATGTCGTTGTCGAGCTCGTCCAGAGTATAACCGACTGCCAGTTTGGCGGCGATTTTCGCAATCGGGAAGCCCGTGGCCTTGGACGCCAGCGCCGAGGAGCGCGACACGCGGGGGTTCATTTCGATCACCACCATGCGGCCATCGGCGGGGTTGATCGCCCATTGCACGTTGGACCCGCCGGTTTCGACGCCGATTTCACGCAGCACGGCGATGGAGCCGTTGCGCATGATCTGGTATTCCTTGTCGGTCAGCGTCAGCGCGGGCGCGACAGTGATCGAGTCGCCGGTATGCACGCCCATCGGGTCGATGTTTTCGATGGAGCAGACGATGATGGCATTGTCGGCCTTGTCGCGGACAACCTCCATTTCGTATTCTTTCCAGCCGAGAAGGCTTTCATCGACGAGGACTTGCGCGACGGGCGACGCCTCAAGCCCCGATTTGATGATCTCCTCATAGTCATCGCGGTTATAGGCGACGCCGCCGCCGGTGCCGCCCATGGTGAAGGCGGGGCGGATGATGGCGGGCAGGCCAACATATTCCAGCGCATCCATCGCCTCGCGGATGCCGGCTGCGATGTCGTATTTGCCGTTCACCTTGGGCGCGGCGACGATGGTGGCCTTGGGGTTTTCAAGGCCGATGCGGTCCATTGCTTCGCGGAAGAGTTTGCGATCTTCGGCCATTTCAATGGCTTCGCGCTTGGCGCCGATCAGTTCGACGTTGAATTTCTCCAACACGCCCATGTCGGCCAGGGCCAGGGCGGTGTTCAGGCCCGTCTGCCCGCCCATGGTGGGCAACAGCGCGTCGGGGCGTTCTTTTTCGATGATCTTGGCGACAACCTCGGGCGTGATCGGCTCGATATAGGTGGCATCCGCCAGACCCGGGTCGGTCATGATCGTGGCGGGGTTCGAGTTGACCAGAATGACGCGGTAACCCTCTTCGCGCAGCGCCTTGCAGGCCTGAGCGCCCGAGTAGTCGAACTCACACGCCTGACCGATGACGATGGGACCGGCGCCAATGATCATGATCGACTTTATGTCGGTTCTTTTTGGCATGGCGGCCCCCTTGGGTTTTGGCAAATTGTCAGGGGTTATAGACAGCGCGCGCCGGTGTGCAAGGGGATTCGGGCGACGGTGTTCGATGCGCGGTCGTTCGGGTTTTGTCGGGTTTTCGGGAGGAAATTCGGGTGGCCCTGCACGTTAAAGTTTCAGGCCAAAGCGGGGGGATAGAGCCCGGATGCGGGCAACCTTCCGCCCGAACACCCGTTGCTAGCTCAAATCCAGCGTATCTCTTGCCCATGAGGGCCAGTCCACGCCGTGGGGTGCCCGTCGACGACCAGCAGGAACATATCCTGGTAAAGCGGTCCGGCAGCCGCTGCGAATTGGGGAAAGGTGCGCAGGCCTTCGTTGCTAAGCCAGATCACCCGCGTGTTGGCGATCATACTGGCCGCAAATGCATCGCGGTCGCTTTGTTCGGCGACATAGCTTAGAACTGCGGTGTGAATCACGACAATGGTGGCCTCTTTGGGTGCTTGCGCAATCAGAGTCGGCAAATCCTGTCTGAGGTCCCCTGCCTCGACGCGCGGACGTTCGATCTGGGCGATCTGGTTGGCCTTGCGCAGCCGCGCCAGTCTGTCTTGGTGTTCGGGCCAGACAAGCGTTTCAAGCCACGCAAGATCACCCGCGTTCGACAGGTCCAAGGGGCTCAGGTCCAATCCTGCCCGCCAGACTATTTCAGGATGCCGCGCCAGAAGCGGCGTGTTGTCCGAGGCCTTGCAGGCGAAGACGGGCGCGTTGGTGAAAAACTGAGCGGGGGGCATCAGTGTATGACGCCCCCAGTCGTAGCCGTAGAAGTCCGGCAAAAGACACAGGCCCGCAGATGCACCGACCTCGATCAGGGCAATCGGGCCCTCGATCCGGGCCAAGGACGGCAGAAGAACTGCGCAACGTCCGGGTTCGTTTGTCTGGGTCGTGCGTGTCAGCATGACTTCGGCTATCGCGCTTGCATGTTGGTCAATGGCATGGTCAAAATCTGCAGTCGATGCCGGCGTTCCAGCGACAAGGCGCAGGGCGGCGAAAAGCAAGTTCGGTTGTTGTCGGCTGGGGGGAAGCCTTTCGAGGAAAGCCAGGGCGTCTGGCGATTGTGCAACGTGAAGCGCCAAGGTTTCGTATAGCGCTGAACGTCCGGCAGCTTCGGCATGCGCAAAGCGTTGGTAACGTTGGGCTATTGCAGACATGAGGTGTCCTTTGCCTTTTGCCCTTCAGTTCGGGGGAAGGGCCGGTTTGGAACAAGTCGCACGACGGTCTTTGTCTATCCCTTAAAGGTTTCGGACAAGGTGCCTTCAGGCAAGGGGTGCTGCGTTACAGTTTCAGGCCAAAGCGGGGGCCGATCCAGACCATCAAGGCGTAAAGGGCGATGGTTAAGGCGCAGCTGGCGATCAGGCTGGGCCAGAACCCCCATCCGGCGCGCAGAAGCGCGGGGAGGGTGAAGAACGTCGGGATCGACGAGGCCAGAAACCAGATCGTGCCGATGGAATGGGCGGCGATGCGTTCGGGGTCGGCGGTATCGCGCCAGAGCCAGATCATCGACAGGATCGACACCAAGGGCAGCGATACGATCAGCGCGCCCAGCCCCGGATAGCGGCGCGCGGTTTCTGAGGCCAGTGCGATCAGGAGGCCTGAGATGGCGGCTTTGATGAGAAGGTAAGACATAAGCCAAGGTGCTTTGCGGCGCAGGTCACGTCAAGTCTTTGGTCGGGAGAGGCGGATTTTCTGTCGGGCGGGCACTGGTCAGCCGGGGGGCAAGGCTTTAGCTATGGGGCATGCACAGACACGCGCCCAAGGGACAAGAACAGGTTTTGCTCGAGGATGGGCCCGAGGGCCGGCCTGTCCTGTTTTCTGCGCCCCATGCCATTTTGGTGGCCGAAACCGGGGCCGAGGTGCCGGCGCTTTTGGCGGCTCTGGACGTTGCGCGGGCCGAAGGCTTCTGGGTGGCGGGCTGGATCTCGTATGAGGCGGGCTATGCGCTGGAACCGAAGCTGACGGGGCTGGACCCTGACGGCGGG
>VGDH01000188.1 GCA_016869835.1 Alphaproteobacteria bacterium
CATTCAGCATTGGCAGGCAAAAGCCCCTTGGCTTTCGAACGCCAAGTGGCCTAAACGAGCACTGGGGGCGGCATAAACATGTGACAGGTCCAAACTGCCCGAGGCGATGGCCGACTGGTCGTTGACCAGCCCGCAACTGAAGCTGATCAAGATCGGGGCACGTGTCGTCCGCCATGCCCGCGCCATCACCTTCCAGCTGGCCGAGGTGGCCGTCACCGGCCCGATGTTCCGCGCCATCCTCGCCGCCATCCGCCGATTGCGAGCGCCTCCGCTATGCGCATGACAGCGATCCAAGCCCAAACTGACCGAAAGCGGCAAGACAGGTCTGTCCGCTGCGCTGAAAAACACCGCCGCCGAAGCAAAACACGGCGGCTTTGCGGGTCCGATCCGCCCAGTGCAAGCCGCCTGCGAGCCCGACAACGCCGCTCAGGACGGAAAATGCTTGCCCAGGGGTCGGGTTCAGACGAAACTCGCGTCAAACGGCATGCCACTTTGGGAATGTCGGTTGAAATCGGTTCAAGAGATGAAACCCATCGCGCTCGACGCCGCTGATATCCGCATCCTCTGCGCGTTGCAGGACCATGGGCAGATCAGCAAATCGCGTCTGGCCGAGTTGGTGGGGCTGTCGGCCACGCCGTGCTGGGCGCGGGTCACGCGGTTGAGGAAGGCCGGGTTGATCCTGGGGTTTCACGCCGATATCGCTCTGACGCGGATCGTCTATCTGGCCAAGGTGGTGGTCACTGTCTCGCTCAAGACCCATCGCAAGGCCGATTTCGAACGGTTCGAGGCCTTTGTTCAGGCCACCCCCGAAGTGACCGACTGCATCTCGACCGGGGGCGGGATGGACTATGTTATGACCGTCATCACCACCAGCCTGCCCGCCTTTCAGGCTCTGATGGAGGCGATGCTGGACGCCGACCTCTCGGTCGATCGATACATGACCTATATCGCCACGCGCCAGATCAAATCGGGCCGCCCTGACCTTGCCCACCTTGTATCGGTCCAGGCACCCAGACCAGCGTCCGTGTCGAAGGACTGAACGGTCTGGCCTTCTACAAACTTTGGTCTGTTTGGTCTTGGTCGGCCCCTAACTTTGGCCCGGCCTCGCGGCCTGACGAACATAGATTCCCTGCCATGAACGACGCGTCGCGCGGCCTGGGACTGGCCCGCCAGCAGGGGCAGGAAAGATGACAACGGCAAAGAATTTCGGCTTTGGCACCCAGATCCGCAAGTCCCCTTATTTCGACGCCACAGTGCGCTGGGGGGCGACGGGGTTTTCAGTCTATAACCACATGTATATCCCGCGCGATTTCGGAAACCCCGAGCAGAATTTCTGGAATCTGATCAACGATGCCATCCTGTGCGATGTGGCGGTCGAGCGTCAGGTGGAAATCGCGGGCCCGGATGCGGCGCGTTTTGTGCAGATGCTGACCCCGCGCGATCTGTCCAGGTTGGCGGTGGGCCAGTGCAAATATGTGCTGATCACCAATGCCGCAGGCTGCATCCTGAACGATCCGGTCCTGTTGCGGCTGGAGGAAAACCGCTTCTGGCTGTCCTTGGCCGACACCGATATCCTTCTGTGGGCGCAGGGGGTTGCGGTGCATTCCGGCATGGATGTGACGATCCACGAACCCGATGTGTCGCCCCTGCAATTGCAGGGCCCGAAATCGGGCGAGGTGATGCGGGCGCTGTTTGGCGACAGCATTCTGGACCTGAAATACTATTGGCTGCGGCAGGTGGAACTCGATGGCATGGCGCTGATCGTGTCGCGTACCGGCTGGTCCAGCGAGCTGGGCTATGAGATTTTCCTGCAGGATTCCAGCCAGGGCGACGCGCTTTGGGAAAAGATCATGGCCGTGGGCCAGCCCTTGGGCCTGAAACCGGGCCACACCTCGTCGATCCGGCGGATCGAGGGGGGGATGCTGTCCTATCATGCCGATGCCGACATCACCACGAACCCCTATGAGCTGGGCCTTGACCGGTTGGTCAATCTGGGCAGCGGCGCTGATTTCATCGGCAAGGCGGCCTTGCACCGGATCAAGGCAGAGGGTGTCAGCCGCCGGCAGGTGGGCCTGCGGATCGACGGCGCGGCCCTGACCGGGCCGAACACCACCTTCTGGCCGATTACCAGGAATGGCGCGACAATTGGCAAGGTCACGTCCGCCATCCATTCGCCACGGCTGAAGCAGAACATCGCCCTGGCGATGGTGGGGGTGGAGCACACCACCATCGGCACGCAGGTGATGGTGGAAACGGACCAGGACGCGCGCTCAGCCACGGTGGTGGAGTACCCGTTCTACGACCCGAAGAAGACGCTCGCCGCGTCCTGATCCGGCCATGGGGGCACAGATGACCGCACTTTCCATCCGGCTGCACTGGCAGCGCCGCGAGGCAGCACTTGTGACGGGCAAGTACTCCAACGCCCACACCGTGCAGTATGACGACCGCCATGACCTGCCCGTGGACGCCGCGCCCGACTGGGGCGGTGATCCGGCCAACACCAACCCCGAACAGGCGCTGGCCGCGGCCCTGTCCAGTTGCCATATGATGACCTTTCTGGCGCTGGCGGCCAAGGCAGGATGGCCCGTGGCAAGCTACCAAGACCACGCCGTGGCGCATCTGGGCAAGAACCCCAAGGGCCAGATGTCGGTCACCCAGATCGACCTGCATCCGGTGGTGCACTTTGACACCGGCTTTGCAGTACAGGATGCCAGGATAGCCGAGATGCAGGACCGCGCGCACCGCTATTGCTTTATCGCGAACTCGCTGGCCGACAGCGTTCAGATCAACATTCTTTAGCCATGGCAGGATGATGACCGAGCCAGACAGCGACATCCTTCTTTCGGAACTGGACGACCACGGCATCCTGCGTCTGACCCTGAACGACGCACGCCGCCGCAATGCCCTGTCCGAGGCGATGCTGACCCTGCTGGGTGCGGCACTGGCCGATGCGGGGGCCGACCGCGAGGTGCGGGTGGTAGTGCTCGCGGCCAATGGCCCGGCCTTCTGCGCCGGCCATGACCTTAAGGAGCTGACCGCGGGCCGCGCGGCACCCGACAAGGGCCGGGCCTACTTTGCGCGGATCATGGCGCTTTGTTCCGGCGTGATGCAGGCCATCGTCACCTGCCCGAAGCCGGTGATCGCCGAGGTGACCGGCATTGCCACCGCCGCCGGGTGCCAGCTGGTCGCCAGCTGCGATCTGGCGGTGGCGGCCGCAAATGCGCAGTTCAGCACGCCCGGCGTGCATATCGGCCTCTTCTGCTCCACCCCGATGGTCGCCCTGTCGCGCAATGTTGCAAACAA
>VGDH01000189.1 GCA_016869835.1 Alphaproteobacteria bacterium
CGCTGTTATTGCAGCGCCTTGTCGGTGATCCCATGGGTCCATGCGCCTTCAGGGGTCTTGGTGATGACCGGGTCCGAGCCGCCCGACATCAGCGCCGCAACCGTGCGCTCATAGTCAGCCGGGTCAAGCGCGCCATTCGAACCGGCGGTCAGCTTGGCAATTTCGCCCATCATGCGCTTTTGATGCGCTTCGGTCTGCGCGCCGGTCGCATCGTTTTCAAGAACTATCATCGCGGCCTCATCGGGGTTCGCCTCGGCCTCTTTCCAGCCCTTCATCGAGGCGCGCACAAACCGCACCATCTTGCCCTCAAAGGCCGGGTCGGCCAGCTTTTCTTCCATGACATAAAGGCCATCTTCCAGGGTGGCGACGCCTTCATCTTCATACTTGAAGGTGATCAGATCGTCGGGCGAGACGCCCGCATCAATTACCTGCCAGTATTCGTTATAGGTCATGGTCGACACGCAAGCCGCCTGTTTTTGCAGCAGGGGATCGACGTTGAAGCCCTGCTTCAGAACGGTCACATCGGTGCCGTCGGTCTTGAGGCCCAGCTTGTTCATCCAGTTCAGGAACGGATATTCATTGCCCCCGAACCAGACACCCAGCGTCTTGCCCTTGAAATCGGCCGGGCTGGTGATGCCCGATTCCTTAAGACAGGTCAGCATCATGCCCGAGGACTTGAACGGCTGGGCGATGTTGACCAGCGCCAGACCCTTTTCGCGCGCCGCCAGTGCCGATGGCATCCAGTCGACAACCACATCCGCGCCGCCGCCCGCGATCACCTGGGTCGGGGCCACATCGGGGCCGCCGGGCAGAATGGTGACATTCAGGCCCTCAGCCTCATAAAAGCCCATGGCTTGTGCCACATAATAGCCCGCGAACTGGGCCTGCGTGACCCATTTCAGCTGCAGCGTCACGTCATCGGCTGCCTGGGCTCCGCTGGCAAATGCCATGAACAGCGCCGTCGTGAGTAGCTTTTTCGTTCCAAACCTCCGTGTTGTGGCCCCTTTTCGGGGGCCATTGTTAACGTTGTTACTCACCGTCTTTGCGACGGGTGCCAGAAGGTCACCCGTTTCTCGATCATCACGACAAGCCCATAGAACGCCGAACCGGCAATCGCTGCCACGACAATTTCTGCCCAGATCATGTCCAGCGCAAGCTGTCCGATACTGGCATTGATCCGAAAGCCCATGCCCAGCGTGGGGCTGCCGAAAAACTCGGCAACGATGGCCCCGATCAGGGCCAAGGTCGAGGCAATCTTCAACCCGTTGGTACAAAAGGCATGGCTGCCGGCAGACGCAGCTTCAAAAGCGTCTGCCAATAGCTGGCCGACCAGGTGGCCATGAGATCGCGCTGCATGGCATCCGACGCCTTGAGCCCGGCCACCGTGTTCACCATCATCGGGAAGAACACCATGACCACCACAACCGCCGCCTTCGACTGCCAGTCAAAGCCGAACCACATCACCATGATCGGCGCGATGCCAACAATGGGAAGGGCAGCCACGAAATTGCCCACCGGCAAGAGCCCGCGTTGCAAGAACGGGCTGCGGTCGATCAAGATCGCGGTGCCGAAGGCGGCTGCGCAGCCGATGACATAGCCAGACAGCGCCCCCTTCACGGCGGTCTGCACGAAATCACCCCACAGGATCGGCAGGCTCTCGGCAAAGCGCACCGCCACAGCCGAAGGCGGCGGCAGGATGACGGGCGAGACATTCAGCCCGCGCACCAGTCCTTCCCACAGGATCAGGATCGTCACGCCAAAGATCACCGACACGGACAACCGCCCGGTTGGTGTCCACGACAGCGGGGATGCCGCGAGGCGGGTGTTGATCCACCAGCCAAGCGCCCAGGCGCCAAGGGCGATGAAAGGCCAGCTCATCGTGTCATCCCCATTCGCCTAAGCGTCCCGCGTTCGACTGCGCCAATCAGCATTACCATGCCGGCCGCCACAATGGCCGCTGCAAACAGTGCCGCCCAGATCTGCACAGTCTGACCATAATAGCTTCCCGACAAAAGCCGCGCCCCAAGCCCCGCCACCGCACCGGTCGGCAACTCGCCCACAATTGCGCCCACGAGGCTTGCCGCCATACCGACCTTCAGACTGGTGAACAGATAGGGCATCGACGCAGGCAAACGCAGCTTCCAGAACGTCTCCGACCGGCTGGCATTGTAGGTCTTGAGCAGGTCAAGCTGCATCTGATCGGGGCTGCGCAAGCCCTTCACCATGCCCACGACCACCGGGAAGAAACTGAGATAGGCCGAGATGATCGCCTTCGGCACCAGCCCCTGCAACCCGACCGAGTTCAGCACCACGATGATCATCGGCGCAATCGCCAGAATGGGTATGGTCTGGCTGGCAATGGCCCAAGGCATCACGCTCATGTCCATCGCGCGGTTGTGGATGATTCCCACCGCAAGCAAGATCCCCATGGCCGTGCCCATGGCAAAACCCAAAAGGGTGGCCGAGAGCGTCACCCAGCCATGATAGACCAAGGACCGCTTTGACGTCGGCGACATGCCGAAGGTGGTCTTGACCAGTTCCTGCGCCACCTGATGCGGCGCGGGCAAGACCGGGCGCTCCTGGCTCCAGGTTTCCGCCACCAGCGCCATGCCTCGGGCAGGCTCCACCCCCGCGCGTGCCGCCTGATCCACCACCCAGGCGCGGTTAAGCCCAACCGCCGCCGCATACCAAAGCGCGATGATGGCGGCGACCACAGTCAGAGCGGGCAGGACGTGTTTCATGCCCCTGCCCCCTTTGGCCAGGCGATCATGGCAACCGCCACGATCCCCAAGGCAAGCCCGGCCCATTGCAAGGGTGCCAACCGCTCGCCAAAGGCGACAGCGGCCAGCAGCGTGATCGCCACCATCTGAAAGATTGCCGAAAGCACGATGGCAACCCCCAGACCCTCGCCCCGCATCACCTGCACCATCAACGTATTGCCGACACAGAACAGCGCCAAAGCCCCAAGAAGCACCCAGAGCGTGCCGCCGCCGGCATAGATCTTCAACGCGGAATTGGCCGCCATGAACACCGCTGTCGAGGCCGTGAGCCAAAGATAGGTCGCGCTCATGACCGCACCGCCTTCAATGTGGAGGAAATATCCTCGGGGGGCGCTACAATTGCCCTGGCAATTGCAGCCTGGGGGGCAGACAGCCCCCCCCGGCAACGCGGGCCAAGCTCATACGCTCAGTCATCGGCATGCCCCGCCCGCAGACCTTCACGCACCCGATGCGCAATTTCGATGAACTCGCGGCTGTCGCGAATGTCCAGGGGCCGCTCCTTCGGCAAGGGACTGTCGATCAC
>VGDH01000190.1 GCA_016869835.1 Alphaproteobacteria bacterium
TTAGGCGACGCACCAGCTCCACCGCCAGCCCCTCGGGCTTGTTGGTGCAGATCGCGGTCGCAAAGCCCATGGTCCGCAGGGCCTCTACCGCCGCCACCGCACCGGGATAAAGCCGGGTGTGGGTGTCGATCCCCTCGGCATAGGCCGCCAGCAGGCGCGGATAATGGCGCGAGATGTCGTCTTCGCCGACCTCGATCCCCAGCCGCGCGTAGCCAGCCCGTAGCATGGCCCGCCCGCCGTGAAAAGCCACCAGCCGGTCGCGCCCGTCCAGAACCGCGCCATGACCCTCGGCCATGAAACAGGCATTGGCCGCTGCCAAAAGGTCAGCGCTGGTATCGGCCAGCGTGCCATCCAGGTCAAACACCACCGTGCGCATTTTGTAACCTTCTGTGAACCAAGGCGGGCTTGCAGCGCCCGTGATCCGGGGTAAAACGGGCGGCAGCGAATTGAAAGGGGCCTCATGCCGGTTTCGTTGATTGTTCTAGCCGCAGGAATGGGCACGCGGATGAATTCCGATCTGCCAAAGGCCTTGCACAAGGTCGCCGCAGCTCCGCTTTTGCACCATGCCTTGAACGCGGGCCGCAGTCTGGAATCCGAAAGGATCGTCGTGGTCACCGGCCATGGGGCCGAGGAGGTTGCGCGCGCCGCGCGCGACTACGACGAGGCCGCCTTGACAGTGGTGCAAGAGCCGCAGCTTGGCACCGCCCACGCCGTGGCCCAGGCTGCACCCCTTCTGGCAGATGTGCCGGGCGATGCCATCGTCCTTTACGGCGACACCCCCTTCATCCGCCCCGAAACATTGGCCGCGATGCTGGCGGCCCGCGCCCGACATGCGGTGGTGGTCCTTGGCTTTCACGCCGCCAATCCCGGCAGCTATGGCCGGCTGCTGATCGACGGAAACACTCTTCTTGCCATCCGCGAATTCAGGGACGCGTCAGACGAAGAACGCGCCATAACCCTCTGCAATTCAGGCGTTATCTGCGCCGATGTGAAAACTCTCTTCTCGCTTGTGGCCGAGGTCGGCAATGCCAATGCGGCGGGCGAATACTACCTGACCGATATCGTGGAACTGGCCCGCAAGCGCGGCCTGACCGCCGGTGTCGTGATCTGCAATGAGGCAGAGACCCTGGGCATCAACACCCGCACCGAACTCGCCGCCGCCGAGGCCGCCTTTCAGGCCCGCGCCCGCGCCGATGCGCTGGAAAATGGTGTCACCCTGACCGCGCCTGAAACCGTGTTCTTCGCCCTCGACACCCATATCGGCCGCGATGCCATCATCGGCCCCAATGTCCTCTTTGGCCCCGGTGTGACCATCGAATCTGGCGCCGAAATCAAGGGCTTTTGCCACCTAGAAGGCTGCCATGTATCGCGCGGGGCCGATGTCGGCCCCTTCGCCCGCCTGCGCCCCGGGGCAGAGCTTGCCGAAGATGTCCATGTCGGCAATTTCGTGGAAATCAAGAACGCCATCCTCGACGAAGGCGTCAAGGTCGGCCATCTGACCTATATCGGTGATGCCGATGTGGGCGAATTTACCAACATCGGCGCAGGCACCGTCACCTGCAACTATGACGGCGTGATGAAGCACCGCACGCGCATCGGCAAACGCGCCTTCATCGGCTCGGACACCATGCTGGTTGCCCCCGTCAGCATTGGCGACGGCGCGCTGACCGGCTCTGGCTCGGTCATCACCGAAGATGTGCCCGCCGAGGCCGTGGCCTTGGCACGCGCCAAACAAGTGAACAAGGCAGGACTTGCCACCAAGCTTTTTGAACGGCTGCGCGCCATCAAGGCCGCGAAAGGAAAATCATAATGTGCGGAATTGTCGGGGTTCTGGGCCATCACGAGGTGGCCCCCCTTTTGGTCGAGGCGTTGAAGCGGCTGGAATATCGCGGCTATGACAGCGCCGGGATCGCCACCATCAACGACGGCAAACTGGATCGGCGCCGCGCGGTGGGCAAGCTTATCAACCTGTCCGATCTTCTGGTCCACCACCCTCTGCCCGGCAAATCCGGCATCGGCCACACCCGCTGGGCCACCCATGGCGCGGCAACCACGCTGAACGCCCATCCTCACCTGTCGGGCCGCGTGGCGGTGGTGCACAACGGCATCATCGAGAACTTCCGCGAACTGCGTAGCGAGCTGACCGCCGCCGGGGCGGTGTTCGAATCTGAAACCGACACCGAAACCGTCAGCCACCTTCTGCGCCAGCATCTGGACAAAGGTGCAAAACCGGTCGAAGCCGCGCGCGAGACGCTGAAGCGCCTGCACGGGGCCTTTGCGCTCTGCATCCTGTTTGAAGGCGAGCAGGATCTGATGATCTGCGCCCGAAAGGGCAGCCCCTTGGCCATTGGCCATGGCGAGGGTGAGATGTTCGTGGGCTCGGACGCCATCGCGCTGGCCCCCATGACCGACCGCATCACCTATCTGGAAGAGGGCGATTGGGCGGTCATCACCCGTGGTGGCGCGCAGATCTTTGACGAGGCGGGCCATCTCGCCAACCGTCCCGAGGCGCGGATTCAGGTCGACCAGACCCGCATCGAAAAGGCCGGCTACAAGCATTTCATGGCCAAGGAAATCGCCGAACAGCCGGTGGTGATTGCCTATGCGCTGAAGCATTACGTGTCAGGCGAGAACACCCTGCGCCTGCCTGCCGAGCTTGATTTTGCCACCGTAGATCGCCTGACCATGGTGGCCTGCGGCACCGCCTCCTATGCCACCCATGTGGCGAAATACTGGTTCGAACAGATCGCGGGCCTGCCCGTCGAAATCGACATCGCCTCGGAATTCCGCTACCGCGAGCCGCCGCTGTCGCCCCACCAATGGGCGCTGTTTGTCAGCCAATCGGGCGAAACCGCCGACACGCTGGCCGCCCTGCGCTATGCCAAGGAACGCGTGGGCAAGGTGGTCTCGGTGGTCAATGTACCGACCTCCTCTATCGCGCGGGAAAGCCACCTGGCGCTGCCGATCATGGCGGGGGTCGAGGTGGGGGTTGCCTCGACCAAGGCTTTCACCTGCCAGCTGACGGTTCTGGCCATCCTCGCGCTAAAAGCCGCCGTCGACCGGGGCCGTCTCGACGCGGCGGGCCTTGCCGCCCATCTGACGGCCCTGCGCAGCCTGCCGGGCCTAATGAACCACGCGCTGGCCCTGTCCACCGATATCGCTGCCGTCGCCAAGGACCTGGCCGAGGCGCAGGACATCCTGTTCCTGGGCCGTGGCCCGATGTATCCGCTGGCCTTGGAAGGCGCGCTGAAGCTCAAGGAAATCAGCTATATC
>VGDH01000191.1 GCA_016869835.1 Alphaproteobacteria bacterium
TCACACCCGCACGGTCGAGCGCGGCCAAAAGCACGTCGGATCCGTCGCTGCAATCGTTCGAGGCGACATAGATCGCGTCAAAACCCAGCACCTTGTGATGCGCGACCCATTCCAGGATGAAGGGCCCTTCGTTCTTGAGCGCGGAAATCAGGACATGGCGGGCAAACAAGGGGCAACAGGCTCCGAACCGATATGGGCAAAGCCTAGCACGGGCCGGGCCGTGGCGGCCAGCGCGCTTTGGGGCGGCTTCACAGCCGCGGGCCGCGCGGATAGGGTGACGGCCATGTTGCAGATTGAAGATGTCCTTCGCGACCGCGGGTCGCGCTATGCCGTCTCGGGCGGCCCGGTTCAGGGCCGCGCCTGGGCCGAGGCCTTTCTGGCCGATCTGAAACGGGTCAAGAAATTCGCCAAGGCCACCCACAATACCTGGGCCTGCGTCTTTTCCGATGCCGGTCCCATGAAGAACGATGATGGCGAGGCGGGCGCGGGCGCGGTGATCCTGAAGATGCTCGAGCGCGCGGGGCTGACCGACCATATCGTCGTCGTCACCCGCTGGTATGGCGGCGTGCATCTGGGCGGTGACCGCTTTGCCCATGTGGTCAGCTGCGCCCGGGCCTATCTCGACGCCTTTCAGGGGGCAGGGGCCGCGCGCTAGCCTCTCGTCCAAGGGGATGGAGGGCGGATCATGCGCGCAACTCTTGTCGCCGAGGGGCGGCGGTTCTGGAACACCTGTGTCTGGTCCTGGCAAGGCTGGGCAGCGGCCTGAGCCAGCGAAAAGACGCTTCGGCAATGGACGGTGGTCAATATCCTGTCGATCGGTCTAAGCCTTGTGGTCGAGATGACACCCGCCGAACGTGCGCTGATTTGGGCGCTTGGCCTGCTGATTCTGGCGGCCGAACTGATGAACACCGGGCTTGAGGAGGTGGTGGATTATCTGTCGAAAGACATAGACCCCCGAGCCAAGAAGGCCAAGGATTGCGGATCGGCCGCCGTGGCGCTGACGGCACTGGCGGGTGGGCTGGCATGGGTTGTGCTGCTGGTGGGATAATCCGGGGCCGCCGCGTCGGCGCTTTGAGCCTCTTGCCGGGGCGCGCTGCGGGCTCTGACGAGGAGCGGCGCAGCCGACGACGAGGCTCAGCTGATCAGGTGCCGCAAGCCTTGAGTCACATCGGTGCGCACGGCAAGGCGCAGGCCCGGTTCATCGCCCGCCCGCAGGGCCGCCAGAATCAGCCGGTGATGCTGGGGCAGATCTCGGCGCCGGACCTTTTGGTAAAGCGCGCGCATCGTGGGGCCAAGCTGTAGCCAGACTGTTTCGATCATCGCCAGCATCGCCGGCGTCTGGGCGCGCAGGTAAAGCGTGCGGTGAAACTCCAGATTGCTGCGCACATAGGCCACGGCATCCTGGTTCATCACTGCCTCCTGATTGGCGGCGTCGATGGCGGCAAGCCGGTCGATCAGCGCGAAATGCACGCGCGGCAGGGCGCGGCTGGCCATTTCAGGCTCCATCAGGGCGCGGATGGCGGCCAATTCCTCGATCCGTTCCGGGGTCAGGTCGGGGGTGGTGATGCGGCCCGAGGAGGAAATCGTCAGCGCCCCTTCCGCCGCCAGCCGCCGCGCGGCTTCGCGCACCGGGGTCATCGACACGCCGAATTGCCCGGCCAGCCCGCGCAAGGTAAGTGCTTGGCCAGGGGCGAGTTCTCCATGCATCACCTGCTGGCGCAGGCTGCGGTAGACGCGTTCATGCGCGGCAGCGTTGGGATCGGCAAGCCGAGGGGCGGGGCGGGGTGGTGCAGCCATGGATCCAGCGAAACAGCAAGCCTTGGTCCGGGTCAATCCCCTGCGGGCTGAAAGCGCAGCCCGTGCAACGCGCTGCCATGGGTGCGCAGCCAGGCGCGCTGCGCCTCCCAGCCGGGATAAAGCCTGTCGACCACGGCCCAGAACCGCGGCGAATGGTTCATCTCGACCAGATGGGCCACCTCATGCGCCGCGACATAGCGCAGCACAGGCGGGGGGGCCATGATCAGCCGCCAGGAATACATCAGCGCCCCCTCGGCCGTGCACGACCCCCAGCGCGAGCGGGTGTCGCGCAAGCTTACGCGCGACACGCGGCCGCCGATCTGGGCGGCATAATGGTCAGAGGCCCGCACCAGACGGTCGCGCGCCAGCGCCTTGAGCCAGGCTTGCACACGCGGCCCGGCCTGCGCCGGATCGCCGGGGATCAGCAGGTGGTCGCCCTCGACCTGCAGGCTGCGGCCCATGCCGGGCGCGAGGTGCAGGCTTTGTCCTTCGACCGGAAGTCTGCTGCCAAGGCCAATCGCGTCGGTCCGGGGCAGGCGGGCAAGCGCATTGCGCAGCCAGCCTTCCTGCGCCTTGAGAAAGGCCAGCGCTTCATCTTCGCGCGCGCGACCGGGCAGCGACAGCGTGACACGGCCATCAACGCGCGAGACACGCAGCGAAAACCGCGTCGCGCGTGCTGAACGGCGGAGCGTTACCTCAACAGGGGGCGGGCCGGGAAGAAAGGGCATGAAACCTCGGGTCTTGTGGTTAGAATAGCGAAGCGGTCCAGTCCTGCAACCGGGCCCTGCAACCGGACCCTTTGGCTGGCCCGGACCGGCGGCCATGCCTGAAGCGCCATTCCGCTGGCAAAAGCCTTTGACACCGCCCGGCACTTGTGGCAATCGCCTGCGATACTGCAATGACAGCCTGAAAAGAGAAGACCATGCCCAAGGCCGAATGGGGCGTAAAGCGGATTTGCCCCATCACCGGGAAGCGCTTTTACGACTTGAACCGTTCTCCGATCGTCAGCCCCTATACGGGTGAGATCGTGGATATCGAAACTGCCCGCCGCAAGATGGCGGCCGCCGTCGTCAGCCGCTCGGCGCCCGAGAAGGACGATGAGGTTCTGGTGGACGATCTGGAAGCCGATGACGACCTGCTTGTCGGTGGCGTTTCCGATGATGCCGAACTGGATGACGAGCTGTTGGAAGACGACGCCGATGACACGGTTTCGCTGGATGATCTGGCGGATGTTCCCGGCGAAGAGGAAGAGCTTTAAGTTCTTTGAAGGGCCGCGAAAAAGGTGCATTTTCCTCTTGCACCCCCCCGCGGCCTTTCGTAAACACCGCCCATCGCAGCGGCCCACGCGGCGAGAGTTGGTAACGGGGTCATAGCTCAGATGGGAGAGCGCTTGAATGGCATTCAAGAGGTCGG
>VGDH01000192.1 GCA_016869835.1 Alphaproteobacteria bacterium
GCGCCTCGATCAGTATCGGGGCCCTTGTGCCGATGGCCTTGCGGCGCGCTTTGCGTTTACGCACCGTTAGCCCTTCCTCGCGGTAGAGACGGTAGATGCGGTTGATCCCCGACGCCTCGCCCTCCCGCCTGAGCAGGACAAAGAGGCGACGGTAGCCGAATCTGCGCCTCTCATTGGCCAGATCCCGCAACCGACCGCGCAGCTCCGCATCCGGCGCGCGTTGTGACTGGTAGCGCACCATCTCGCGATCCGCCCCTGCAATCTGGCACGCCCGCCGTTCCGACAGCCCGAGATGGGCCTTCAGATGCGCGACAGCCTCGCGCTTCACGGCAGGCGTCACCATTTTTTTGACAAGAGTTCCTTCATCGCCGCCATCTCGAGCATCTGCTCGGCCAGTAGCTTCTTCGTAAGCGGCGGCTACGCCCCATTGATTTTGCGCTTGCGCGTCGCCGTGATGGTGCGGAGCGGAGGGCGGCTGGTAGCTCGTCAGGGACTACGAGACGAGGTCCTTATGCATCCTTGTCCTGCTGAACGTAGGCCCACGGCATAAGGGCGTCGATGTCGCGCGCGAGATGGCCATTGGCCAGCTTGGTGAACAGATCGCGCAGATAGGCGTAGGGTTCGACGCCGTTCATCTTGCATGTGCCGATCAGGCTGGCGAAGCGGGCCCAGTTGCGGCCACCCTCGTCATGGCCGGCGAAGAGCGCATTGCGACGGTTCATGGCCGGGCTGCGGATGGCGTTTTCCACGAGGTTGGAGTCGATGTCGACGCGCCCGTCCTCGAGGAACAGCCGGAAGCCGTCCTGGCGGCGCAGCATATAGGCCATTGCCTCACCGAGGTCGGATTTGCGCGAGACCCGCGCGGCCTGTGCCTTCAGCCAGGTGAAGAATTCATCGACCAACGGGCGGGACATTTCCTGCCGGACAGCCCGGCGGTGGTCCGGGTCCGAGCCACGGATGGCATCTTCGATCTTGTAGAGGGCCGCGATGCGCAACAGCGCCTCCTCGACGATGGGGGATCCCTTCTTGGGCTTGGCCGCGATCAGCTTCCTGCGGCCATGCGCCCAACAAAAGGCCAGCCGCAGCGGATCGCCGCCCGTGCGTTTCGGCGTGGCCAGATGGCTATAGCCGCCATAGGCATCAACCTGGATCGTACCGTTGAAGCCATCAAGGATTTCGGCGGCGTATTCGCCCTTTCGCCCGGGGCGATAATGGAACACGACGCCAGGTGGTGCCGGACCGTTCCAGCCCCGGTCATCGCGCAACACCGCCCAGAGGTAGCCCGTCTTGGTCTTGCCCCGCCCGGGGTCGAGAACAGGCGCGGTGGTTTCATCGACATAAAGCCGCGTGCTGTCGGACAGTAGCTGTTCGGCCATGTGATCGACAACAGGCGCGATGGCAGCCCCCGTGCGGCCCATCCAATCCGCCAACACAGATCGGTCGATCGGCACCCCATGGCGGGCCATCACCACGGACTGGCGATTGAGCGGCATATATTCTGAATGCTTGGATACGGCGATCTGGGCCAGCAGCGCCTCGGTTGGCCAGCTCCCCTCCAATAGATGCGCAGGTGCCTTTGCCTGAACCACACCTGTGCGCCCCTTGGGGCAGGCATATCGGGGGCGCACCGTGACGATGACCTGATAGCGCGCGGGGATGTAATCCAGCCGCTCGGTGCGGTCCTCGCCGATCCGGACCATGTCGCCGCAGCCGCAGGGGCAGACGATGCTCTCAGGCTCGACCACGCGTTCGACACGCGGCAGGCTTTCGGGCAATGCTCGGGCCTTGCGGGGCGCGCGCGGCTTGCGCTTCTCTGGGTCTGGTTCGCTGGCCGTGATCCTGTCCTCGACGGCGGCGATCTGCGCCTGCGTCTCGGCGATGGCGGTTTCCAGATCTTCCAGCGCCAGCTCCAGCTGCGCAGGGTCCAGTTTCTCTGATTTCGGCCCGAACTTGGTGCGTCGATACTCCTGAACCTGGCCTTCCAGCTTCTCGATCAGCGCCTTGAGCTCGGTGGTGAAGGCCTCTTTCTGGGCGACCACGGCCTGTTCGTGCTGGCGTGCGGCGCGCTCGACCGAGAGCTCGAACTGAACCGCTGCAAAGGCTTTCACCACCTCGGGCGGCAGGTCTGGAAACTGGCTGAGATCAAGGGGCTGCGACATGCGCATTTCTACCTGAAACGGGGCAGAAAGGCCAATAAAACAACGCCAAAACAGCTGCCTGAGTCATCCCGCCGCAGCCGGCGGCAGCACCCTCTGGGCAACCACCCGCCGCCAATCCAGACCTTCGAACAGCGCCTCGAATTGCGCGCGCGACAGCCGCATGACCCCATCCTGAACCTTCGGCCAGGCAAAGCTGCCCTGTTCCAAAACCTTGTAGATCAGCACCATCCCGGTGCCGTCCCACACAAGGATCTTCAACCTGTCACCGCGTTTTGACCGAAACACCACCGTCACCCCGGAATGCGGATCGAGTTTCAGCTCGGTCTGCACGATCAGCGCCAGAGCGTTATGCCCGCACCTGAAATCGACCGGCTTCGTCGCGATCAGGATCGGCAGCCGTTGGCCAGCGACAATCATGCCGCCCCACGCAATGCGCGCACCAGCGCCGCCGCACGTTCCACCGCAACATCGCTGGGAATGCGCAGCAGCAGATCGGCCCCCACCTCGATCGTCATCACGCCACTGCCGTTCTGGGACACCTCGACCACAGCCGATCTTTGCGCATCCACAGGGTCGGGCAGAATGGACAGCGGCACAAAGGCAGGTTCCGTGACCGCCGAACTTGGCGATGTGGTCAGCGCGTCCATCAGGTCGCTCGGCAAAACAAGCCGACCCTGTCGGGCATGCCGACGCCAATCTGACAGGTGATGGGGCAGGATGTCATAGCGCGCTGCCACATCGCAGACCCGCACACCCGGCTGAAGGCTTTCGGCAACGACACGAGCCTTGAGCTCCGCAGGCCACCGCCGCTTGCCGCGCCGCCGGGGTTCGACAACCTCACACCGCCCCATGAAACCATCGCCACCGTCCGCCATGCGCAACCTCCATCTGCTCAAGCAGACCTTCTCGCAGGCGCGGCGGGCGTCAGGAACACATCAATCCAATGGGGCGTGGACGCCGCTTACCTTACGGCTTGGCGTTGAGTGTGCCAAATCTGTGCCAAA
>VGDH01000193.1 GCA_016869835.1 Alphaproteobacteria bacterium
CCAGCTCCCGAGGTCATCCAGTGGCCGGCTACGCCATCCGGAGCCGCTCCGCCGGCCACGCCAGCCGTAGCGTCAAGACCAATCATGCACTAAGACTAAAAGCGGACCACTAGATTGGGGCAGGCCAACCCGTCCCCGGATAAAGCCCACTGCTTCTACCAAGGTAAACCTGCCTGCGCATCTAGAAAAGCAAATACCGCTACGCTCGATGTTGGTAAGGATCAGGGCAGGGAGGCCACGCAAGGGCTGAGACGGCTACTTAACCCGAAGGCAAGGCTGGGAAGTGGAACTATTGTGGTAACAATGCCAATAAGAAAAAAATATACGTTTAATTTCAATGATAGATGGCGGAGAGACAGGGACTCTCGATTAAATTTAAAAATACAACAAAAACAATTACATAATGAAAAAAATCCGCAAAATTAGGTTCCAATTTAGGTTCCATTTTGATCGAATGCGCTGGGCGGCTGGAGTGCAGTACAGGGGGCTGGGTTCACGATGGAACAAGAGCGTTCTTGGCTACAAAGGATTGCTGTCTGCCCCAAAGCGGATTGAAATTTTTGTCTCGGATATGGGTAGGGCAACCAGCGGCAAGTGAATCCTACGCCAGTTTTTCAGGGGGCCCCATAACGCAGGCATGACCTACAGTTCCCAAGGACCCGTGTTCATTTGCCATTAGAGAGTGCCAGCGCAATTGCTACAAATGCCTCGGTTCTATGTGTTCTGCCCTTGATACCTTCAGCAAGTTCAAATCCTGCCGCAATATCACCCTTAGCTGCTAGTGCTCCTGCCACTGCTGCGTACACCTCATCTCGCAGAACTAAGTTGGGGATATCTTCCGCAGTGCTTAAGGCGCTAGAAACTTCTCCACCTTCCGCCTTCAAGTACTGCAAGACGAGCCCCGAGATCATCCGCCTGGCGGTGATGATGTACGTCCGGTTCCCGTTGTCACTGCGCAATGTCGAGGATCTCCTCCACGAACGCGGGATCGACATCTGCCACGAGACGGTGCGGTTCTGGTGGCACCGGTTCGGGCCGATGTTTGCCTCGGAAATCCGAAAGCGGCGGGTGGAGGGAATGCGGTCGAGCCACTGGCGGCGGCACCTGGACGAGGTGTTCGGGAAGATCAACGGTGAGCGCCACTACCTCTGGCGCGCCGTCGATCACGAAGGCGAAGTGCTCGAGAGCTTCGTGACGAAGACGCGGGACAAGAAAGCCGCGTTGAAGTTCTTGAAGAAAACCCTGAAACGACATGGTCGATCAGATGAAATCGTGACCGATCACCTTCGGTCCTATGGTGCGGCCCTACGGGCGCTTGGCATCACTGAAAGGCAGGAAACTGGCCGCTGGGAAAACAACCGTGCCGAAAACTCACACCAGCCATTTCGAAGCCGAGAGCGTGCCATGCTCCGCTTCCGGCGCATGCAAACGTTACAGAAGTTCGCTTCCGTCCACGCCTCGGTCCTCAACCACTTCAATAAGGAGCGCACCCTCAACAGCCGACAGAACTTCTAGGCCAACCGCTCCGCCGCCCTCGCCGAGTGGCGCGATCTCTGCACGGCCTGAGGCGCGACGAGTTTGGGCAAACTGAGACGTGTTCGCATTGGTCTGACAGCACCCGCGGGACAAGAAGGCCGCATTGAAATTCCTCAGGAAAACCCTGAGGCGGCATGGCCCGGCCGGCGAATTCGTAACGGATTGCCTGAGGTCATACAGCGCAGAACTTCGTGAACTTGGCGTCTGCGACAAGCAGGAAACGGGTCGCTGGGCCAACAATCGTGCAGAGAGTTCGCACCTGCCCTTTCGAAGGCGCGAGCGGGCGATGCTGCGTTTCCGGAGCATGGGAACCTTACAGAAATTCGCCTCGGTCCATGCCTCAGTCTGCAACCATTTCAATCAGGAGCGATCACTTTCCAGCCGGACCAACCACAAGGCCGCTCGCGCCGCCGCTCTTGCCGAGTGGCGTGGCCTCTTCGCTGCCTGACGGCCAGCCTGGGTAGGGCAAACGTAGACGAGTTCGCATTGGTCTGACAGCACCCGCTGGTGAGACGCATACGGACTGGTGACAAACCGGATCCTGGCTTGGGGGCAGTTGCGGTCACCCAAGGCACCTGCCGCTTTTGGCTGGATGACTACTTTGTCGGCGCAGGCAGGGGCGACGATGAGTCTTGAAGATGCCCCGGAACATACGTCTTGACGCGCGGACCCGCGTGCAACTGCGGCAAGCGCCCAAAAATCAGGCAGAAACCGGTTGATTTGCGACGGCTCTGGCCCGGCTTCGCTCTGCCCTTGACTCTTTATGTCAATTGTCAACAAAATTGAAGAAACTGCCCCACTCATCCGAAAGCCAACCTCACGTGCTTGCTGAACTTTCCGCTGTCGAACTTCGCCGCTTGATCGGCGCAAAGGCGGTATCACCGGTCGAAGTGATGCGTAGCTCGCTGGACCGGATCGAGGCGCTTAACCCGCTTCTGGTCGCTTTTTGCGACATGCGGCCAGAAGCGGCGATGGCTGAGGCGCGCGCCGCCGAAGCGGCGGTGATGCGGGGCGATGTTCTGCCGCCGTTGCACGGATTGCCTATCGGTATCAAGGACATGAATGATGTGGCGGGGCTGCGCACCACCTATGGCTCGCACCTCTACAGGGACAATATCGCCGCCGAAGACGAATTCATCGTGGCCCATCTGCGGCGTCAGGGGGCCATTGTTGTGGGTAAGACCAATATCCCCGAATTGGGATTTGGCGCGACATCGTCCAATACACTTTGGGGCACGACCTGCAATCCGCATGATCCACGCTATACGTCTGCCGGGTCATCGGGCGGGACGGCGGTGGCGCTGGCGTCAGGCATGGTGCCACTGGCCATGGGATCGGATTTTGCGGGGTCCTTGCGCACTCCGGCGTCCTTCAACGGCATCACGGGCATCCGCCCGTCTGCCGGAACCGTTGCCAACGAGCGCCGCGCCTTTGGGTTTTCGCCTTTCAATGTCGAGGGTCCGATGGGGCGCGAGGCGCGGGATGCGCGGCTGCTCCTGGCGGCGATGGCCGGGCCGTTGAGTCTTGACCCGCTATCACAGCGCCGCGATCCGGGCTTTGATGCGCCCGGCACACCGGATCTGTCGCGCCTGCGGATCGCCTTGTCCGAGGACCTTGGCTT
>VGDH01000194.1 GCA_016869835.1 Alphaproteobacteria bacterium
GCCGTTCGACGCCAAGGGCGGCAAAGGCACGGGCGGTTTTCGGGCCGACACCCTCAAGCGTTTCCAGATCGGCAAACAGCGGGAAAAGCGCCTCGGGCCGGGTCATGCATCCACCATGGCCAGCCATTCATCCTCGGTCAGCATCGGCACACCAAGGCGTTCGGCGTCCTTGGCCTTGGATCCGGCGCCGGGACCGGCCACCACATAATCGGTTTTCGCGCTGACAGAGCCGGCCACCTTGGCCCCCAAAGCCTCGGCCCGGGCCTTGGCCTCGGCCCGGGTCATGCGTTCCAGCGTGCCGGTAAAGACAACGGTCTTACCCGCCACCGGGCTGTCCAGCCATGGCTTTTCAACGGGTTGCGGGGAAAGCGCTGCGACAAGCGCATCAATGGCGGCCCGTTCGGCAGGGTTCTGGAACGCCTCGGTCAGGCTGGTTGCCAGCACGGCCCCCACACCGTCGATCGCGGTCAGATCGGCCCATTCCGGCGATCCGGGGCGCGCGGCGGTGATCGCCGCCTCAAAGCCCGGCCAGTCGCCGTAATGGCGTGCCAGAAGGCTGGCCGCCGCCTCACCCACATGGCGAATGCCAAGGCCGAAGATCAGCCGATCCAGCGGGATGGTGCGCTTGGCCTCGATGGCGGCAAAAAGCTTGGCGACCGAGGTCTTGCCATAGCCATCGCGGTTTTCCAGCCGGGCAAGCTGGGCGCGGTCGCGGGCGGCAAGCGTAAAGATATCGGCCGGGGTCCGGATCGGCAAAAGCCGGTCGTGAAAGAACATTTCGATCTGTCTGGCCCCGAGACCTTCGATATCGAAAGCCCCGCGCGAGACGAAATGTTTCAGCCGCTCAATGGCTTGCGCCGGACAGATCAGACCCCCGGTGCAGCGACGCACCGCGTCGCCTTCGGCCCGGTGTGCCTCGGAACCGCACTCGGGGCAGCGGGCGGGAAAGTCAAAGGCCGGCGCGTCAGCCGGGCGTTTGGCCAGATCGACATCGTTGATCTTCGGAATCACATCGCCCGCGCGATAGACCTGCACCCAGTCCCCTACGCGAATATCCTTGCCGCCCCGGATCGGGTTGCCTTTGGCGTCGCGCCCGGCGATGTGATCTTCGTTGTGCAACGTGGCATTCGACACCACCACGCCGCCCACCGTCACCGGCGCAAGCCGGGCCACAGGCGACAGGGCGCCGGTGCGCCCGACCTGAATGTCGATACCCTCAAGCCGCGTCCAGGCCAGTTCGGCGGGGAATTTATGGGCAATCGCCCAGCGCGGGGTGGTGGACCGAAAGCCCAACCGCGCCTGCAACGCCAGATCGTTGACCTTGTAGACCACGCCGTCAATGTCATAGCCAAGCGTGGCGCGCAGCCCCTCGACCTTGCGGTAATGCGCCAGAAGATCGTCCGGCGACTCTGCAAGGAATGTCAGGGGGTTGGTCTTGAACCCCATGGTTTGCAGCCGCGCGATGGCGCCAAATTGCGTTTCCGAAAGCGGCGCGGACAGCGCCCCCCAGGCATAGGCGAAAAAGCGCAAGGGCCGGGCGGCGGTGATGGCGGCATCCAGCTGGCGCAAAGACCCGGCGGCCGCGTTGCGCGGGTTGGCAAAGGGCTTTTCCCCCTTCTCCTGTTGCCGGGTGTTCAGCGCGGCAAAATCGGCGTGGGACATATAGACCTCGCCGCGGACCTCCATCACATCGGGCGCGCCGGTCACGGTTTGCGGGATATCGGCAATGGAGCGGGCGTTGTCGGTGACGTTTTCACCCACCGCCCCATCGCCCCGCGTGGCGGCCTGCACCAGATGCCCGCCTTCATAGCGCAAAGACAGCGACAGCCCGTCAATCTTGGGTTCGGCCGTAAAGGCCAAGGAGCCGCTGTGGCCCAGAAAACTGCGGATCCGCTCTTCAAAGTCAGCAATGTCGCTGTCCTCAAAGGCGTTTTCTAGCGACAGCATGGGCACCGCATGGGTGATCTTCCCAAAGCCCGAAGCAAGGGCTGCCCCGACCTGATCTGACGGGCTGTCCGCCCGTTTGAGCGCGGTAAACCGCGCCTCGATCGCCGCATTGCGCTGCTTCAGGGCATCATACTCCGCGTCCGAAATCTCGGGCGCGTCCAGCGTGTGATAGGCGCGGTTCGCGGCCGCCAAGACCTCGGCCAGATGGGAGAGCTCGGCGCGGGCCTCGGCCTCGGTCAGCTTGTCGATCGGCGTCGGCTCTGGCATCTGGTCCTCTCCCCCTGTTCGCCGCCCAAGGTTATGGGGTGGCGCGGGAAAGGTCTAGGGTCAGGCCGAGGCCGCCAGACTGGTGGCCGCCCCCGGTGCCGGTTCACGCAGCACATAGCCGCGGCCACAGACGGTTTCAATATAGTTCTGGCCCCCCGTCGCCTCGGCCAGCTTCTTGCGCAGCTTGCAGATGAAGACGTCGATGATCTTCAGCTCCGGCTCGTCCATGCCGCCATAGAGATGATTTGTTATCTATCTTTTGCAATACTTTAACGATTAATATGTGCGATGGATGAACACTGGTATTACCGGACGCAGACCTGTCTGCAGCGGAGTGTAACCTCACCAGCGGCCAGCAATGCCACGTGGTCTCCGCCCATGTCTGTCGCCGATCGCCTGCGTGCCATCTAAGAATGCGCCGCAGCTTCCAGCCTTCACGTAGCACAACGGTGCTGTCAGACCAATGCGAACTCGTCTCCGTTTGCCCTACCCGGGCTGGCTGTCAGGCAGCGAAAAGACCGCGCCACTCGGCAAGAGCGGCGGTGCGGACGGCCTTGTAGTTAGTCCGGCTGGAAAGTGATCGCTCCTGGTTGAAGTGGTTAGAGACTGAGGCATGAACGGAAGCGAATGTCTGCAGGGTTCGCATACTCCTGAAACGCAGCATCGCGCGTTCGCGCCTTCGAAACGGCAAGTGCGAATTCTCTGCGCGATTGTTGGCCCAGCGGCCAGTTTGCTGCTTGTCTCCGACCCCGAGCTGGCGAAGTGCCGCGCCGTAGGACCGCAGGCAATCCGTGACGAATTCGCCAACATGGCCATGCCGCTTCAGTGTTTTCCTGAGGAATTTCAACGCGGCCTTCTTGTCCCGCGTCTTGGTCACGAAGCTCTCGAGCACGTCGCCTTCATGATCGACGGCGCGCCGGAGG
>VGDH01000195.1 GCA_016869835.1 Alphaproteobacteria bacterium
GATTGATGCGGGCGATATCGTTCTGGTCAAGGGGTCCAAGGGGATCAAGGTGTCGCTGATGGTTGACGCCTTGCGCAAATTGGGGCAACCAGCCGCCGCCGCACAGGGAGACGTATGATGTTGTATTGGCTGACCGAGTTTTCCGACGGCGGGGATTTTTTCAACCTGTTCAGATACATCACCTTCCGCGCGGGCATGGCCTTTGCCACGGCGCTGATCTTTGGCTTTCTGTTCGGACGCCCGCTGATCGACCTTTTGCGGCGCAAGCAGGGCAAGGGCCAGCCGATCCGCGATGACGGGCCGCAAAGCCACCTCGCCAAGGTCGGCACACCGACGATGGGTGGTCTCTTGATCCTTTCGGCGGTGGTGGTTTCGACCCTGATGTGGGCGCGTCTGGACAATCCCTATGTCTGGATTACGCTTCTGGTGACGCTGGCCTTTGGCCTGATCGGCTTTGCCGATGACTATGCCAAGGTGACCAAGCAGACGACGGCAGGGGTTTCGGGCAAGGCGCGGATGGCGGCGGGCCTTTTGATCGCTGCGCTTGCAACCTATGCGGCGGCAAGTTTTCATCCCACGGCGCTAACCAATCAGCTGGCACTGCCCTTGTTCAAGGATGCGCTGATCAATCTGTCGCTGTTCTTCATTCCCTTTGGCATGTTCGTCATCGTGGGGGCGGCCAATGCGGTGAACCTGACCGACGGGTTGGATGGCCTTGCGATCATGCCGGTGATGATTGCGGGCGCGACGCTGGGGGTGATTGCCTATGTGGTCGGCAATTACAATTTCTCGGAATATCTGGGTGTGCATTTCGTGCCGGGCACGGGCGAGCTTTTGATCTTTTCAGCTGCGCTTTTTGGCGGAGGCCTGGGGTTCTTGTGGTACAACGCCCCCCCGGCAGCGGTGTTCATGGGCGACACGGGCGCGCTTGCGCTGGGGGGGGCGCTGGGGGCGATTGCGGTTTGCACCAAGCATGAGATCGTCTTGGGCATTGTCGGCGGGTTGTTCGTGGTCGAGGCGCTGAGCGTCATCATTCAGGTCGCCTATTTCAAGCGCACCGGGCGGCGGGTGTTCCTGATGGCGCCCATTCACCACCATTTTGAAAAGAAGGGCTGGGCCGAGCCGCAGATCGTGATCCGCTTCTGGATCATCAGCCTTATTCTGGCGATGATTGGGCTTGCGACGCTGAAAGTGCGCTAAGGCGGGCCGCCGGCCCCTTTGGGGCAAAGCCGGCCCATGGGCAAAAGCTTGCCGTGCTTTGGCGGGCGGCTTGTCATGCGGGGGATCGTCACTAGGCTCGGGAGGTTAGGCGGCCCATGGCGGCCTGTCTTGCCTCGGCACACCGGAGCCCCCATGCGTTGGATTGTTCGCAGCCTGATTGGTCTTGTTCTGGCCCTTGTCGTCCTTGGCGGTCTGGCCGTCGGGGCCTTGGTCCTGATGCCGTCCGAGCGGATTGCCGGGCTGCTGGTGGGGCAGTTCAAGACCTTGACCGGGTGCGATCTGGTGATCGAAGGCGCGGTCCGCCCGACGGTCTGGCCGGTCTTGACGCCCAAGACCGGCCGGGTGTCGATCTCGAATGCCGAGTGGTCGGACATGGGGCCGATGTTTCAGGCCGAGGCGCTGGAGATTGCGGTGGATATGGCCGCCGTGATCGGGGGCGAGGCGCGGATCACCGCCGTGACGGCGCTGGGGCCGGAGCTGGTGCTGGAACGCGCCCGCGATGGCCGGGAAAACTGGATGTTCGGCGGCGACACCGGTGGCACGGTCAGTGCCGACACGCCGGGCGTGGGGCAGGCCTTCACGCTTGACAAGGCGGTGCTGACGGGCGTGCGGCTGGTTTTTGTCGACCATGGCACGGGGCAAAGGCTTGATCTGCGCGATCTGGCGGTCCGGACCGCGATCCCCGATTTCGAGGGGCCGGTGACGCTGGCCCTCGCCGCCGCGCTGAACGGCCAACCGTTTGAGGCCGAGGTGACGCTGGGCCGGTTCCGCGCCCTTCTGGATGGCGCGCTGGGTCCGGTGAGGCTGGCGCTGCGCAGCGGTTCGGCCGAGGCGGTGCTTGACGGGCAGGCCGGATGGAACCCCATGGCGGCCAAGGGCGATCTTGAGGCCGATCTGGGCCAGTTGGCTGAACTTGCCGCCCTGGCCGGGGCGACGGCACCGCGCCTGCCCAAGGGGCTGGGCGCGGGTGGCGTGACGGTGCAGGTCGAGGTGACGCTGACCGAGGCCGATTCGGCGCATCTGCGCGGCGGCACCGTGCGGCTGGACGAGACGGTTCTGGCGGTGGACGCCGATCTGACCCCGGGCGAGGCGCGGCCGAAGCTCGCGGCCAAGGTGGTGGCCGGGGCGTTGAACCTTGGCGCAGCGCTTGGCCAAAGCGGTGGCGGCGCGGGCGGTGGCATGCAGTCGGAGGGCTGGCCGAAGGAGCGGATCGACGTTTCGGGTCTGGCTGTGCTCGATGCCGATATCTTGCTCAAGGCCGATGGCATCAATCTGGGCCTGGCCAAGTTCGGGCCAACCTCGCTGCGGCTCACGCTTGACCGGGCGCGGGCGGTCTTTGATCTGGCCCGCGTTCGCGGCTATGGCGGCGAGATCAGCGGGCCGTTTGTGGTCAATGGCCGCAACGGGTTGTCGGTTGGGGGCGATCTGTTGTTTGCCGGCATGGCCTTGCAGCCCCTGATGGCCGATCTGGCGGGATATGAGCGGCTGGTGGGCACGGGCGATTTTCGGTTCAAGTTCCTTGGCTCGGGCAACTCGGTTGATGCGATCATGCAGGGGCTGGACGGGTCGGGCAGCCTTGCGCTGGGGCGGGGCGAGATCCTGGGCCTGGATATCGGGGGCATGTTGCGCACGCTGGATCCGGGCTTTGTCGGCGCGGGGCAAAAGACGGTGTTTGACAGCCTGACCGGCAGTTTCACCATCGCCGAGGGCGTGTTGCAGAATGACGATCTGGCCATCGCGACGCCGTTTGCGGCGATCAGCGGCAAGGGCAATCTGGGGCTTGGCGCGCGCACCATCAACTATCGCCTGCGCGCGGAAACGGCGATTGCCGATCAAAGCCTGACCGCGCCGATCCTGATCCGGGGGCCATGGGCCGATCCAAGGATCAGCCTTGATCTG
>VGDH01000196.1 GCA_016869835.1 Alphaproteobacteria bacterium
AGGTCAGCGTCTCGTTGGCCTTGACCACCTTTTTCATGCCGCCGCCAAAGGCGCTGCCCGACACCGAGTAATACTTCTTCAGATCCTCCATCTTCAGGACCACCCGCCCGATCTCGGCGCGTTCCTTCTGCACGCGCGCCTTTAGGGGCGCGTCCCAGTCGATCTCGGCCCATTTCAGGCAGCGCGAACCGTGGCGGTCGCCTTCGGGGACGGTGGACATCTCGATATCGCGGGCATCGCAGCGGCCCTTTTCGAAATAGTCGCAGCGCGGGCCGAAGTTGCAGCCATTGGGGCGTTCATGGGGCAGGGGGAAGTTGCCGGGAATGGCGACAAGGGGGCGAGAGTTCTTGTCGGCCCCAGGGAGCGGGATCGAGCGGAAGAGCGCCTGGGTATAGGGGTGGCGCATCTTGTCAAAGACTTCGGTCACATTGCCGGTTTCCACCGCCTCGCCCGAATACATCACGCAAAGCCGGTCGCAGACATCCATCACCAGGCCAAGGTTGTGGCTGATGAACAGCATCGAAGTGCCGTATTTCTCGCCTAGATCCTTGACCAGATCAACGATCCCGGCTTCCACCGTCACGTCAAGCGCGGTGGTGGGTTCATCGAGGATCAGAAGCGCAGGCTTGGACATCAGCGCCATCGCGATGACGATGCGCTGCTGCTGGCCGCCCGACAATTGGTGCGGGTAGGCGTTCAAGATGCGGTCGGGGTCGGGCAGGCGGACGTCGGCCACGATCTGGCGGGCGAGTTTCCAGGCCTCTTCTTTCGACATGCCCTGATGGATCATCGGCACTTCGGCCAATTGCGCGCCGATCTTCATGGCGGGGTTTAGCGACGCCATGGGTTCTTGATAGATCATGGCGATTTCCGAGCCGCGGATATGGCGCAGCTCTTCGTCGTTCATGGTTGTCAGATCGCGGCCCTTGAACTTGATCGAGCCGCCGACGATGCGGCCGTTCTTGCCAAGGTCGCGCATGACGGCAAGCGCCACGGTCGACTTGCCGCAACCGCTTTCGCCCACCAGCCCCATCGCCTCACCCGCCATGACGGTGCAGGAAAAATCCATCACCGCCGGGATTTCGCGCAGGCGCGTGAAGAAGCTGATCGAGAGGTTCTCGATTTCAAGGATGGGTTTGGATGGGTCCCAGTCAGACATGGTGGCCTCGCTTTGGTGGAGAGGTCGGTCCGGGGGCCAGCCCCCGGACCCCCGGGATGTTTATGAACAGATGAAGGCCATCAATCCTTCAGGCTTTCTTCGCGCAAGCCATCGGCTAGAAGGTTCAGGCCAAGGACAAGGCTCATCAGGGCAAAGGCCGGCACCAAGGCGGGGTGGGGGACAATCGACAACAGTTTTCGCCCGTCGTCGATGGTCGAGCCCCAGTCCGGGCTTTCAGGCGAGACGCCAAGGCCGAAGAAGCCAAGCGTACCCAGAAGGATGGTGGTGTAGCCGATGCGCAGGCAGAAATCGACGATCAAGGGGCCGCGCGCATTGGGCAGGATTTCCCACAGCATGATATACCACGCACCCTCGCCCCGGGTCTGGCCCGCTGCCACATAGTCGCGCGTCTTGATGTCCATCACCATGCCGCGCACGATGCGGAACACGCCGGGCGAGTTCACGAAGACGACCGAGACAAAGACGTTGAGCATGTTCGGGCCCATGGACCAGACGCCAAGCGGGTCAATGTTGAAGGCAAGGCCCGAATAGGCCCAGATCCCGACCAAGAGGACACCGCCCACATAGAGGTTGCGCTGCATCGGGTTGGTGAAGAAGCGGGAGTTGATGAGCAGGACCAGAAACACGATCGGGAACAGGAATAGGAAGGCCGCGAAATAGGTCGGGATGCCGGTTTGCACGATTTCGGGTGTGACAAGCAGGTAGAAGAGCAGGATCACCGGGAAGGCCAGCACGAGGTTGGCCAGGAAGGACAGGCCGGTATCAAGCTTGCCGCTAAGATAGCCCGCCGGAAGGCCCAGCGTGATGCCGACCATGAAGGCAAAGAGCGTGGCGGCGGGGGCGATCTTCAGCACCTCGCGCGCGCCCATGACCATGCGGCTGAACACGTCCCGTGCCACATGGTCGGCGCCGAGCAGAAGATGGGTATAAGCCCCCTCGACCGGGGTTTTCAGGGGGGACCCTGGCACGGCGTTCTTGGAGCCCGAGAACTGTGCCAAGGGGTCCATGGTGACGATCAGGTCGGCAAAGATGGCCATAAAGACCCAGAACATCACGATGCCAAAGCCGATCATGCCGACAGGGCTGTCAAAGAGCTTGCCGTAAAGCCCCAGGCGGCGCTTGAAGGTCAGCGACAGGGCGAAGGTGACGACCAGCGCCACCCAGACCGGCAGGAAGCGGCCGGCCATGGCGGCAAGGATTTCAAGCCAGGAGAGCGGTTCCATGAGGCGGTCTCCTTAGGACAGACGAATGCGGGGATTGAGGAACACATAGCCGATATCGGAAATCAGCTGTGTGATGAGCACGAGCACAACCGCCACCACCGAACAGCCCAGCAAGAGTTCGATGTCGTTGTTGGTCGCGGCCTGCACCAGTGTCCAGCCAAAGCCCTTGTAGTTGAACAGCGTCTCAACAATCACGACGCCGTTCAAGAGCCAGGGGAATTGCAGCATGATGACGGTGAAGGGCGCGATCAGCGCGTTTCTGAGCGCGTGGCGGATCACCACCTGGGGGAAGCTGACGCCCTTGAGCCGGGCGGTCCGGATATACTGGGCGGTCATCACCTCGGTCATCGAGGCCCGCGTCATGCGGGCGATATAGCCGATGCCGTAAAGGGCGATGGTCATCACCGGCAGGGCAAAGTTCCAGAAGGTGATGTTGTCCATGGCGCTGGTGGCGGTGCCCATGAACAGCGTCTTGCCGTCGATCCAGCCCCATTCGGCCAGCAGGGGCGAAATCCCCCCGGTGGCCGAGGCCAGAAGCGCGATGAAGATGACGCCCGAGACATATTCCGGTGTGGCCGTCGTCACGATGGCGGCGGTCGATAGCACCCGGTCGGTGCGTGAGCCTTCGCGCATGCCCGACAGGATCCCAAGAATGAGCGAGCTGGGCACCATCACCACCATCACCCACA
>VGDH01000197.1 GCA_016869835.1 Alphaproteobacteria bacterium
GCTGTGGCGCGCTACAAGTTTGTGGCAGGGCGCGAAGGCATCCTGCCGGATTCGCTTGGCCAAACCCATGCCACCCACCAGTCGCCGCATCGCGGGTCGGTGATCCAGACCATCGTGGCCTTGGCTGTGGTCACGCTGTTCCTTGTCAACGGGCTCGACCCGGTTCTCAACCTGTTTGTCTGGATGAGCCAGATGGGCACCTTGGGCATCCTTGGGCTTATGGCGCTGACGTCGCTGTCGGTCCTGATGTTCTTCATGAAGGACTCAATGGGCGAAAGCGTGCTGGCAACAAAGGTGCTGCCGATCATCACCGGTCTGGTGATGGGCTACCTTTTCGTCATCATCTTCCGCGACTTCGGTGCGCTGACCGGCACCGAGGGCAACCTTGGCTGGATGATCCCCGCGCTGGTGCCGCTTTTCGCGCTGATCGGCTTTGGCCTTGCTTCGATGCTGGCGTCGCGCGATCCCGCCCGCTTCAAGAGACTTGGCAACACCAAGGCCTGATCTCCCCCTCCCTTCGGGCGGTCCGTCTCGGGCCGCCCGTTTCCTTTTCTGCCGGAGCCTGCCGCCATGCCTGTGACCCAAGCCGACATTGACCGCCTTGCCGCTGCCCCGGTGCCGCCGCAAAAGCTTTTGATCGACGGCACCTGGCAAGACGGGCAGGGCGGCGAAACCACGGTCCTGTCGCCGATCAACGGGCAGAAACTGACCACCACCGCCGCAGCCAGCGCCGAAGATGTCGCCCGCGCCGTGGCTTCCGCCCGCGCGGCCTATGAAGACGGCCGCTGGTCGCGGATGTCCCCATCTCGCCGCAAGGCCGTGCTGCACCGCCTGGCCGACCAGATTGACAAGCACACGCTGGAACTCGCAGTCTTGGGCGTGCGCGACAATGGCACCGATATCGGCATGGCGCTCAAAGCCGAGCCGGGATCGGCCGCCGGAACCTTCCGCTATTACGCCGAGGCTCTCGACAAGGTCTACGGCGAGATTGCCCCGACGGCGGACAATATCCTCGCCCTTGTCCACCGCGAACCCGTGGGCGTCGTGGCCGCCATCGTGCCCTGGAACTTCCCGCTGATGATCGGCGCCTGGAAGATCGCGCCCGCCTTGGCCATGGGCAACTCCATCGTGCTGAAACCGGCTGAAACCGCATCCCTTACCCTGATCCGCCTTGCCGAACTCGCGCTCGAGGCGGGCGTGCCGCCGGGCGTGTTCAACGTCGTCACCGGGCCGGGGCGCGTCACAGGAGAGGCGCTGGCGCTGTCGATGGATGTCGATGTGATGGTCTTCACCGGCTCCGGCCCCACGGGCCGCCGCCTGCTGCAATACTCGGCCCAGTCGAATCTGAAACGCTGCTATCTGGAGCTTGGCGGCAAATCCCCAAACATCGTCTTTGCCGACGCCCCCGACCTTGCCACCGCCGCCAAGGCCGCCGCAACGGCCATCTTCCGCAATGCAGGCCAGGTCTGCGTCGCAGGCTCGCGCCTTCTGGTCGAGGCGGCCGTGCATGATGAATTTGTCGAAGCCCTGGCCAAGGCCGCCTCAGCGATGAAACTCGGCAATCCTCTCGATCTGGCGACCCAGATCGGCGCGGTGAACTCCGAGATGCAGCTGGAAGGCAACCTGGGCTTCGTGGCCGATGCCCGCAAGGACGGCGGCGAGATTGTCCTTGGCGGCAATCGTGCGATGACCGACACCGGCGGCTATTACATGGAGCCGACCGTGGTCGCGGGCGTGCAACCCAGCCACCGCCTGTTCCGCGAAGAAGTGTTCGGCCCCGTCCTTGCCGTCACCCCCTTCACCACCGAGGCCGAAGCCGCCGCCCTCGCCAATACCACCGATTTCGGCCTTGCCGCAGGGGTCTGGACGTCGAACCTGTCGCGCGCCCACCGGATGGTGCGGGCGATCCGGTCAGGCGTGGTGCATGTCAACACCTATGGCGGATCCGACAATACCGTGCCCTTGGGCGGCATGAAGCAATCGGGCAACGGGCATGACAAATCCTTGCATGCCTTGGACAAATACACCGAGTTGAAAACCGCCTGGATCCAACTCTGATCCGTTCATCTTGGGCCAAATACCCCACGGGGGTGCGGGGGTGTGAAACCCCCGCCCTGCCGCCAGCCAAAAGGAGCCTCCCATGGGCAATCGCATCCTCATCGTCGGCACCTATGACACCAAGGACGACGAGCTGAATTACATCGCGGGCGTGATCCGCGGGCAGGGGGGCGAGGCGTTGACCATGGATGTCTCGGTTCTGGGCAACCCGACGGCGCCGACCGACTGGTCGAAACATGATGTGATGGCCGAGGCGGGCACCACGATCGACGCGATCATCGCGGCAGAGGATGAAAACATCGCCATGCAGGCTATGGCGCGCGGGTCGGCGGCGCTGGCCGCGCGGCTGCACCGCGAAGTGCGCTTTGACGGGGTGCTGGTTCTGGGCGGGTCGATGGGCACTGATCTGGCGCTCGATCTTTGCGCCGCGCTGCCTCTGGGCGTGCCGAAATACATCGTCTCGACCGTCAGCTTCTCGCCGATGATCCCGCCCGAACGGCTGGCCGCCGATACCCAGATGATCCTGTGGGCCGGGGGGCTTTATGGCCTGAATTCGGTCTGCAAGGTGTCACTTTCCCAGGCTGCTGGCGCCGTTCTGGGCGCGGCCCGCGCGGTAGAGCCACCCAATCGCGATCGCCCGCTGATCGGGATGACGTCCTTTGGCAAGACGGTCTTGCGCTATATGACCACTCTGAAACCGGCGCTGGAGGCGCGCGGGTATGAGGTTGCGGTGTTCCACGCGACCGGCATGGGTGGTCGCGCCTTTGAAAGCCTTGCAGCCGAGGGCGCCTTTGCCGCCGTGATGGATTTCGCGCCGCAAGAGGTGGGCAACCACCTTTATGGCTCGGCCATCAGCGCGGGCGCGGATCGGATGGAAAACGCAGGCAAGCAGGGCATCCCGCAAATCGTGTCGATCGGCTGCTATGACCTTATTGACTTTGTCGGCTGGCACCCCTTGCCCGAGCCCTTCAAGGACACCCCCGCCCATGCCCACAACCGCCTGCTGACATCCGTGGTGCAGACGC
>VGDH01000198.1 GCA_016869835.1 Alphaproteobacteria bacterium
GGGTGATCGCGCAGTTGCAGGCGGGCACCTGCTGGATCAACGCCTATAACCTGACGCCGGTCGAGGCCCCCTTTGGCGGGTCGAAGCTTTCGGGCGTGGGGCGCGAAAACGGTCATGCGGCGGTGCATCACTATACGCAGGTCAAAAGCGTCTATGTCGGGATGGGTCCGGTCGATGCGCCGTATTAGGCAGGCAATGCCGGTTCGGCGGTGGCCTGCCTTTGGGGCAAGGCGGACAAGCGGGTGATGGTGCTTGAAACAGGCCGCGCATATGCCGGACCCGGGCCCACAAGACCCGCATGGTGATTGGAGGAAAGCCGATGGAAGAATATGAATTCATCATCGTGGGATCAGGCTCGGCCGGTTCGGTCCTTGCCAGACGTCTTAGCGAAGACCCCAAGCATCGCGTTCTGGTGCTGGAATACGGCGGCAAGGACAGTTCGGTCCTGATCCAGATGCCGTCGGCCCTGTCGATCCCGATGAACATGAAGAAATACGACTGGGGTTTTCACACCGAACCCGAACCGGGCCTCGCGGGCCGCCGCATCCATCAGGCGCGCGGCAAGGTGATCGGCGGGTCGTCCTCGATCAACGGCATGGTCTGGGTGCGTGGCCATGCCGGTGATTTTGACCAATGGTCCGAACTTGGCGCGACAGGCTGGGGCTATGCCGACGTCCTCCCCTATTTCCGCCGGGCCGAACATAACGGGCCGGGGGCCGACGCCTATCGCGCGGAAGGGGGTGAGCTGCATGTCACCCCGGCCCCGATGTCCACCCCGCTTTATCAGGCCTTCATCGACGCTGGCCGTCAGGCGGGCTATCCGGTCACGTCAGACTACAATGGCTATAGTCAGGACGGGTTCGCCACCATGGACATGTCCGTCCGCAATGGGGTGCGGTGGTCCACGGCGAACGCATATCTCAAGCCCAGCCTCGGCCGGCCCAACCTCAATCTGGTGACGCATGCCCTGGTCCACCGCGTGCTGATGGAGGGGCGACGCGCGACCGGGATCGAGTATTCCGTGGGTGGTGCTGTCATCAAGGCGAAGGCCCGGCGCGAGGTGATCCTGTCTGCGGGCGTCGTCAACTCGCCGAAGATCCTGATGCTGTCGGGGATCGGGCCAGAGGCGCACCTGCGCGAACACGGGATCGCGGTCGTGCATGACCTGCCCGGCGTGGGTGAGAACCTGCATGACCATCTGGAAATCTGGATGCAGCGCCGCTGCACGCAACCGATCACCCTGAACGGCAAGCTGAACCCGTTCAGCAAGGCGATGATCGGGCTGCGCTGGCTGCTGTTCAGGAATGGCCTCGGTGCCTCGAACCATATGGAGGTCAACGGCCATATCCGCAGCCGCCCCGGCATCCCCTATCCCGACATCCAGTATCACTTTGTCGGCGGGGCCATCGCCTATGACGGGTCGTCGTCCTTCAAGGGGCACGGGTTTCAGGCACATCTGATCCCGGGCAAGCCCCGCAGTCGGGGCCGGCTGACCTTGCGCTCCGCCGACCCGGCCGAGGCGCCGAAGCTCTTCTTCAACTATCTTGCCGACGAGTATGACCGGCAGGTCTTCCGCGACGGCATCCGCCTGACGCGCCAGATCTTTGCCCAGGCCGCGATGGACCCCTTCCGCGGCGAAGAGATTCTGCCCGGAGAGAAGCTGCAGACCGACGCCGAGCTTGACGATTTCGTGGCCCGCAATGCCGCCACTGCCTATCACCCCTGCGGCAGTTGCAAGATGGGGCGCGATGCCATGGCGGTTGTCGATCACGAAACGCGCGTCCATGGGGTTGAGGGGCTGCGGGTGATCGACAGTTCGATCTTCCCCTTTGTGCCGAACGGCAACCTGAACGCGCCGACGATCATGGTGGGCGAAAAAGGGGCCGACCACGTCCTGGGCAAGGGCATGTTGCCGCCGCTGAACACCCCCGCGTATTTCGACCCGGAGTGGCAGACCAAGCAACGCCCGGGCACCCCGGAACGAACCGGGGTGTGACGCGTCACACGCTTGGCGCTTCCAGACCCCGAGCGATCCGCTTCTCCGAATCATAAAACGGCAGGGCTACGATCTTGGCCCGGTGCATGGCCAGGTCAAAGCCCATGACCTCCACCGGCCCCAGCGTCGCGTCACCGGCGTCGGCAAGGCGAACATAGGCCACACCCTGATCCAGGAAGGGGGACCATCCCGATGCTGTGACGGTGCCGATCTCGCGCCCGCCCCGCGCGACGGGGCCCCCGATCAGGGGTTCAGCCGTCTTGCAGGCAAGACCAAGGAGCCGCACGCGCCCGTCCGCCCTTTCAAGGGCGGCCTGGCCGAAGAAGTCGCCCGCGTTGGTTACGAAGCCCCCAAGGCCGACCGCAAAGAGCGTGGTCGTTGCATCCATGTCGGACCCGGCATTGAGGATTTCAGCCTCGATCCGCCGGATGTCCATGGCGTCAAGACCGATGTCCAGCATTCCGTGCCTGGCGCCGGCGGCGCTGATATGCTCCCACAACCGGTCACAATTCAGCCCCGGCCGGGTGTAGATTTCAAACTCCAGCTCTCCGGTCCAGCCGGTCCGGGTGATCATCACCTGTTGGCCGCCCATGCTGACCTCGCGCGCGTCGAAGTAACGAAAGTCCTCCGGCGCGCCGTGGTCACAGGCATCCGCCAGGACCTCCATCGCCTTCGGTCCCTGAATCTGATGCACCCAGGACCCGGGATCGGTGATCTCGACATCCATGCCCATGGCATGCGCCCGGGCCCAGGCGAAAAAGTCGCCCTCGGCCTGAACATACCAGAAGCGGTCTGCCGCAAGCTGGATCAGGACGCCGTCAACCAGCACGCCACCATGGTCCCAGCAGGCAATGGCATAGGTCGCGCGGCCTGGCCTCAGTCTGGAGTGGCCTGCCCCCTGAAAAGTGGTCCTCCCTGAGGTATGGTTTTTGAGCCATTTGGAGGATGAAGGAATGCCCCAGAAGAAGCACAAGCCGGAGGAGATCGTC
>VGDH01000199.1 GCA_016869835.1 Alphaproteobacteria bacterium
GGCGATTAAATCTCATGGCGTGTTCTCCCCGAAGTTTCTGATTGGTTTTTCTTTGACGGTTACGCCCCGCCATCCGTCTGGCAAGACAATTCTGCGTTCAGGCTGGCCACGCGGTCTTCCGGCGGTGGAGTCTCGACCGTCATGATCGGCATAAGCGCGCGTAGCCCGTCGTGATGGGCGCGCAGGCCATATTCGAGGTCGGACAGGTGAAAGCCCTCGAAGGCATCAGACTTCATCGACTCGTTCGACCAGATCGAAAGCTGCCGATCCTCAGCCGAGGTGTCGCGGTCGATCCGGAAGGCCAGATAGCGCGCCAGCCTCGTCTGGCGGCTTTCGCCCGGCCAGCGGTAGCTCCGGCCCGACTGGCGCGTCTCGCGCGCCGAGGTCGGGGTGTCCATGTAGAACTGCGCCCCTTCCGGGGTGAAGACGAAGCCGGTGTTGGGAAACAGCCCGTAATAGGTCCAGGCGCGTTGCAGATGCTTGGGCAGGTCAGGCCGTTCGAGCGAGAACTTGACATAGTTCCGCACCGACCACAGCCGTCCCGGCACATCGCCAAAGAACCCGTGCGACACCGAAAGCCCGCCGGACAGGCTGAGGTCGCGGTAGGTCCGACCGTAAAGATCCTGCAGGCCCGGATGGGCCATCGCCACATGATAGCCCTCGTTGTCCACGTCACGGACCGATTTCCAGTTGACCGGCAGCGTGCCAGAAAACTCCTGCTCCCGGACCGGCAACAGGTTTTCCGCGCCATAGGCCTGCAAGTCCGCCTCGACCGGGGCCATGATCGTGGCGACCGAGGGCTGGGGGCCGGGCTTGAAGCGCAGGAAGATGAAGCCGTGGTAGATCTCCATCTCGATCGGCATCAGGCCGAACTTCTCACGCGGCAGATCGCCGAAGGACGTGGGCTGCGCCGCGCCGCGTAGAGTACCGTCCAAATTGTAAACCCAGCCATGAAACGGGCAGACGATCGAGCCCTTGCAGCTGCCGTTGGTCCCTTCGACAACGCGCGCGCCCCGATGGCGGCAGAGGTTATGAAACGCCCGCACAACCCCATCCGCGCCCCGCATGACAACGGCGCGTTCACCCAGCATGTCATGGCCCAGCCAGTCGCCAGTGTCGGGAATGTCGCTGACATGGCCCACGACCTGCCAATGGGTCAAGAACAGCTTCTCACGCTCCAGCGCGAACATCGCATCGGAATGATAGGTCCAGCCGGGCAAGCCGCGCCGGTCCCAGTCGTTCGGGATGGTCAGGCTTGGATAGGGAAGGTCGGTCATGCGGGTCTCTCCATCTCGGTCAGCACCCATTGGTGAAAGCGGTGGATCTCGTATTCCTCGGGCATCAGCCGGGCCGCCGTGAAGGCCGGGGATCGGATGCCGCGCTGGTTCATTTCGGAGGCCGCGGCGTCCTGTCCCATGACGATCTTGGCGAAGGCCGCGACCTCGCCCGCGTCAAAGCCGGGTTGGGCCAGCGTTTCGGGGGCAAAGTACCACTCGGCCACCAGCCGGGTCTGTTCCGGTCCCAAGGGCACCAGCCGGACCGCGCGGACATAGTCCTGATGCGCAATCACATAGGCCGAGGGCCAGAGCGTGACAAAGCTGTAGCCCGCCTGCCGTTCTTTCGTGGTCAGCCCCGGAAAGGCCGGGCCGCAAAGCACACCGTCCAGCGTCCAGCTTTGCGCGCCCGGGCGCAGGTTTGGGCCTTCGGGCATATCCGGCGTCCAGCCTAGTGCCTCGGACGCGCCCATGATGCCGGTGCCATAGATCGGCACCATGTCGCAAAGCTCTGGGTGGATGCCGGGGCAGTGCAGGCATTCCGAGTAATTCTCCCAGAAGGACTTCCAGTTGCACTCCAACACGCTTTCCCAGCGGTGGCCGGTCACAAGGTCCGCCATCGGCCAGTTCTTCAGCGTCTCCAGCCCGACATCGGCCCAGATTTCCCCGGGGTCGGCGCTTTGCGACAGGAACAGGAACCCGTTCCAGTCCCGCGTTGCCACCGGCTTCAGCCCATGCGCGCCGGCGTCGAAATCCGCCGTTGGCACGGCATGGGCCGTTGACACCAGCCGCCCGTCGGCCGCCGCAAAAGCAAAGGCGTGATAAGGACAGCGGATCAGCTTGCCGACCGGTTCCACCGCCGCGCGGCACAGTTCCGAGCCGCGATGCGGGCAGGAGTTGTGCCAGGCCGCAAGTGCGCCCGCGCTGTCGCGCACCACGATAACCTCGGCCGCGCCAAGCGTGACGCGGCGCATGGTACCGGTGGCAAAGTCGGCCACCCGTCCCTCCATGACCCATTGCCGGGCAAAGATCGTCGCCATCTCGCGGTCATACCAGCCCCGGTCCAGATAGGCCGCGCGCGGCAGGCCCTCGGGGCAATGGTCAAGGCGCGGCGACAAGGGGTGACGATCGGCAGAACCCATCAGAACCTCCCGGGCGGTGTGGCGCGGCGGCGGGCGGGGGTAAAGAACGGCCGGTCCACCACCCGCGCCCGCATCATCAGCTTTTCATAGTGCAACTCACGGTCGTGTCGCGAATGCTGTGGAAATTCTCTTGCGGCGCGCTCCGAGCATGTGATGGATCGCTGTTTCAGGCTGCGAGGTCAAGGGGCATGGGCTCGATGGGCTGAGAGAGGGTTTCCCAGCCATC
>VGDH01000200.1 GCA_016869835.1 Alphaproteobacteria bacterium
TGACCCTGGCCGAGACGGGGGAATTGGCCGCGCGTGGCGCGGCGGGGCTGCCCGCCGATCTGGCGGCGGCGGGGGTGGACTGGCTGCATCTGCCGATCCCCGACTTCGGCACCCCACCGGCCGGTTTGCGCCGCCTGTGGCCCGAAACCTCGGCCCGGCTGCGCGCCAGCCCGCGCCTTCTGGTGCATTGCATGGGGGGCTGCGGGCGGTCGGGCATGATTGCCCTGCGCCTGATGGTCGAGGCGGGCGAGGCACCGGAGCCTGCCCTGACCCGGCTGCGCGCCGCCCGGCCCTGCGCGGTGGAGACCAAGGCGCAGATGCGTTGGGCGATGGGGCTGGACGCCCCAAGCCATTGGCGCGAAGCTTCAGAAAACAAAGGAGATTTCCATGGCCCGCATCGCCATTCTGACCGTGTCTGACCGCGCAGCCCGCGGCGAATACGAAGACCGTGGCGGCCCTGCGGCCGAGGACTGGCTGCGCCGCGCCATCACGACGCCCATCGAGATCTTGCGCCGCATCACCCCCGATGGCCGGGCCGAGGTTGCTGGCGCGCTGACCGATCTGGCCGACAGCTGGGGCGCGGATCTGATCCTTGCTACCGGGGGCACCGGCCCTTCCCCCCGCGACCAGACGCCCGAGGCCATGGCCGATGTCATCACCTTTGACCTGCCCGGCTTTGGCGAGGCGATGCGGGCGGCCAATGGCAAGGTGGTGGCAACCTCCATTCTGTCGCGGCAGGGGGCGGGCGTGCGGGGCCGCACGCTGATCATCACGCTGCCTGGCAGCCCCAATGCGATTTCCACAAGCCTTGAGGCGGTGTTTGCCGCCGTGCCCTATTGCCTTGACCTGATCGGCGCGGCGCGGATTGACGCCGACCCGAACATCATCAAGGCGCACCGCCCCAAGGGCGCCTGACGCCTGCACGCGGGTGGTGGGGCCAGCGTCGAAGCCTTCGGCGAGGTTATTTGGGCCAAGATGAACGGCTGGACTTCAGGCGCCGAGCCCCTCAGCCTTGAGCAGTTGCACGCCGTTGATCTGCCAGCCATCGGGTGTTTCGATCATCTGGTAGTCCAAGAGATGGGTGCGGCCCATCTGGTCGGTGATCATCACCCTTTGCCACAGGTTGCCTGAGACCTCACGCAGTTCCAGCATCTTGACCGCGCCGGGGCGGTGGACCATGGGATAGCCTTGCGTCACCATCCGGCCGAAGTTTTCAGGGTTGCCGAAAATGCCCTTGATGGTGGGCGAAGCATAGGTGAAGGCGGTTGCGAAATCATCGGCCTGAAAGGCCTGCAACTGGCTTTCGATGGTGTTCTGGATAGGACCCTCCTGCGCGGTGGCAGGAAAGGCGAGAAACAGGCTGGCAATCAAGGCGCGCATGAAAACCTCCTCGTGATAAGAGGAGAACATAGCGCGGTTACCAAAAAGGAAAGCACCGGGGCGCAGCCGCGCCCCGGGCTTTCAGGATCACGCCTTGGCGACCAGATCGCCCGCAAGCCCCTTGTCGATCAGCGCGATGGTTTCCGTCACGCCGTAAAGCGCGATGAAGCCGCCAAAGCGCGGGCCTTCGGAGGCGCCCAGAAGCACCTCGTAAAGCGCCTTGAACCAGTCGCGTAGCGGTTCGAACCCGTGGTCCTTGCCGACGGCAAAGACCATGGATTGCAGCGCCTCGTCATCAAGGCCCCCATCCCAGGCCGCCAGCCGCGCGCGCAGGTCTTCCATCGCCGCGCGCTCCTGCTCGGTCGGCAGGCGGGAGGTGCGGGTGGGCACGATCTTGTCGGTGTAGTAGCGCACGGCAAAGCCTGCGGCGGCGTCAAGATCGGGGTTTGCCTCGGGGGAAGCCTCGGGCGCATAGCGCTTGATGAACCCCCACAGCCCCTTGGCATCTTTGGCCCCGGCGACCGAGGCAAGGTTCAAGAGCATCGAGAACGGCACCACCATTTTTGATGCGGGCGGGTTGCCGTTGTGGATGTGCCAGACCGGGTTATTGGCTTGGGCGTCAATGTCTTGGGTCGGATAGGCGCGCAGTTGCTGGTGGTATTCGTCCACCGCGCGGGGGATCACGTCGAAGTGCATCCGCTTGGCGGTTTTCGGCTTTTGATACATGAAATACGAAAGCGATTCCGTGGCTGCATAGGTCAGCCATTCGTCAATCGTCAGGCCGTTGCCCTTGGATTTGGAAATCTTCTGGCCCTGATCGTCCAAGAACAGCTCATAGGTCATGTGGTTGGGCTTGCGACCCCCAAGAACCTCACAGATGCCGTCATAGATTGGGGTGTTGGTGGAATGGTCCTTGCCATACATCTCAAAATCCACCCCCAGCGCGGTCCAGCGGGCGCCGAAATCGGGTTTCCATTGCAGTTTGACATGGCCGCCGGTGACGGGCAGCGTCCATTCGCGGCCATGCTCATCATCAAAGGTGATGGTGTGGTTCTTGGCGTCCACATTCTTCATTGGCACATAAAGAACGCGGCCGGTTTCAGGGTGGATCGGCAGGAAGCAGGAATAGGTCTGCTGACGTTCCTCGCGAAGGGACGCCATCATGATTTTCATAATGGCATCATAGCGTTCGGCGGCAAGGCGCAGGGTGTCGTCGAACTGGCCGGAT
>VGDH01000201.1 GCA_016869835.1 Alphaproteobacteria bacterium
CATATCCATGCGTTGCCTGGGGCTGGCAGGGCGCTTGCGGAAGGCCCGCAAGCCAAGTGCGCTGACATTCATCACGCGGCACAGCCGATCGATCGGAAAGGCCCCAAGCTGTTCTTCGACGAACCTGAACCTCACGGCTTTTGGCTCGCAAAGAACTGAGTGGCTTTTTTTAGGATGTCCCTCTCCTCCTTCAGGATACGGGCCTCGCGACGAAGTCGTTCATTCTCACGGGCAAGCTCACGGTCCTCGGCACAAACCACACCCGTGTCACGGTGCGCACTCGCCCATTTTTTCAGAGTCGAAAAGCCAACCCCCAGATCATCCGCAATCTGGCGCCGCGAAAGCCCGCTGGTCAGCGCTATCCGCACCGCTTCTTTACGAAATTCATCCGTCCTGCCTGTGCTCATGGTTCGTCTCCTTTGCTGCACAGGAGGCGATCAGAGGAACGGCACAAAAACGTCACAAGTCCAAGGGTACGAGCGACTGAAGCGTAGCAAGTTCAGCGCTGAGAAGACCGATGAGCATTTAGAAAGTATGTCAGCGACCACAGAAAAGAACCACGTTTTATCATAATGCTCATCAGCAAGAACCAAACGAGTCTGGCGCCACCCGGTTGCCCCCAAACAAATGGGCCGGTCAGATTCCCGCAGGGCGCAGCGCCGACAATGCCGCGGCATCCAAAATCAGCCGCACGCCAAGGCTGCCCGACGCGGCAAGAACGGGCCGCTTACGCAGGCAGATATCCAGCGCCCTGATCTCGGGAAAGGCGGCGCAAGCATAGACGATGCGTGTCATGAGCCGTTCTTGCGTTTCAAAATATCCGTCGCGCGCGAGCCCATCGATCTGTTCGATCAAAGGGTCATAGTCGAAGACATGGGGCATGCCATCCTGCGCAATCAAGACGAGGTCTGGCGCAATGGTCAGGGTCAGGTCAAGCAAATGCGCTTCTGGCACAACGTCGTCGGGCCCATAGGTCCCAATGTTCGCGGCGATATTTAGGTCTCTCAGTTCGATTTGGCTGTAGGCTGGCAAAGTCAGAACTCCTCTTTCGACTGAACCGCACCCAGGGGCCGATGGCTGTTTAGTTTGAGCCGCACAGCCTGCGGCAGATTGTCCTGGGTCGCGGAATAGATCGCTTCGGCTTCGGGGTGCGGCATGTTTCTTTTGGGCTCCGTCAGGCGCCGATGGTTGAACCAGTCGATTCATTCGATGGTGGCAAACCCTACGGTCTCGTGCGACCGCCATCGGCCGCGCCGGCGAATGACCTCGGCCTTGCAGAGGTCTCGGCCAAGACGTTGTCATAGTTGTCCCAGATGCTGCCGACGGACAGTTTGACGGAGGCCTGGGCCAGGCACTCGGTGTGGTGGTTGGAAACGTGGTGGCTGCCCTTTGTCGCGGTGATGCACGAGGCCGCTGCAATGCAGTGGGCGCCGTTCGTCCAGGGCCCTCTCCAGCGCATCCAGCACGAAGCCCGTGTGTACCGTGCGCTACACGCGCCAGCCGAGGATCCGTTGGGAATAGGCATCGATGATGAAGGCAAAGTAGATTGCTTCTGGATCCTGGCCGGGATCGATAGGATCGTCGCGCGGCGCGACGGGTGCCGAGCCTCATGCTCCAGCACCTTCAACACCGCCCGCTCGCGGACCTCATGCAGGAATCCCTCCAGCAAACCGTACGAGCACGTATGCCGCGGCGCCGATATGGACCAGTGTTACCATCACCGAAATGCCATGCAGCTGCTTGAACCGGACCTTTGATCCAGTATCCGTGGCGCGGTTTATTGCAGGCATAAGTATCTGGCGGGCAGGCACCGTGGTCACGGCAATCAACGCTATCAGCCCGGCGCCCAATGGATCGGCAGGCCAAAGTAGGGCGGCAGCAGAAGAGGCGGTGCCGATGACAAACAGGTAGAAATGTGGGAAGGCGTGCCGGATCGTTCGCCGTGCCACCTCGGGCGGCAGCGCGTTCAAAAGAAAGGCGGCAAATCCAAAGGAGAAGAGCACCATGCCTCCGAACAGCAAGGCCGTGGCCAGGAGGGCGAGAGTCAGCATGGGCGATCTGCGGTAGGGACGGCAGGCTTATGGGCGAGGCCCATGTAGAGGATGGCGGTCAGCGGCAGCTGGCCGAAGGTAAAGTCGAAGCGCCGGTTCATACCGCGCGGGCCAAGGCCGGTCATTGGGCCCGGAACCAGACCCGCAGCGTGCATCGCTCGGCGCAGCTCCTGCGGCTTGATGAACATAGCGGGATCATGGGTACCAGACGGTAGCAGGCCCAGCAGGTCTTCTGCGACTGTAATCGTGACAAAGTGGGCCATAGGGTTGCGGTTTATGGTATCGAAAAGAAATAGACCACCAGGGCGCAGCACGCGGGCAACCTCAGCCAGAACTCGCCCGAGATCCCTGACGTGCTCCAGCACGTCAACGCAGATCACGGCATCGAAAGAGGCGTCGGCGTAGGGGAGTTCCTCACCCATGCCAACATCATAGGCGATGCAAAGATGGC
>VGDH01000202.1 GCA_016869835.1 Alphaproteobacteria bacterium
GCAGGCGAAGGGTTGGCCCGCCTGCGGCGCGGCATTGCGGGCAAGGGCATTGATCTGGCCCGCGCCGGTGGGGTGCGGGTCTTTGCCCCCGGCACCGCCCCCGGCGCCCGCGCCGAGTTCACCGCACTCGATGACAGCTGGCTGATCCTTGCCGCCCCCGGCCTGCCGATGGCGCCCGAGGCGCAGGACACCGCCACGCCCCTGACGCTTCACCTGCACCGCGCGCGTCCGCGCGAGATGGGCAAGTTCGACCTGCCCGACCCACTGGCCGACCCGGTGCTTGACCTGCGGGTGAAATCGGCCACGGCGGAAAGCTATTTCGTCAAGGCGGGTGATTACATCCAGATCATCGACGTCGAGGGCCGCCAATGCACCGATTTCCAGTGCTTTGACGCCCGCAAGCTGGATAAGGGTATCCAGCACGCGCTGGATGTGACCACCTCACGCACGCTGATGGGCCATGCCTATTCGATGCCGGGCCTCCATTCAAAATACTACGATCAGGACTGGGTGCCGCTGGTCGAAGTGGTGCAAGACACCGTGGGGCGCCATGACGCCTTTGCCATGGCTTGCGCGTCGAAATACTACGACGACATCGGCTATCCCGGCCATGTGAACTGCTCGGACAATTTCAACGGCGCACTCGCCAAAGATGGTGTGGATGCCCGGCCCGGCTGGATGGCCATCAACCTCTTCTTCAACACCAACATCGACGCCCATGGCGTGCTGATTTCCGATGAGCCATGGTCCCGCCCCGGCGATTATGTCCTGTTCCGCGCGCTGACCGATATCGTCTGCGTCAACTCGGCCTGCCCCGATGACACCTCGCCTGCCAATGGCTGGTATCTCAGCGATATCCACGTCCGCATCTATTCCGGTGCCGAGAAATTCAGCCGTTCCATCGCCTATCGCCCCACGCCGGAGTCAGAGCCGAAGATGACCAAGGAAACCGCCTTTCACGCCCCCATCACGGCCAAGACCCGCCATATGGTGGAATACAAGGGTTATTGGCTGCCGCAGGTCTATTCGCAAAACGGTGCGATCGAGGAATACTGGGCCTGCCGCGAAAAGGCGGTGGTGCTGGACCTTTCGCCCCTGCGCAAGTTCGAAGTGACCGGCCCGGATGCCGAGGCCCTGATGCAATGGTGCCTGACGCGCGACATGAAAAAGCTGTCGGTCGGTCAGGTGGTCTATTCCGCCATGTGCTATGAACATGGCGGCATGATCGACGACGGAACCGCCTTCCGTCTGGGCAAGGACAACTTCCGCTGGATCGGGGGGGATGACTATTCCGGCATCTGGCTGCGCGAGCAGGCCGAAAAGCTGGGGCTGAAGGTCATGGTGCGCTCTTCGACCGACCAGATGCACAATCTGGCCATTCAGGGCCCGAATAGCCGCGAGATCATGAAGCGCATGATCTGGACCGCGCCGCATCAGCCGACGATTGAGGAGTTGGGCTGGTTCCGCCTGACGGTGGGCCGCCTTGGCGGGCCGACCGGCGCGCCGGTGGTGGTCTCGCGCACGGGCTATACCGGCGAGTTGGGCTTTGAAATCTTCTGCCACCCCAAGGATGGCAAAGCGGTCTATGATGCGGTCTGGGCAAATGGCGGCGATCTGGGGCTGAAACCCATGGGCCTTGCCGCCCTTGATATGGTGCGGATCGAGGCCGGGCTGATCTTTGCGGGCTATGATTTCTCTGACCAGACCGACCCATTTGAGGCCGGCATCGGCTTTACCGTGCCCTTGAAAACCAAGACTGATGATTTCATCGGGCGTGAGGCGCTGATCCGCCGCAAGGAAAACCCGCTCCACAAATTCGTGGGACTGGAGATCGACAGCAATGTCGATGTCGGCCATGGCGACTGCCTGCATGTGGGGCGCGCGCAGGTGGGAGTTGTTACTTCGTCGATGCGCTCGCCGCTACTCGGCAAGAACATCGCGCTGGCGCGGGTGGATGTGGCCCATGCGGCGGTGGGAACCGCGCTTGAGGTTGGCAAGCTTGATGGTCAGCAAAAGCGGCTTCCGGCGGTGATCGTGCCCCTGTCGCATTACGACCCGAAGAAAACCTGCCCGCAAAGCTGAGCGGGCGGAATTTGACACAAATTCCGGACCGGAGCCTTTGCAGGCTCTGAACCGATTTCTGCAAAGAAATCGGCTGCTCTTTGGTCAAGGGGGAACGCAATGAAGCCGATGATCGACCGCATGGGGGGCGAGGATCAGGTTCATCTTCTGGTGGACCACTTCTATGACCTGATCGAAACCCTGCCGCAGGGCCGCGCGATCATGGAGATGCACCTGAAAGGCCATGGCCTGTCCCATGTCCGCCCGGCGCAGTTCGAGTTTCTCTGCGGCTTCTTCGGCGGTCGGCGCTACTGTCACGAACGCCACGGCCATATGTCCTTGCGCGAGATCCACGCCCATGTGGAAATCCGGACCGCCGATGCCGAAGATTGGCTGGCCGTGATGGACCGCGCCATGACCGA
>VGDH01000203.1 GCA_016869835.1 Alphaproteobacteria bacterium
AAGGGCGGATCGGTTGAAACGCTGCGATCCTTTCTCAACGTTCAAACCGACGCCGACTTCGTGCTGGTAGTGGCGTGGGCGCTGGCGGTGCTGCGCAATCGCGGGCCGTATCCCGTGCTCGTTCTCTCGGATGAACAAGGCTCGGCTAAGTCCACCTTTTCCTCGATCCTGCGCTCGCTGCTCGATCCGAACACCGCGCCGCTGCGTGCCTTGCCACGCGAGGATCGCGACCTATTCATCGCCGCAAATAACGGGCATTTGCTGGCGTTTGACAACGCGTCCAGTCTGCCGGCATGGATTTCGGACACCTTGTGCCGCCTTGCCACCGGCGGAGGTTTTGCCGTGCGTCAGCTTTACTCCGATCAGGACGAGGTGCTCTTCGATGCGGCCCGGCCAGTGATCCTGAACGGCATCGAGGAGATTGTGACGCGGCCCGACCTTGCCGACCGCGCCGTGTTCCTGACGCTCGAACCTATCCCTGAGGAGAACCGTCGGCCCGAGGCGGAACTGTGGGCGGCATTCGAGGCCGAACGCCCACGCCTGCTTGGCGTGCTGCTCGATGCGGTGGTGGAAGGCATCAAGCGGTTGCCGGATACCCATCTGGAAAAGCTCCCGCGCATGGCGGATTTCGCGCTGTGGGCGACCGCCTGCGAGACAGCCTTGTGGCCCGCCGGCACCGTCTGGGCAGCCTACTGCGGCAACCGTGACGAGGCGGTGGAGGGCGTGATCGACGCCGACCCGATCGCCGCTGCCGTGCGCGCTGTGATGGCAACGCGGACGGTGTGGACGGGGAAAGCCTCGGATCTTCTGGGTGCCCTTGGCGAGGTGGTGGGCGAACGGGGCGTGAAGTCCAAGACCTGGCCCGATAGTCCCCGGGCGCTCTCGGGCCGGCTGCGCAGGGCGGCAACCTTCCTGCGCAAGATCGGCATCGAGATCAGTTTCGGGCGCGAAGGACGAGCAAGGACCCGTACCATCAGCATCACCACCCATTCCGCGTCAGAAAACGAGAGAATACGACCGTCCACACCGTCCGCATCGTCCGCGCCCATGGAAAAAGCTAGTCCCACCAACGCCTTCGCGCCGGGTGCCCTGCGGACGGTAGCGATTACGCCGGCGGGTAGCGATTACGACGGCGACCCGACCGTCCGCGCCAAGCCCTCGAAAACCCATGCCCGGACCGATTCGGACGGTGTGGACGCAAATCGCCCGCCCCACTCTGCGCTTGAAAAACCGGCTACTGCCGCATGGAGTGCGCGGTTATGAGCGCGGCCGAAGCCCTGAAGCGGGCCCGCGCCGCAGACATACAGGTCTGGATCGACGGCGAGGCCCTTGTGTTGGAGGCGTCCGCGCCACCATCGCCGGAGGTGTTCAATCTTCTGGCGAGCCACAAGACTGACATTCTGACCCTGCTTCGCCCGGGGCTTGACGGCTGGTCCGGTGAGGACTGGCAGGACTTGTTTGAAGAACGGGCAGCGGTTGCTGAACACTGCGGCAGGATGACCCGGCAAGCGGCTGAGGCGAGTGCGCTCTCTTGCTGTGTAGCGGAATGGTTGCGCCGAAACCCTGTTAGATCCTTGCCTGGTATTTGCGCAGCTTGCGGTCTAGATCGAGGTTGGCTTCAACCATACGTCACCGACCTCAACCCCATCGATATCGGGCATACATGGTTACACCAGGCTTGTTCTAAAGATTGGCACGATGAACGCAGGCAATTGGCCATAATGTTTCTCAAGAGTTTGAACATTGATAGCTTAAGCAAGGGCCCTAACGGTGAGTTGCGATCGATGGAGTAGATTGTTGTAAAAAACACATAGGTCTTCAAAAGACCCCAGTTTCGCTATCCCTCTCGCCTAATTCGCAGCTTTTGCACCAAGTCCTCAACCCCTGCCAGATCCTCAATCGGCTGATACCCCTCCGGCCATTTACCCCTGACACGCTTGACTTTGGTCCCAAGGCCCAGGACTCGCACTGCATCTGCTAATTGCCTGACCCGCACACCGTCCTCTCTGGCCCTGAGTATCCCTTGGACCGACCGCTGACCGTGGTGCAGATTCGCCTCACGTGAACGTTGCTTTCCCGATTCGGTTCTTGCGCCGGTGCTTTTTCCGCCGTGATTTCGACACACGGCTTTGTTCTGCATGGCAGCCTTTCGGCACTGCTCGCCATGCCGACTCGATGCCTGGCACCGTTGAACCAAGGTTTGTCCAAAAGCCAAAATTAGTCTTTCTTTTGTGGTACTAATTTTTGTAGCCATAAAGGTGCTCGCTCCCGAAGACGCTTTGATCGTTGTAACGATTTAATCACCATCGCTAAGGCCTCTGGACTCGCTACACGCCGGCGGATTTCTTCCTCAGTCATGATCCGTAACTCCTATCAGAAAGACTTAGTCGATTGTTAAATTGTATCGACTATCTTCGATGAGGTCTAGGGCAATCATCAAAAGTTATATCGTTACGGCCTATTGGTTTTCCGGTTGAG
>VGDH01000204.1 GCA_016869835.1 Alphaproteobacteria bacterium
ACAAGGGTTTTCGTGCAAAAGGGCATCAAGGCGAGATTCCTGAAATCCCTGGCTGACCGCGCCGCTAGGATCCAGATGGGCGATCCCTTGGATGAGGCCACCCAGATGGGGCCCCTGGTGTCGGCGGTGCAGCTTGATAAGGTGCTGGGCTATATCGCGATCGCCAAGGCCGAAGGGGCCACGCTCGTCTGCGGTGGCGGTCGTGCGGCGCCGAACACCGGCTATTACGTGCAGCCCACCGTCTTTGCCGATGTCACCGACAGCATGACCGTCGCCCGTGAAGAGGTGTTCGGCCCGGTAATGGCGGTTCTGGATTTCGACACCGAGGAGGAGGTGATCGCGCGGGCCAATGACACCGAATTCGGTCTTGCGGCGGGGGTCTTCACCGCCGATATGGCTCGCGCGCACCGGGTGATTGCGCGGCTGCAGGCGGGCACCTGCTGGATCAACGCCTATAACCTGACCCCGGTCGAGGCGCCTTTTGGTGGGTCGAAACTTTCGGGCGTCGGGCGTGAAAACGGCCATGCTGCGGTGCAACACTATACACAGGTCAAAAGCGTTTATGTCGGAATGGGTCCGGTCGATGCGCCGTATTGAGGAGGGTAACGCCGGTTCGGCGATGGCCTGTCTTTGGGGCAGGGTAGGCAAGCGGGTGATTGAGATAAAAAATGGTGACCCGGAAGCCAAGCCCTCCATCACAAGATCAGAACCGTGACTGGGGGAAAGCCGATGGAAGAATATGACTTCATCATCGTGGGATCAGGTTCAGCCGGATCGGTGCTGGCCCGGCGTCTGAGCGAAGACCCGAAGCATCGCGTTCTGCTGCTGGAATACGGCGGCAAGGACAACTCGGTCCTGATCAAGATGCCATCGGCCCTGTCGATCCCTATGAAGATGAAGAAATACGACTGGGGCTTTCACACCGAACCCGAACCGGGCCTCGCGGGCCGCACCATTCATCAGGCGCGTGGCAAGGTGATTGGCGGGTCGTCCTCGATCAACGGCATGGTCTGGGTGCGCGGCCATGCCGGTGATTTTGACCAGTGGTCGACCTTGGGCGCGTCAGGGTGGGGCTACGCCGACGTTCTGCCCTACTTTCGCCGGGCCGAACACAACGGGCCGGGTGCCGACGCCTACCGCGCCCAGGGGGGTGAGCTGCATGTCACCCCGGCCCCCATGTCCACCCCGCTCTATCAGGCCTTTATCGACGCTGGCCGTCAGGCGGGCTATCCGGTCACGTCAGACTATAACGGCTTCAGTCAGGACGGTTTCGCCACCATGGACATGTCGGTCCGCAAGGGTGTGCGGTGGTCCACGGCCAACGCTTATCTGAAGCCAAGCCTCGGCCGGCCCAACCTCAATCTGGTGACGCATGCCCTTGTCCACCGGGTGCTGATGGAGGGTCGGCGCGCGACCGGGATCGAATATTCCGTGGGCGGCGCGACCATCACGGCCAAGGCCCGACGCGAGGTGATCCTGTCTGCGGGCGTTATCAATTCGCCCAAAATCCTGATGCTGTCGGGGATCGGGCCGCAGGCGCAACTGCGCGACCATGGGATCGCGGTCGTGCATGACCTGCCCGGCGTGGGTGAGAACCTGCATGACCATCTGGAAATCTGGATGCAGCGCCGCTGCACGCAGCCGATCACCCTGAACGGCAAGCTGAACCCCTTCAGCAAGGCGATGATCGGGCTGCGCTGGCTGCTGTTCAAGGATGGCCTGGGTGCCTCCAACCATATGGAGGTCAACGGCCATATCCGCAGCCGTCCCGGCATCCCCTATCCCGATATCCAGTATCACTTTGTCGGCGGAGCCATCGCCTATGACGGGTCGTCGTCCTTCAAGGGGCACGGGTTTCAGGCGCATCTGATCCCGGGCAAGCCCCGCAGCCGGGGCCGCCTGACCTTGCGCTCCTCCGACCCGCGTGAAGCGCCGAGGCTCTTTTTCAACTATCTCGCCGATGAGTATGACCGGCAGGTCTTCCGCGACGGCATCCGCCTGACGCGCCAGATCTTTGCCCAAGCCGCGATGGACCCCTTCCGCGGCGAAGAAATCCTGCCCGGAGAGAAGTTGCAGACCGACGGTGAGCTTGACGACTTCGTGGCCCGCAATGCCGCCACCGCCTATCACCCCTGCGGCAGTTGCAAGATGGGGCGCGATGCCATGGCGGTCGTCGATCCCGAAACGCGTGTCCATGGGATTGAGCGGCTGCGGGTGATCGACAGTTCGATCTTTCCGTTTGTGCCAAATGGAAACCTGAACGCGCCGACGATCATGGTGGGCGAAAAAGGGG
>VGDH01000205.1 GCA_016869835.1 Alphaproteobacteria bacterium
GCAGCTCTTGCGGCGCAGGATGGGCGAATTCGACGAACTCGAACCCGTCGGTGCCCGCCAGATTGGCAGGGGTGATGGTGGCCTTGGGGGCAGAGTGGGGAAACGGGCCCATGATGTACCTTTCCTGTTGCGCCCGATCATCATAAGTCCTTGCCCCTGCGCCGGGCGCGCAAAATTCACTTGAATCTTTGCGATATGCGCGCGTTAATCGCGCAAAAAGTTCATATAGCGCGTGATTTTCTCATGCTGGATACGACCGATTCACGAATTCTGCAACTCTTGCAGGCCAATGCAATGATGACTGCGCAAGAGCTGGGGGCGGCGCTGCATCTGTCGGCCAGTCAGGCCGCCCGCCGCCGCCAGCGGCTTGAGGCCGAGGGCTTTGTCACCGGCTATGCCGCGCGGATTGATCCGACACGGGTTGGACTTGCCGTGCAGGCCTTTGTGCAGGTGCAATTCGCCCGCCATGACCCCGATCTGGCCCGCAGCTTTGCCACCCTGATCGCCACCTTGCCCGAGGTGATCTCGGCCTGGACCCTGACGGGCGAGGCGGATTACCTCTTGCGCGTCTGGTGCGCCGATCTGCCCGGGCTGAACCGGCTGATCCATGAGCGGGTTTTGCCGCATCCGGCAGTAGCGCGGGTGCAAAGCCAGATCGTGATGGACCAGCTCAAGGCCGATGCACCGCTGCCGATCCGGGGATAGGTGGCTGGCCTAGCCGTCGGACACCCCGGCCTCGGCAAAGGTCGCCATGCCGGAATGGCAGGCCACGGCCGCCTGCACAACCCCGATGGCCAGCCCCGCGCCAGACCCTTCGCCCAAGCGCAGGCCCAGCGACAGAAGCGGCTCTTTGCCCAGGGCGGCAAGCAACCGGCCATGCGCGCCCTCGGCCGAAAGATGGCCCGCCACTGCATGATCCAGCGCCGCAGGCACCAGCGCATGCAGCACAAGAGCGGCGGAACAGGCGATAAAGCCATCCAGGATCAAGGGAATTCGCAAAACCCGCGCGCGGGCCATGGCGCCCGCCATCGCCGCAATCTCGCGCCCGCCAAGGCACGCAAGCACCTGCAGCGGGTCGCGCGCCCTGTGGCGCGCAAGCCCCGCATCCACGGCCCGCGCCTTGCGGGCAAGGCCCGCATTGTCCACCCCGGTGCCGCGCCCCACCCATTCCGCGCCGGTGCCGCCCAGAAGGGCGGCCGCAATCGCAGCGGCTACGGTGGTATTGCCGATCCCCATCTCTCCAACCACCAAGAGATCAGCCGTGGCATCGACCGCGTTCCAACCGGTGATCAGGGCCGAGATCGTCTCGGCCTCGGTCATTGCAGGGCCTTGGGTGAAATCGGCGGTCGGCCGGTCCAGATCCAGCGCATGCACCGCCATGGCGGCACCGAAGGTTTTCGACAATTGGTTGATCGCGGCACCACCGCCTTGAAAGTTCGCCACCATTTGCACAGTGACTTCGGGCGGAAAGGCCGAAACGCCCTGCGCGCAGACCCCGTGATTGCCCGCAAAGATCAGCACTTGCGGCGCCTTGATCGTCGGGCGCCCGGTGCCCTGCCAGCTGGCAACCCAAAGCGCCAGATCCTCAAGCCGACCCAGCGCGCCCGGCGGCTTGGTCAACTGCCAGTTACGGGCAGCGGCGGCCTGATGGGCGGCGGCATCTGCCGCCGGGGCGGCGCGCAGAAGGTCGGCAAATTCGGCAAGGGTCGAGAAGGCGGGCATGGCATTGTCCTTGAAGGTCGCGCCCCACTTGGTTAGCCCTTGCAAAGCCCGATGACCAGACCAGAACAGACATGACCTATCCCATCCGCGACCACCACCCGCTTTTGCTGCGCGACATGGTCGCCGCCTTTGGCCTGCTGACACGGCTCCCCATGCCCTTTACCCCACCGCGCCCGCAGGGCGTCTGGGCCTGGCCTCTGGTTGGGCTGGGCGTTTCGGCGCTGGCGGTGGGGCTGGGGGCGCTGGCGCTGGCGGCTGGCTTGGCCCCGCCCTTGGTGGCAGTGCTGGTCATGGTCGCACAGGCAGCGCTGACCGGCGCGCTGCATGAAGATGGGCTGACCGATTGCGCCGACGGGTTCTGGGGCGGGCATGACCGGGCGCGGCGGCTTGAGATCATGAAGGACAGTCGCATCGGCAGCTATGGCGCAGTAGCGTTGATGCTGGTGATGCTGGCGCGCTGGTCGGCACTGA
>VGDH01000206.1 GCA_016869835.1 Alphaproteobacteria bacterium
GACGCTGGTGAGCGAGGCCGAGTGGCGTTACCCGGATCGGCCCACGGTGCAGCTGATGCTGCCCTACTGCTTCATCGCCGATGAGCTGGTCTATATCACGCAGCTGTCGGCCTTCATGCATTACCGCAAGGACCCGCTGCCCGGCACGATCTTTGGTGGGCGGTTCCCGGTGTCGATCTGGCCGCGCCCCTTGATGTGGGCGTTTGAGTGGCACGAGCCGGAGAAGGACATCATCCTGAAGCGCGGCGAACCGCTGTTCTACTGCCAGTTCGAAGGCGAAGGCCCCGACCGCCCGGTGCAGGTGATCTGAACCCGTCACGTATTTATGCCGCCCCCAGTGCTCGTTTAGGCCACTTGGCGTTCGAAAGCCAAGGGGCTTTTGCCTGCCAATGCTGAATGCCGACGGCGGGGGTTATAGAAGCCGTTGATGTATTGGAAGATGGCGGTTTCGGCCTGACGACGGGTCTCCCATTTGCGCCGCCAGATCAGTTCGGCTTTGATCGTCTTGAAGAAGGTCTCAACGGCGGCGTTATCGTAGCAATTGCCCTTGCCGCTCATCGGCACCTTGAACCCATGCTCGCGCAGGATCTTCTGGTAGTCATGCGAACAGTATTGGCTGCCGCGATCGCTGTGGAAGATGCAGCCCCGCGGTGGGGATCGCAGAGCGATGGCCATTTTCAAAGCCCGGATCGCCAGATCGCGCTTCATGCGGTTGCTGACGGCCCAGCCGATGACGCGCCGCGAATGCAGATCAAGGATGACAGCGAGATACAGCCAGCCCTCGCGGGTCCAGATATAGCTGATATCGCTGGCCCATTTCTGGTTGGGTCGATCCGCCGTGAAGTCACGGTCCAGCAGGTTTGGCGCGATGTTGAACGTATGGTCGCTGTCGGTGGTCGCTTTGAATTTGCGTGTTCTTTCAACAACGATCCCGTTTTCACGCATCAGGCGTCCGACGCGCCGGTGCCCCACATCGATGCCGACTTCCTTCAACTCCTCGGTCATTCTCGGCCGACCATAGCTGCCCAGACTTAGGCGCGACTGCTCCTTGATATGGGCCAGAACCACCATGTCCATGTGCTGCCTGCGGCTGGCCGGACGGCTACGAAAGGCCCGCAGGCCACGCGGGCTGACATTCATCACCCGGCACAGCCGATCAACCGGGAAGGTGCCGCGCTGTTCTTCGACGAACCTGAACCTCACGGCTTTTGGCTCGCGAAGAACTGGGTGGCTTTTTTTAGGATGTCCCTCTCCTCCTTGAGGATGCGGTTCTCGCGCCGAAGCCGTTCGTTCTCGCGCGCCAGCTCGCGATCCTCGGCAGAGACGACATCCGTGTCCCGGTGTGCGTTCACCCACTTGTTCAAGGTCGACAAGCCGACCCCCAGATCACCCGCAACCTGACGCCGCGAAAGCCCGCTGGTCAACGCGATCCGCACCGCATCCTTGCGAAATTCATCCGTTTTGCCTGTGCCCATAGTTCATCTCCTTTGCTGCACATTACGTGACCAAAGAAGCGGCACCAAACCGTGACAGGTCCAATCTGGCACAAAGCCATGACAATTGGTCGCTGTGGGTCAGCGATGACGGGTCAACTGACTCGACGCGAGCGATAATCGCCGACTTTGCCGCGCGTCATCCGGGCAAGGTAGCCCGCCTTCTACAAGGGCCCAGGATAGGTAGTGCGGCAAACTTTCTTTCGCTTCTTTGTCATCCTGATCTGCCGCTTGGCCCAGTTGCGCTGTCGGATCAGGATGACGTCTGGTTACCCGATCGCCTGTCGACCGCACTTGTCGCGTTGGAGGCGGCAGGCCCAAAGCCTTGTGTTTGGGCTGGAGCCTATTACGTGACCGATGCGGCGCTTAGAATAAAGTACGTTGCTAGGAGGTGGCCGCGCCCGCCCTCGCTTGGCAATGCCTTGGTGCAAAATATGTTATCGGGCCATATGGCCTGCCCCAATCTAGTGGTCCGCTTTTAGTCTTAGTGCATGATTGGTCTTGACGCTACGGCTGGCGTGGCCGGCGGAGCGGCTCCGGATGGCGTAGCCGGCCACTGGATGACC
>VGDH01000207.1 GCA_016869835.1 Alphaproteobacteria bacterium
TCGCGCAAGGGCCCCCGCGCCACATAGCGCACCGCGCCGCACAGACAGCCGCCCGCATGGTCCTGATCCGCCGCCATAGGCAAACCCCTTTTCCCGTCACCAACGCGGCCAAGCCTGCGCCCAATTTCCCCGCCCGACTGGTCAATTCCCGACCTTGTGTCGAATTGCAGCGAACAGAGCTTTGCAAAGCCCGCAGCATTGTTTGATTTTGCGAAACAATTAAACCTGCGGGTTCCCATGCATTTCGTCGCGCTCGACCAGTTTCTGACCGAGGGTCTGGCAATTCTTGCCAAGGGGCCGGTCGCCATCGTCTTTGCCGAAGATGCGGTCGAGGTGGACACCACGCTGCGCCACCACCTTGCTGCGGGCTTTGCCCTGGTCTTGCCGCTGGCGCCCCCCCGCCATCACGCTGCCCGCCGATCTCGGGACGAAAGTGCACCGGATCGACCTGGACGTTCACGCCGAAGGCGCGTTGTTCACCGCCGTCAACCGCCTGATCGAGGCGGCACCGGGCATCTGGTTCTACTATTGTTACAACGCCGAATACCTGTTCCACCCGTTTTGCGAGACGCGGAACGTGCGCGAACTCGTCGCCTTTCACGCCGAAGAACGGCGCGAAGCGATACTGTCTTATGTGATCGACCTTTATGCTGACGATCTTGGGCGGTTTCAGAACGCCGTCTCGCTGGAACAGGCCCATCTGGACCGGTCGGGCTATTACGCGCTGGGCCGCCCTGATCCGGCCAACCACAATTACCCCAAGGAACGGCAACTGGATTTCTTCGGCGGTCTGCGCTGGCGGTTTGAAGAACATGTCCCCGCCCCGCGCCGCAAGATCGACCGCATCGCGCTGTTCAAGGCCAAGCCGGGGCTGGTCCTTCGGCCCGACTACACCTTCAACGACGAGGAATTCAACACCTACGCCTGCCCCTGGCACAACAACATCACCACCACGGTGATGAGCTTTCGCACCGCCAAGGCGCTGCGGTCGAATGCCGGTTCGATGTTCGATATCCACGATTCCCGCTGGCACAATTCGGTGCGTTTCGAATGGCATTCCCAGCAGTTGATGGATCTGGGCTTGATGGAGCCAGGCCAGTGGTTCTGACCGCCAGTGCCGGGTCCTGACCGTGCGCCGCCAAGCGAAACCGGGGTAGGGGGCTGCCGTCGCACTTGCCGCCTTTTCGGTCACGACCGGGCCTGCATTGACAAGGCTTGGCGCGCAAAAGACACCATCGCCCAAAACGCCCGATCCATCCTGCCCGATACGCGTTCACAACCCGGCCCCGCCCATGACCGCAAGCCCGCCCCTCGTTCATGCCCTTCGTCAGCCCATCCGGGCCTGTCGCGCGGGCCGTGGGCAAGGCCGGGGCCAAGCCTTTGCTGGCGCGGCCGACGGAATTGGCGGCGGCCCCGTGCCCTGTCGTGCCCTCTCGTGATCTCCCTGCCACCCCGCTTGCGCCAAAGATCATCTCGCCCACGCCGGTTGGCCCCGCTGCCCCCACTCCGGTGCGGCGCGGCGGGCCGCGCGGGGCGGTTCTTGTGTCGACCGCGCTGCATCTGGGGCTTTCGAGCGGCTATGCGGTTCTTGCGGCCCCCACGCGGCCGCTTCTGGTGCCCGATCTCGAGACGGCCGAGGTCGCGCTGATTTCCGAGGCGCAGTTCCTGGCGCTCACCGCGCCGCAGCCGGAGATCGTCATGGCCGCCATGCCCGCCCTTGCGGTGCCGACCTCGACCCCGACCCTTGCCGCCATGCCGCCCGCCGATGCCCCCCAGCCGCTGGTCGCCCCGGCCCCCGAACCGGTCAGTCTAAGCGTGCCTGCGGCTTTGCCGATTTCCGCATTGCCCGCAGCCGAGCCGCCGCCCCCCGCGCCCGAACCCTTGGCCGCCGCGCCCGCTGCCCCTGCGCCAAAGCCGCAAAAGGCCAAGGCTGCACCTGCGGTGAAGGACAGCGCCAAGGCTGACGCGACCCCGGCGAAAG
>VGDH01000208.1 GCA_016869835.1 Alphaproteobacteria bacterium
CGCGCCGCGCTGGCCCATCAGGATTTCATGGCCCGCGCCCGCCTTGCGCCACAAGATCACCGTGGCGGCCGGGCGGATCGGTTCGGGGGGGGCTGTGTCAATCGTCACGCGGGTCGCCAAGACCAAAGCCGTGCATCCGTTTGGCCCATTGCAGCGCGACAAAGCCGCCCTTGAGGCGCGGCAGCAGGCACAGCGACAGGGCCACGGTGCCGATCGAGAACATGGTGGCCATGGTCCAGGATTCGGGCCTCCAGTGCGAATAGACGAACAGGATGAGCGGTGCGAGCAGGTGGCCGACGATCAGGATCGTCAGGTAGGCTGGCCCGTCATCGGCGCGGTGATGGTGCAGTTCGGTGCCGCAGACCGGGCAGCTGTGCCGCACGGCGAGGTAGCCGTGCATCATCGGGCCCTGGCCGCAATCGGGGCAGCGCCGGGACCAGCCGCGGCGCAGGGCGGGCCAGAGGGGACGTTCATCCTCAATCAGCGCGATGGTGGGGGCGTCGATCTGGGAGGCGTCGATCTGGGGGGTGGCGGCAGGGGGCATCGGGGATCTCGCGCTGAGCTGTGGGACGGGTATAGCCGCGCAAGGGGGACAAGTTGAAGGGGCAAATCGCAACGGTGCGGCTTAGTCGCAGGTGGGGCGGTGGGGCGCGCGGTCAAGGGGGGCGCGGTGAGGGGGGCGGATAACGCGCTTAGGGGGCGTATCGCGGTGGGCGGGATTTTTCTACGACGGAACTTTGAGGCAGGCGCGTTTGAGGGGCATGAGGGGGTGGCGATCCTGTTGCCCCGAAAGGAACCGAACCGGAGACCAAGATGACCCGTGATTTTACCCTTTTCCCCCGCAAGCCCCAAGCAGCCCTGATGGCCGCCGTTCTGGGGGCAGCGCTTGGCAGCGCCGCCTTGGCCGGACCGGGCCCGATGGGCGGCATGATGGGCATGATGCCCGGCTTTGAGGCGCTGTATGCTGACAAGGACGGCCAGATCACCAAGGCCGAGATGGCGGCTGCACAGGCGGCGCGCTTTGCCGAGGCGGATGCCGACAAGGATGGCAAGCTGTCGCTTTACGAGATTGTCGCGATGCGCGCGCGGGCCGAGGCGGCGCACAAGGCGGGCCGCGCTCAGGCGATGCTGGAGCGGATCGACACCGATCAGGACGGTTTTGTCAGCGCGGCCGAGATGGAAGCCATGCCGATGCTGACGCGGATGTTCGACCGGATGGACGATAACTTCGATGGTACGCTGTCGAAGGCCGAGATCGAGGCGATGTAGAGCCGGATGGCCAAGCGGATGGCCGATGGCCGGGGCCACAAGCATGGCTTTGGTCTTGGGGGCCATGGCGGCGGCGGCTGGGGCTGGATGGGTGGCGATAACTGAGGTTGATCGCTTGCGGCGGGTCTGCGCCCGCCGCGAGACGGCTTTAGGGTTCGTGCCGAATGATGGTGCCCTTTGAGTTGACGCTTGAGCTGGATCCTTTGTCGGACGACGCGCTTTTGGTGCTTTATGCCCGGGGCGATGCCGATGCGGCACGGGTTCTGACCGGGCGGCATCTGGGGCGGGTTTTTGGCTTTGCCGCGCGGCTCTTGGGCGACCGGGCCGAGGCGGAGGATGTGGCACAAGAGGCCATGCTGCGGATGTGGCGGGTGGCAGGCGACTGGCGGGCCGGGGAGGCGCAGTTTTCAAGCTGGCTTTACCGGGTGACGGTGAACCTGTGCACCGACCGGCAGCGCAAGGCGCAGCGCCGACGGACCGAGGCGCTGGAGGAGGGGGCAGAGCTCGCCGATCCGGCGCAAGGCGTGGTCGAGGGGCTGTTGCAGCGCGAGCGGGCGGATGCCTTGCAGGCTGCGCTGGCCGATCTGCCCGAGCGCCAGCGGCAGGCCGTGGTCCTGCGCCATATCGAGGG
>VGDH01000209.1 GCA_016869835.1 Alphaproteobacteria bacterium
TATGACCTTTCTCGAGGCGCTCAGGGCCTGGATGCCGGTGCATGGGGATTTGCCCTGCCGGCTGACCATCTTTCTGGAAGGCGAAGAGGAAAACGGCTCGCCCAGTCTCATTCCCTACCTTCAGGAAAACGCCGACGAGTTGCGCTGCGATTTGGCGATGATCTGCGACACGGGCCTGTTTAAAGACACCGCGCCCGCCATTGTGACCATGCTGCGCGGGCTTTTGGGCGAAGAGATGACGATCCACGCCGCCAACAAGGACCTGCATTCCGGCATGTATGGCGGGGCGGCGCAAAACCCGATCCGCGTGCTTTCCCGCATCCTTGCAGGCCTGCATGACGCAACCGGCCGCATTGCCATCTCGCATTTCTATGACGGGGTGCGCGAGCTTCCCGATGCGATCCGCAGCCAATGGCAGGCGCTGGCCTTTGACCATGCCCACTTTCTGGGCGATGTCGGTCTGTCAGTGCCTGCGGGTGAACAGGATCGCACACCCTTGGAGATGATCTGGTCGCGCCCCACGGCTGAAATCAACGGCATCTGGGGCGGCTATATCGGCGACGGGTTCAAGACCGTGCTGCCTGCCGAGGCCCATGCAAAGCTGTCCTTCCGCCTTGTTGGCGATCAGGACCCCCACGCCATCCGCCAGCACTTCCGCGCCTGGGTCGAGGCCCAGCTTCCGGCCGATTGCACCATCGAGTGGAAGGGCCATGGCAATTCGCCAGCCGGGGTGATGTCCATCGACAACCCGACCTTTGAAGCTGCCCGCGCTGCCTTGGGCGAGGAATGGGGCCGAGCGGCGGCCTATGTCGGCTGCGGCGGGTCGATCCCGATTGCGGGCTATTTCAAGACCTACCTTGGCATGGATGCGATGCTTTTGGGTTTTGGCCGCGACGATGACCAGATCCACAGCCCGAACGAGAAATATGACCTTGAGTGCTTCCACAAGGGCATCCGGTCCTGGGCGCGGCTTCTGGAGAAGCTGGCATGATCATCCGCTGGGCGGAAGCGACGGACGAGCCGGGTTGGCGTCGGCTTTGGGCGGGGTTTCTGGACTATTACGAGATGAGCCTTGACCGGGAAATCACGGATTTCACGTGGAAAAGGCTGATGGACCCGCAAAGCCCGATGAAGGCCCGAATGGCCTTTGATGGCGCAGGCGCCTTGGGCTTTGCCATTCATCAACACCACCCCTCGACCTGGGTGATGGGCGATGACTGTTATCTTGAGGACCTCTTCGTCGATCCTGCGGCACGGGGCCAAGGTGTGGGACGTGCGCTGATCGAGGATCTCGCCGCCCATGCCCGCGCGATGGGCTGGAAGCGGCTTTACTGGAACACCGAAATCACCAACACCGCTGCGCGCAAGCTCTATGACCGCATCACGCCCGACGACGGCCATGTCCGCTATCGCCTGACGCTTTAGCCTCTCCTCGAGCGGCTTTGCCTTCTCGTCGAGCCGACCCAACGACGAGCGACGCAGTCGACGAGGAGTTAGCCGCGTGCCAGGCACAGTAGTTTCAGCGCCAGCACCGCAAAGGGCGCGGCATGCATCACAAGGTCAAAGATATCGACCGGCTTTCCCAGATTTCCCGCCGCCAGCATCTTAAGCTTTTCCCAGACATGCGGCTCGGGAAAAAAGGGGCCAGACCAAGGGTCAGGCAGGCCAGCACGATCAGGCTGAGCGGGATCTGGTCAAGACTCGCCATGTGGGTTCCTTTCGGTTGACCGACACATATTCCATTTTGTCGATACATCAAACCCCACCCGCAAAAAGAAAAAACCCTGCGCAAGGCGGGGCTGTTTTCCTTGGAAACTGGCGCGGTGGACGGGGCTCGAACCCGCGACCCCCGGCGTGACAGGCCGGTACTCTAACCAACTGAGCTACCACCGCGC
>VGDH01000210.1 GCA_016869835.1 Alphaproteobacteria bacterium
TTGTCGGTGAAATGTGAAAAACTACATGAACTGCATCGGCAAGAACTTGCCGAAGCCGACGTGATTCAGGTTGCATTGCAGCAACAGCGGTGGACGCGCCGCGGCGCAGCGTTTAGGCCCGACGCCCGTTGAGCGGGGAATGTCCGTTCGGCCCTGACTGAAGCAACCGGGACCACAAGACAATGCGCTTGCACCAGATATGGACCTCGGCGCTCATCGCGCTGACAGTCCAGAGCGGGGCGGCCTTCGCCGAAGTGACGGTGAGCCAGTCCAACGATCCGAAGGCCGGGTTCAGCCAGCATTTCCGCGCCCTTCTTGGGGCGGAACACGAGGCCATCGGCGCGCTGGCCGAGGCCGAGCGCACGGCGCTTGCGACCGGGAGCCTGCAGGCCGATCCTGCGGCGACGCGCAAGGCCTCCAAGCGCAAGGAAGCGGCGCGCAAGGACAAACCGGTCGAGATCTCTTACACCCATGGCTTTCTGGCAAGCCTGCCCGCGCCTTCGGGGGATGCGGATTGGCAATGCCTGACCAAGGCGCTATATTTCGAATCGCGTGGTGAAAGCCTGAAAGGGCAGTTCGCCGTGGCCGAGGTCATCTTGAACCGCGTCGACAGCGCGCGCTATCCAAACTCGGTTTGCGCTGTGGTCGAACAGGGCGGGCGCGGCGGTTGCCAGTTCTCGTATCACTGCGACGGAGCGCGCGATGTGATGCGCGACCGCACGGCCGTCAACACGGCGGGGCGCATTGCGCGGCTGATGCTGGACGGCGCGCCGCGGCAATTGACCTATGGGGCCACGCATTTCCACACCCTCGCGGTCAAGCCGAAGTGGTCGCGCGTCTATGAACGGACTGTGGCCATCGGGGCGCATCTGTTCTACAAGCCCTGAGGTCGCAGAACCTTGTCCGCCCGGCCTCATACTTGCCTGTGCGGACCGGCGTTGCAGAGTTATCTTTTGCTCAACTTCCGTTTCCGGCGTCGTTCGGGTTGATTCTCATGCCGCCTTCGCGCTAGGCCAGGCAGGGAGAAGGCCTTAGCCTCTGCCAGACTTCTCGGCCGGCCCATCGGAGGGCAAGATGACCAGCGACATACGCCTTGCCTTTGCCCACCCCGAAGAGCGCTCGCTTGCCTCGGCCAGTGCCGATCCGCGCGACCGGATCTCGTTGCGCGATCATGTGGTCGAAGTGGAAATCGGCGCCTTTCAGAAAGAGCGCGGCCATACCCAGCGGGTGATGTTCAACGTGGTGGTCGAAGTGCGCCCCACCCCGGCCCCGCTGGATGACGATGTCGACAAGATCCTGTCTTATGACCGGATCACCGAGGCGATTGCCGCCGAACGGGCGGCCGAGCGGCTGAACCTTCTGGAGACCTTGGCCGAACGGGTGGCCGAACGGATCCTGGCCGAACCGCAGGCGATGCGGGCCTTTGTGCGGATCGAAAAGCTGGACATCGGACCCTACAAGCTGGGGGTGGAGATTGTCCGCAGCCGGGCCGAAGCCGCCTTGAAGGTGGTGGGGCAGGATGGGCAAGAGGCCGCACTGCATCCGTTGGTGGTCTATCTCGATAATGCAGCCATTCTTGACCCCGATCTGCCCGCGCGGCTGGACGCGCTGCATGCGCGGGGCCTGCCGGTGATCCTGACGGTTGGCCTTCCCGACATGGCGCGCCCGCAAACCGGCCACAAGCCGACCCAGCGCCGGGTTGACCTTCTGGCGATCGAGCAGAACGCCTGGGTCCTGGCCGCCCGCGATCCACGCTGTGTGGTGATGGCCACCCGCACCGAGATCGACTGGGCGGTGAAACGGGGGCAGATGATGGTCTGGGCGCCGTCAAAACTGGTGCTGGACG
>VGDH01000211.1 GCA_016869835.1 Alphaproteobacteria bacterium
AATCTCGCCAGCTTTGGCACCGATATGGAATGTCATCATGGCCTCCCTTTGGCGGACAGGCTATGTCAGCCCGACCGCAAGGGAAAGCCCCCGAGGGTTGCAGGAGAGATCAGGCAGCCTGAGATTTCGCGGCAAAACAGGCGGCGTTCAGGCAGAAACCGCAGTCGCAGGGCCGCGACAGCTCGCCCCGCTCCAGCACAAGCGCGCAAGCCCCGCGGTCCCGGCAGCCGCCACAGCTTTCCAGAAGCTCCAGCCATTCCCCAAAGGTTTGCCTTCACCTCGGTTTCGGAAAGGCCAAAGGTCGCTGCCATGGCCAGCACGCGGTCGGGCACGTCATCGGGCATGCGCACAAAGGCTTCAAGCTGGGCGCGCGACAGGCCAAGATCGGCCAGATCACGGTCGGAAAAGGCCGAAACGGCGCGCACTTCATTCCAGCGCTGGATCAGCGTCTTGATACGGTTGAACATCCTTCGGCTCCTGCACGGGTTACTTGACGTGCAGGGTGGCATGATCCGGCCGAGGGGGCCTTGATCTGGCGCAAATGGTTCAGGCGGCGCGGTCCTGGGCATCGACGATGCCGACGATGTCCAGCATGATGCGGTTCAGCTCGAAATCCTTTGGCGTATAGACAGCGGCCACCCCCATGGCACGCAACCGCGCCGCATCCTCCTCGGGGATGATGCCGCCGACGACCAGTGGCACATGGCCCAGCCCCGCCGCCCGCATCCGCTCCAGCGTCTCGGTGATCAGCGGGATATGGCTGCCCGACAGGATCGACAGGCCGATGACATGGGCCTCTTGATCGGCAGCGGCCGAGACGATCTCGGCCGGGGTCAGGCGGATGCCTTCATAGTGAATCTCCATCCCAACATCCCGGGCGCGGGCGGCAATCTGTTCGGCACCGTTGGAATGGCCATCAAGACCCGGCTTGCCAACGAGGAACTTCAGCCGCCGGCCGAGTTTCGAGGAGACGGCATCGACGGCCTCGCGGATCGGCTCCAGCCCTTCGGTGCGGTTGGAGGGGCTGCGCGATACGCCGGTGGGCGCGCGGTATTCGCCAAAGGCATGGCGCAGCATGGCGCCCCATTCGCCGGTGGTGCAGCCGGCCTTGGCCGCCGCAATCGAGGCGGGCATGATATTGGCACCCGACCGCGCCGCCTCGCGCAGCGCCGCAAGCGCCGCCTTGACGGCCTCGGAGTCGCGGCCCGCGCGCCACTTGGTCAGCCGGTCGATCTGGTCGCGCTCGGCATCGGCATCGGCCACCATGATCGCCCCATCCCCCGCCGTCAGCGGCGAAGGTGCGGCCTCGGTCCAGCGGTTCACGCCGACCACCACGGTTTCCTTGGCTTCGATCCGGGCAAGGCGCTCGGAATTCGCTTCGACCAGGCGGCCCTTCATATAGTCGATCGCCGCCACCGCGCCGCCCATGGCGTCGATCTGCGCCAGTTCCGCCCGCGCGCCCTCTTTCAGGGCCGCCACCTTGCGGTCAATCGCCGGGTTGCCGTCAAAGAGATCGTCATATTCCAAAAGGTCGGTCTCATAGGCGAGGATCTGCTGCATCCGGAGCGACCATTGCTGATCCCAGGGCCGCGGCAGGCCCAAGGCCTCGTTCCACGCCGGAAGCTGCACCGCCCGCGCCCGGGCCTTTTTCGACAGCGTCACCGCCAGCATCTCGATCAGGATGCGGTAGACGTTGTTTTCTGGCTGCTGCTCGGTCAGGCCCAGCGAATTGACCTGCACGCCATAGCGGAAGCGGCGATACTTCGCCTCGGTGATGCCATAGCGGGTTTCACAGATTTCATCCCACAGATCGACAAAGGCGCGCATC
>VGDH01000212.1 GCA_016869835.1 Alphaproteobacteria bacterium
CTATGCGCGGACTGTGGCCGAGGGGGGGCTGACCCTCCGGGTGGCCGGTGCTGCGCTGGTCACCGAGGCCGACACGCCGGAGACCGCCCTTGCCCGACTGAACGCCCTGCGTTCGGCCCATCCGGGGCCGGATTTCCATGTACACTCGGCCAAGTTCTTCATGGACGGGGTCTATGAAAACCGTACGGCCGCAAACCTGCACCCCTATGCCGATGCCAGTGGGGGCAACGCGCCCTGCATGTTTGGGGCCGACCAGACGCGGGCGCTGTTCACGGCACTCGATGCCGCGCGCTTTGCCATTCATGTGCATGTGATCGGCGACGCCGCCGCGCGACGGGCGATCGAGGGGCTGGAAGCCGCCCGCGACGCCAATGGCAAATGGCCCGCCCAACACCAACTCGCCCATCTGCAACTGGTGGACGCCGGCGATTTCGCCCGGCTACAAGGCCTTGCCACCGCCAATTTCCAGCCGCTCTGGGCGCAGTTCGACCCAGTGGTCCCCGATATTGCGCTGGACATGATCGGACCGGACCGCTGGCCGGATGTCTATGCCTTCCGCAGGATGCTGTATGCGGGTGCCGACTGGTGCCTGTCCTCGGATTGGGCGGTCAGTACCCTAAACCCATTCGAAATCATCGAGACCGCGATGACCCGGCAGGCCCGCCGGGGTGAAAACCCGAAGGCACCCTTTTTTGCTGATCAGGCGCTCACGATCGAGGAATGTGTCCAGGGCTATACGGTGAACGCTGCCCGTGCCTGCTGGCGTGACCATTTCACCGGCATGTTGCGGCCGGGCTATTCTGCCGACCTGATCATTCTTGACCGCGACATCTTTGCCTGCCCGGCGAACGAGATCTCTGAAACGCAAGTCCTGTCCACCCTGTTCAAGGGCGTCGAGGTCTGGCGGGATCCCGACTTCCCGGCACCCGCCCGCGGTCAAGATCGCGCAGAGGCCCCCTTCACCCCGTGAACCCAAGGAGGACAGATGATGACCGAGGATCACTACCCCCCGCGGATGATTGCCATGCTAGAGGCCATCTGGGGCGAAGGCTTCCTGTCCCCAGGCGGAGCAGAAGAGGTGGCACGCATCATCGGCGAGCATGACCTGCGGGGAAAGTCCGTGCTCGATATCGGCTGCGGCGCGGGCGGAATCGATATCGCACTGGTGCGAAACCACGATGCGGGATTTGTCTGCGGGATTGACGTCGAAAACCCGGTACTCGTACACGCCCGCACGATCGTGGACCGCGAAGGACTTGCGGGCCGGATCGGACTGGTCAAGGTCGCACCCGGCCCCCTGCCCTTCCCGCCCGGCTGTTTTGACGTGGTTTTCTCCAAAGACAGCATCGTCCATATCCCCGACAAGTCCGCCCTGATGGCCGAGGTCTTCCGCGTGCTGAAACCCGGTGGCTGGTTTCTCGCCTCGGACTGGCTGATCGGCACGGAGACGATCAGCCCGCAGATGGCCGACTACGTCGCCGCCGAGGGGCTTGATTTCGGCATGGCCACGCCTGCGCGCTATCTTGAAGCCATGGCGGCGGCGGGCTTTGTGGAGGCCAGGACCACTTCGCGGAACGCCTGGTACCGGACCCGCGCTCGGGAGGAGCTGGAGCGGCTCAAGGGATCGGTCGGTGCCGCAGCGGCACGGATTGTCGGGCAAGACTTCGTCGACCAGAACATCGACATCTGGTCGCGCATGATCCAGGTACTGGACACGGGCGAGCATTGCCCGACCCATCTCGCTGCA
>VGDH01000213.1 GCA_016869835.1 Alphaproteobacteria bacterium
CAAACATCTGAACGCCGCCGCCGATGTGGTGATCCTCGCCGGAGGCGGCACGCGCGGATGTGAGGCCCAGCTTCGCGCCTTGGCCGAGCAATTGGATGCCGCTGTCATCCAGACCGTCAATGCGCGCGGCATGATGCATTACCACCCCTTGACCGTTCCCGCCTCGCCCAGCCTCTCCTCGGTGCGTGAGCTGATCCATTCCGCCGCCCGCGTGCTGGCCATCGGGACCGAGTTTGGCTGGACCGATTATGACATGTATGTCGTGGGCGATCTGCCCGCGCGGCCCGACATGATCCGCATCGACGCCTGCGCCGACCAACTTGCGCGCCTGCCCGGCGCGCTGACGCTCCACGGCGATGCCGGGGCCACGATGTCGGCGCTCTTGCCGCTTCTCACTGCAAAGAAGGCCAATGGCGCGGCCCGTGCGGCCGCCACCCGCGACAAGGCCCGCACCGAATTGGCCCAGCTTGATCCCCTCATGCCGAACCGTCTGGCCATGGTCGAGGTGATCCGCTCCGCGCTGCCCGGATGCCTGATCGTGGGCGACAGCACGCAGGCGATCTATGCCGCGAACCTTTACTATGACCACGACCGCGCCGGGGGCTTTTTCAATGCCGCCACCGGCTATGGTGCCTTGGGCTATGGCCCCGGCGCTGCCGTAGGGGCGGCCATCGGCAGTCCCGGCGCCAAAGTGGTCTGCCTGATCGGCGACGGCGGTTTGCAATTTTCGCCGGGCGAGTTGCGCACGGCGGTGGATGAACACCTGCCCATCACCTTCCTTGTCTGGAACAACGCCGCCTATAACGAGATTGCCGACGCCATGCGCGCGGCCAATACCGAGGTGATCGGCTGCCACCCCTCGCCTCTGAACATGGAGCCCTTTGCCGCAGCCTGCGACCTGCCCTACACCTCGGCCCCGCTGGACGCCGAGGCCCTGCACTGGGCCTTGGCGCAACCGCACGAAGGGCCAAGGCTGATCGAGGTGCGGGTCAGGGCCTGAGGCATGATCCCGCTCCGCTCTGTTCCATCCTCCCTGCCAGGCCACGGACATGACAACAGAACCTGACCATTCAGAAGATGCATACTGGGCCGCGCTTGTTCCTGAACTGATGGTCCGTGACCTCAACCGCTCGCTTGCCTTCTACAGGGATGGATGCGGATTCAATCTTCGCTATGCGCGCCCCGAAGATGGTTTTGCTTATCTGCAATTGGGAAGGGCGCAAATGATGCTGGAAGAGCTTCACGCCGAAAGTTGGCAGACCGGTCCCTTGGAGCGGCCCTTCGGTCGGGGCATCAACTTGCAGATCGAGGTGACGGATGCCACCGCACTTTGTGCGCGGTTGACCCGATTGGGCGTGCCGCTTTTTCGACCGCTCAGCACCGACTGGTATCGGGATGGCGAAACAGAGCATGGCCAGACCCAGTTCTTGGTGCAGGACCCGGATGGCTATCTTTTGCGCTTCATGCAACCGCTTGACACCCGGCCCCTTGATCGGGACAGGTCCAGCTAGGTTCACGCGCGGTCCTTCACCTCCAGCACCATGACCCAGCGACCCAGCCCCGGACCAAAGCCGTTTTCCGTGACTTCTGTCACCAGAAACCCCAACCGGTCATAAAACCCCGCGCTTTTATGGCTGGTCTCGATCGCCACCCGCTCTACCCCCGCCGTTTAGCGGATCACCGCCAGCCGCGCCTTGGTCAGGGCCTGCCCGATT
>VGDH01000214.1 GCA_016869835.1 Alphaproteobacteria bacterium
GACAAATCCGCTGTATGAGGCGCTGTTTCAGCCGCTGGCCGGGCGCGCGGGGCCGGTGCTCCAGCTTGGCCAGGGGCAGGTGATGACCGGGCAGGAGCTGCACCGCGTAATTGCGCGGGCGGCCAATGCGCTGGGCGACCTAGGTGTGCAGCCGGGGGACCGGGTGGCGGTGCAGATTGCCAAATCGCCCGAGGCCTTGGCGATCTATGCCGCGACCGTGTCGATCGGCGCAGTGTTCCTGCCCCTGAACACGGCCTATACGGCCGATGAGGTGGGCTATTTCCTGGGCAATGCCGCGCCGCGTGTCTTTCTGTGCGATCCGGGCGCCGCGGGGGCGATAGATGCGGTGACCACCCGGCACGGGGTTCGGCTGGAAACGCTGGACGGCAAGAGTGGGGGCAGTTTTGCCGGCCGCATGGCAGAGGCGTCCGAAAACCTTGTCCCGGTGGCGCGGACCGAGACCGATCTGGCGGCGATCCTTTACACATCCGGCACCACGGGGCGGTCAAAGGGGGCGATGCTGAGCCACGGCAATCTTTTGTCCAATGCGCGGGTGCTGGCCGATCTGTGGCGGTTCACCAAGGCCGATGTGCTGTTGCACGCCTTGCCGATCTTTCACACCCATGGCCTGTTTGTGGCCAGCAATGTGAGCCTTTTGACCGGGGGGCAGATGATTTTTCTGCCCGGGTTTGACCTTGGCCAAGTGCTGGAGGCGTTGCCGCGCGCCAGCGTGATGATGGGGGTGCCGACCTTTTACACCCGGCTTCTGGACGATGCGCGGTTCACCCGCGATCTGGTGGCGCATATGCGGCTGTTCGTCTCGGGATCGGCGCCCTTGCTGGCCGAAACCCATGCGGCTTTCGAGGCGCGCACCGGGCATCGGATTCTGGAACGCTATGGCATGACGGAAACCAATATGAACACCTCGAACCCCTATGAAGGCGAGCGGCGGGCGGGGACGGTGGGGTTCCCGCTGCCGGGGGTGGAGCTGCGGATCATGGCGGAGGGCGTCGAGGTTCAGCCCGGCGAGGTGGGCGGCATCGAGGTGCGGGGCTCGAATGTGTTTCAGGGCTATTGGCAGATGCCGGAAAAGACGGCGGAGGAGTTGCGGGCCGATGGCTGGTTCATCACCGGCGATCTGGGGCGGGTCGATGCGGATGGCTATGTGCAGATTGTGGGCCGGGCCAAGGATCTGGTGATCTCGGGCGGGTTCAATGTCTATCCCATCGAGGTGGAGATGGCGCTGGACGACCAGCCGGGGGTGTTGGAAAGCGCCGTGATCGGCCTGCCGCATCCCGATTTCGGCGAGGCGGTCTTTGCGGTTCTGGTGGCGCAGAAAGGCGTGGCGCTGGATGCGGGCGCGGTGCTGGCAGGCTTGCGCGACCGGTTGGCGCGGTTCAAGCAGCCCAAGGCGGCGGTGGTGGTGGAGGCCCTGCCGCGCAATGCCATGGGCAAGGTGCAGAAGGCCGAGTTGCGCAAGACCTATGCCGGGTGGTTTGCAGGCTGATCTGCGCGCCCCGCCTCCTCGGGCGCCTTTGGCTTCTCGTCAGGGACACCGATCGGCCAGAAGGGGGGCTGTCTGTCCCCTTTTTGTTTGTCCCAAGGCGTCCATGATATACCAAGAAGCCTTGCTGGGTTGACGTTTATTGTTGCATTACGTCTCATTGGATGCCAGATATTTCCATGATGTTTGG
>VGDH01000215.1 GCA_016869835.1 Alphaproteobacteria bacterium
ATCTTTCGAGAGAAAGTCTGCGCCCTGTAGACGCCCTGGCGTCGCACCTGAGCGCGATATTTTCCTGACGGCAGCTTGTTGATGGTGGCCATGTGCGATTCCTGTGCAAGCCGCTCGCAATCCAAAAGCAGCGCTGTGCAACTTGTGTGCAGAATCTCGCAAAAACAGACCAATCGCAAGAAAAAACGAATGTAAAATCATTGATAATCAATGTACTAACGTTGTATGAACTCACACATATACCCCCGCCGGAGGCATCCGCGATTTGGGGAGCGTGCTGCAGTTACAGGATTTTCTGGCCGGTCTTGGCCCAGTCCTTCATGAACTGTTCGAGCCCTTTATCGGTGAGCACATGGTTTGCCAGACCCTTGATGACGGCGGGGGGCGCGGTCATCACGTCGGCGCCGATGAGCGCGCATTGGGTGACGTGGTTTGCGGTGCGGATCGAGGCCGCAAGGATCTGGGTGTCGAAGCCGTAGTTGTCATAGACCTGACGGATGTCCGAGATCAGTTCCAGCCCGTCAAGGTTGATGTCATCCAGACGCCCGATGAAGGGCGAGATGAAGGTGGCGCCGGCCTTGGCGGCGATCAGGGCCTGATTGGCGCTGAAACACAGGGTCACGTTCACCATCTTGCCTTCGCCGGACAGGACCTTGCAGCATTTCAGCCCGTCCCAGGTCAGCGGCACCTTGACCGCGATATTGGGGGCAATCTCGGCCAGCTTGCGGCCTTCGGCGATCATTTCGTCGGCAGTCAGGGCGACCACTTCGGCCGAAACCGGGCCTTCGACAAAGGAACAGATCTCCTTCGTCACTTCGATGATGTCGCGGCCCGATTTCAGGATCAGCGAGGGGTTGGTGGTGACGCCGTCCACCATGCCAAGGTCATGCAGCTCGCGGATGGCGTCCACATCGGCGGTATCGACAAAGAATTTCATGGGCGGCGTCCTTTCGGAATGGGTTGCGGGTGCTTGGGGTGCGGTTTACCCCATATGGGGGGCAAGGCAAAGGGCAGATGGCAGCGGACCGAACATATGCGCCGGGCGATCTGGTGGGGGTTCTGACGACAGGGCCCCTTGGCCGGGTTCTTGACTACAAGGCACCCGAGGGCGGCTGTGGCGATGGGGATTTCGTCGAGGTGCCGCTGGGCCCGCGCCGGGTGCTGGGCGTGGTCTGGGGGCCGGGGGAGGGGTCGTTTGACCCTGCCCGCATCCGGGCTGTGCATCGGGTGCTCGAGGCCGCGCCGATGCGGGCGGAGTTGCGGGCCTTTCTGACCCGCGCGGCCGATTACACGCTAACGCCCTTGGCGGCCATGTTGCGCCTTGCCACCCGCGCGCCGGGGCTTGGCGATGCTGTGTCGATGCGCAAGGTTTACCGGCTGGCGGGCCCGGTGCCGAACCAGATGTCTGAGGCGCGGTTCCGGGTGGTGGAGGCTTTGCGGCGGTTCGGCCATGCGCCGGTCACCTTGGGGGAATTGGCCGAAGAGGCGGGCTCCGGGGCTTCGGTCGTCAAGGGGCTCGTCAAGCTTGGGGTGATTGCCGAGGAGGACAGCCCGCGCGATCTGCCCTATCCGCCGATGCAGCCGAAGGTGGGGGGCCATTTG
>VGDH01000216.1 GCA_016869835.1 Alphaproteobacteria bacterium
TTGGGACTGTAGGAGCCGCGCCCCCGCGGCGATAGGGCTTGCGCTCGACACCAGGGGTGCATTTGGCGCCCAATCGCGCCGAGGGCGGCGCTCCCACCCCCGCCGCCTGCAAGTACCGGCCTTGTTTGGGACTGTAGGAGCCGCGCCCTCGCGGCGATAATCTGTGGTTTGCCGCTCGCCACCCTGCTTGCAGCGGCCGTCCTCCTCGTGTTTTCAAGAGATACCGCCATGTCCCAGTCTGTCATGAGTGTTGCCGACATTCGCAAATCCTTTCTGGACTTTTTTGCCAAGCGCGGCCACACGGTGGTGGCGTCCAGCCCCCTGGTGCCCGGTAACGACCCGACGCTGATGTTCACCAACTCCGGCATGGTGCAGTTCAAGGATGTATTTCTGGGTAGCGACAAGCGCTCTTATGTGCGCGCGGCCTCGGTGCAGGCCTGCCTGCGCGCCGGTGGCAAGCACAACGACCTGGAGAATGTGGGCTACACGGCGCGTCACCACACCTTCTTCGAGATGCTGGGCAACTGGAGTTTTGGCGACTATTTCAAGCGTGAATCGCTTAAATGGGCTTGGGAACTCCTGACTGAGGTTTACAAGCTGCCCAAAGACCGCCTGCTGGCCACCGTCTATCAGGAAGACGACGAGGCTTACGATATTTGGACGAAGGAGATCGGCCTGCCCGCCGACCGCGTGATCCGCATCGGCGACAACAAGGGCGGGCGCTACAAGAGCGACAACTTCTGGATGATGGCCGACACCGGCCCGTGTGGCCCTTGCTCGGAAATCTTTTACGACCACGGCCCGCATATCCCCGGCGGCCCCCCGGGCAGCCCGGAGGAAGACGGCGACCGTTTCATCGAGATCTGGAACAACGTGTTCATGCAGTTCGAGATGCATGAAGACGGCTCGGTGACCCCGCTGCCTGCCCCCTGCGTGGACACCGGTATGGGGCTGGAGCGTCTGGCCGCCATCTTGCAGCATGTGCACAGCAATTACGAAATTGACCTGTTCGACACCCTGATCAAGGCTGCGGCCCATGAGACCGGCTGCGCCGACCTGAACAGCCCCAGCCTGCGCGTGATTGCCGATCATCTGCGCGCCACCGCCTTCCTGGTGGCCGATGGCGTGATCCCGAGCAACGAGGGCCGCGGCTACGTTCAGCGCCGCATCGTGCGCCGCGCCATTCGTCACGGCTACAAGCTCGGCCGCAAGGCGCCGTTCTTCCACAAGCTGGTGCCCAAACTGGTGCGGCTGATGGGCGCGGCCTACCCCAGTCTGCGCGACAACGCCGACCGGGTGATGGACGTGCTCAAGGCCGAAGAAGAGCGGTTTTATGAGACCCTTGAAAACGGCATGCAGATCCTCGATGCAAGCCTGGATGGCGGGGTCAAGCTCTTGCCTGGCGAGGTGGCCTTCAAGTTGCACGACACCTACGGCTTTCCGCTTGACCTGACCAACGATGTCTGTCGTGAGCGCGGGGTCAAGGTGGATGAAGCGGGCTTTGCGGCCGCGATGGACAAGCAGAAGACCCAGGCGCGCGCCGCCGGCAAGTTCAAGATGGACAAGGCGCTGGACTACAGCGGTGCTGGCAATGACT
>VGDH01000217.1 GCA_016869835.1 Alphaproteobacteria bacterium
TGCCGGATGCGGCGCCAATCAAGCAGGACAAGATTCTGGAAGCCATGGACGCCCCGGGCTGAGGCCGCGGCGGGCGCATGGCACTGATGAACGATGCTTTCAACTCATGACCAAGGGGTAGCGTGCGATGAAAAAACACTTGTTGCCAATCGGCGTGCTGGCAGCCGCCACGGGCACCGGCCAGGCCGCAGTGCTGGAAGAGGTGGTCACCACCGCCCAGAAGCGCGAACAGAACGTGCAGGATGTCGGTATTTCGGTGTCGGCCTTCACCGGCAAGCAGCTGCAGCAGCTCGGCTACACCAATGCCCAGGAAGTGACGGCACTCGCCCCCGGCGTGAGCACCATCCAGCCCAACGGCGTTGCCAACTACGCCATCTCCATCCGCGGTGTGGCGCAGAACGATTTCGTGAGCAATCAGGAAAGCCCGGTCTCGGTCTATGTGGATGAGGTGTACCTCAGCCAGATGTCCAGCGCGGGTTTCCAGTTGTTCGATCTGGAGCGCGTGGAAATCCTCCGTGGCCCGCAGGGCACCTTGTTCGGGCGCAATGCCACCGGCGGTCTCGCCCATTACGTGACGGCCAAGCCCACCGCGGAAACGGGCGGCTATGCGCAGGCCACCGGCGGTGAATACGGCCAAGCCAAGTTCGAAGGCGCTTTTGGTGGCGCGATTACCGACAAGGTGTTCGGGCGCGTCTCCGTCGCCACGCACCATAACGATGGCTATGTCGAAAACCGGCTGCTGGACGACGACATCAACAACGCCAATGACTACGCGGGCCGCGTGCAGCTGTTGTTCATGCCGACCGACGATACCGAACTGCTGGTCAACGCGCGTGGCGCCTTGCAGCAGATTCGCACTGGATTTTTCGAGAATGTGACCACCGTGGCCGATCCCAACAATAACGGCAACGGCATCCTCACCCCGGGCGTGCCCAACGCCCTCCTGAATAACTATGTCGACAACGATGGCGACGTGTTTGCCGGGGATTACGACCGCTTCGGGCATCAGGACATGGAAACCTACGGGGTGAGCGGCACCTTCAAGTGGGATATCAACGATGTCCTGAAGTTCACCTCCATCACGGATTTCCAGAGCATCAAGCGTGATTACGCGGAAGATTCGGATGCCGGCCCCACGCCGGATTTCAACTTCTTCCTGTCCACGGACGCCGAGCAGTTCTCGCAGGAGCTGCGGCTCAACGGCGACATGAATGCCTTCCGCTGGGTCACTGGGTTCTACTACCTCGACATCGAAGTGAATGATGCCAATGGTGCGGAGACTCCGCTGACCACCGCGTTCATCAATCCGATCTTCGGGCTTCCCGGGCCGCTGGTTGACTCTGCCGCCGGCGCCTTCGGCCCCGTAGCCGAAGGTGATGGAACGTTCCTCGGTAACGACAACCCCTACACCACCAAAACGGACAGCATGTCGCTCTTCGGGCAGGTGGAATACGACTTCACCGAGATGTGGACCGGCATCGCGGGCCTGCGCTACATCGACGAGAGCAAGGAGCACTCCTTCCGCAACAATCTCGTGGACTTCCAGCCCGGGTCCCGCAATCGCAATGGCAACCCCAACGTCGT